>NZ_JBVHMU010000014.1:0-17185 GCF_055558275.1 Streptomyces sp. NPDC025806 | reverse complement strand
TATGGGCTACGCGCGGGTGGGCTTTTTCGGGGGGGGGGGTTGTGGCGGCTCAGCCCCCACCCACCCGCACCCGGCGACGAGACCCGGCCCCCCTCCCCGTAGCCGCCACAAAGCGACCCGCACCTGACTTCACGGAGAACACAATGACCGCCAGCTCCACCATCCGCTGGGAACAGGACGACACCGGCATCGTCACCCTCGTCCTCGACGACCCGAACCAGTCCGCGAACACCATGAACCAGGCGTTCAAGGACTCGATCGCCGCGATCGCCGACCGCGCCGAGGCCGAGCGCGACTCGATCCGGGGCATCATCTACACCTCCGCCAAGAAGACCTTCTTCGCGGGCGGTGACCTCAAGGACATGATGAAGGCGGGCCCCGAGGACGCCCAGGCCGTCTTCGAGACCGGCACCGGCATCAAGAACTCGCTGCGCCGCATCGAGACCCTCGGCAAGCCGGTCGTCGCCGCGATCAACGGCGCGGCCCTGGGCGGCGGCTACGAGATCGCCCTCGCCAGCCACCACCGCGTTGCCCTCGACACCCCGGGCTCCAAGATCGGTCTGCCCGAGGTCACGCTCGGCCTGCTCCCGGCCGGCGGCGGCGTCACCCGCACCGTCCGCCTCATGGGCATCGCCGACGCCCTCCTCAAGATCCTCCTCCAGGGCACCCAGTACACCCCGAAGCGGGCGCTGGACAACGGCCTGGTCCACGAGATCGCCGCCACCCCCGAGGAGATGATCGAGAAGGCGAAGGCCTTCATCGACGCCAACCCGGAGTCGCAGCAGCCCTGGGACAAGCCCGGCTACCGCATCCCGGGCGGCACCCCCGCCAACCCGAAGTTCGCGGCGAACCTCCCGGCCTTCCCTGCCAACCTGAAGAAGCAGCTCAACGGCGCGCCCTACCCGGCCCCGCGCAACATCCTCGCCGCCGCCGTCGAGGGCTCGCAGGTCGACTTCGAGACCGCCCTGACCATCGAGGCGCGCTACTTCACCGAGCTGGTCACCGGCCAGACCGCGAAGAACATGATCCAGGCGTTCTTCTTCGACCTCCAGGCCGTCAACTCGGGTGCCAACCGGCCCAAGGGCATCGAGCCCCGCACGGTCCGCAAGGTCGCCGTCCTCGGCGCCGGCATGATGGGCGCCGGCATCGCCTACTCCTGCGCCCGCGCGGGCATCGACGTCGTCCTCAAGGACGTCTCCGCCGAGTCGGCCGCCAAGGGCAAGGCCTACTCGGAGAAGCTCTGCGAGAAGGCCGTCACGCGCGGCCGCACCACGCGGGAGAAGGCGGACGCGCTGCTCGCCCGCATCACGCCGACCGCCGACCCGCAGGACGTCGCCGGCTGCGACGCCGTCATCGAGGCCGTCTTCGAGGACCCGTCGCTCAAGCACAAGGTGTTCCAGGAGATCCAGCACCTCGTCGAGCCCGACGCGCTGCTGTGCTCCAACACCTCGACACTGCCCATCACCGCGCTCGCCGAGGGTGTCGAGCGCCAGGCCGACTTCATCGGTCTGCACTTCTTCTCGCCGGTCGACAAGATGCCGCTCGTCGAGATCATCAAGGGCGAGCGCACCGGCGACGAGGCGCTGGCCCGCGCCTTCGACCTCGTCCGGCAGATCAACAAGACGCCGATCGTCGTCAACGACTCGCGCGGCTTCTTCACCTCGCGCGTCATCGGCCACTTCATGAACGAAGGCATCGCCATGGTCGGCGAGGGCATCGAGCCCGCGTCGGTCGAGCAGGCCGCGGGCCAGGCCGGCTACCCGGCGAAGGTGCTCTCCCTCATGGACGAGCTCACCCTCACCCTGCCGCGCAAGATCCGCAACGAGACGAAGGCCGCGATCACCGAGGCCGGCGGGACCTGGGACACCCACCCCGCCGAGGCCGTCATCGACCGCATGGTCGACGAGTTCGGCCGCACCGGCCGCAGCGGCGGCGCGGGCTTCTACGAGTACGGCGAGGACGGCAAGCGCGCCGGTCTCTGGCCGGGCCTGCGCGAGCACTTCACCAAGGCGGGCCACACCATCCCGTTCGAGGACATGCAGGAGCGCATGCTCTTCAGCGAGGCCCTCGACACGGTGAAGCTGATCGAGGAGGGCGTCCTGACCTCGGTCGCCGACGCCAACATCGGTTCGATCTTCGGCATCGGCTTCCCGGGCTGGACCGGCGGCGTCCTGCAGTACATCAACGGCTACAAGGGCGGCCTGCCCGGCTTCGTGGCCCGCTCGCGCGAGCTGGCCGAGCGCTACGGCGACCGGTTCCTGCCGCCCGCGCTGCTCGTCGAGAAGGCGGAGAAGGGCGAGACCTTCTCCGACTGACCCACCAGGGCCCCACTCCTGCGGGAGGTGTTCAGCTCTCCGAGCGGAACGCCTCCCGCAGTTCCTCGCTCAGGGACCGCTGGAACGCGGTCACCAGCGCCTGCATCACCATCGGCTGCATGTGGGCCGACAGCGACTTCATCGCCGCGACGTGCTCGGGGTCCGACTCCCGCTCCCGGTAGGGGCCCCACACCTCGTCCCGGAACAGCCGCGACAGCTCGTGCGCCGCCTCCCGCGCGTGATCGAGCAGCACGGTCCGCGAGGCCAGGATCGTCTCGTGCGCGATCGGCACGTCGAGCAGCTGCACGCCGAGCCGCAGCAGCGCCACGTCCACCCGGTACGCGTCCGCCTCGTCCTCGTAGCCGACGACGCCCATCGCCGACAGCCGGTCCAGATCGGCGCCGGACAGCGGGCGCCCGGCCCGGCGCTCCAGTTCCGCGAGGCTCATCTCCTCCGCCGTGTCCGGCGCCCAGCTCGCCACGACGGCCCGGTGGATCGCCAGGTCGTGCGCGCTCAGGTCCGCCGGCAGCTGCTCCACGTACCGCTCGATCGCGGCCAGGGTCATGCCCTGGTGCTGGAGCTCCTCGATGAGCGCGAGCCGGGAGAGATGGTCCTGTCCGTAGTGCCCGACCCGGCGCGGCCCGATGACCGGCGGCGGGAGCAGCCCCTTGGTGCTGTAGAAGCGGATGGTGCGGACCGTCACGCCCGCGCGGGCCGCCAGTTCGTCGACGGTCAGCGTCGGGCCCGACACCGTCCCGGCGTCCTCGATGTCCGTCGTCATCCTCGTCCTCGTACGCGTGCGATCGGGTTCTACAGTATTGCTGACACACCTACGGTGTGAAAGTCCGTGGGCAGGTGCTTCGGCGGCATACACCCGCGTTCGAGTCTCTGCATAGAGGCGTCCCGCCATGTGAGAAGCGCCGCTATGTGATCTCCGCCACCGCGTGTTCCGGGATGTGTGGGGGAAGGTGCACCGTCGGTCCGCGCGCTGTCAGGGGTGTCGCGGACCGGAGCACATCCGGACCCCGGCGGCCCCCACGTCGCCGGGCACCACAGAGTGGACACCCCCACGTGAGCAAGGACGCCGTCACCACGGCTATGGACGCATCCCGCACAGATGCGTCCCAGGCGCCCGCCGATGCGGGCGACGCCGGTTACAGCAAGGACCTCAAGGCCCGCCACGTCAACATGATCGCGATCGGTGGCGCGATCGGCACCGGACTCTTCCTCGGAGCGGGAGGCCGCCTCCACTCGGCAGGCCCCGCCCTCGCCGTCGCGTACCTCGTGTGCGGCATCTTCGCCTTCTTCGTCGTGCGCGCCCTCGGTGAGCTGGTCCTGTACCGGCCCTCCTCCGGCTCGTTCGTCTCCTACGCCCGTGAGTTCCTGGGCGAGAAGGGCGCGTACGTCGCCGGTTGGATGTACTTCCTCAACTGGTCGACCACCGGCATCGCCGACATCACGGCGATCGCCCTGTACACGCACTACTGGAGCTTCTTCACGAGCATCCCGCAGTGGGTGCTGGCCCTGATCGCCCTCGCGGTGGTCCTCGCCATCAACCTGATCTCCGTGAAGATCTTCGGCGAGATGGAGTTCTGGTTCGCGATCGTCAAGGTCGCCGCCCTGGTCGGCTTCATGTTCGTCGGCATCTTCCTGCTGGTCACCCAGCACGACGTGGGCGGCCAGACGCCCGGTCTGAGCGTCATCACGGACAACGGCGGCTTCCTGCCGCACGGCATGATGCCCGTCGTCCTCGTGATGCAAGGTGTCGTCTTCGCCTACGCGTCCCTGGAGCTGGTCGGTGTCGCCGCGGGCGAGACCGCCGAGCCGCACAAGGTCGTGCCCCGCGCGGTGAACTCGATCATGTGGCGTGTCGGCCTCTTCTACGTGGGCTCGGTCATCCTGCTCGCGCTGCTCCTGCCCGGCGTCGTGTACTCCGCCGACGAGAGCCCGTTCGTCACCGTCCTCTCCCGCATCGGCGTCCCTGCCGCCGGTGACGTGATGAACCTCGTGGTCCTCACCGCCGCCATGTCGTCGCTGAACTCCGGCCTCTACTCCACCGGCCGCATCCTGCGCTCCATGGCGATGGCCGGCTCCGCGCCCCGCTTCACGGCCGTGATGAACAAGAACCAGGTGCCCTACGGCGGCATCCTGCTCACCGCGGGCGTCGGCGTCCTCGGCGTCGTCCTGAACAGCGTCGTGCCCGGCAAGGCCTTCGAGATCGTGCTGAACGTCGCCTCGCTCGGCATCATCAGCACCTGGATCATCATCATGATCTGCCACCTCGCCTTCGTCCGGCGGGCCAAGGAGGGCCTGGTCCAGCGCCCGCACTTCAAGCTGCCCGGCAGCGGCGTCACCGAGTACGTGACGATCGCCTTCCTGCTGGCCGTGCTCGGCCTCATGTGGAAGGACCCCGAGGTCGGCCGCAAGACCCTGTACCTCATCCCGATCGTCGCGGCGCTGCTCGTCCTCGGCTGGTTCGGCGTCCGCCGCCGCGTCGAGCGCACGGCGACCGAGGAACTGACCAAGGTGGCCCAGGGCGACTGACCCCGCCCGTTGTCAGTGCCCCGGCCTACGGTGGCGTCATGTCGGAGATCACGTATGTCCGGGGTGACGCCACCGCCGCGTTCGGCCGGGGCCCGTGGGTGACCTGACCCGTCCATGGCCGGCTGCCGCCCGGTGGGGCTTCTCACGCAGTTCCCCGCGCCCCTGAAATGCATGCCCTTCGGGCGCATTTCCCCGATGAGATCGCGCACGAAGTGCGCATCTCAGGGGCGCGGGGAACTGCGCGGCCAGCCCCCACCGGGCGGCACCCGGCGACGAGAGACCCAGCCCCGCGGCGGGCCGCCGAACCGAGCGCCTCGTGCGCTGTCGGATACCCGTGACCGTGTACGACCACGACGGGTGACATCACGTCCCGCCCTGCGGGTAGGAACCAGCCATGGCGATGGTTCCGTGGCGCGTCCAGGTCAAGGCGGGACGACTCGCCGTACTCGCGGTCGCGCTCGCGACGGCACTCGTCACCTCCGCACGGCTGCGCCCCCGGCGGGACGGAGCGTCGGCCCCGCCGGCCGGCCCCAGCGGCCTGCGCGCCCGGATCGTCCCCGCGCGCCCCGCACCCGCACGGGTCACCGAGCACTCCGCCGCCGTCAGCGACCTGTGCACCTGCGTCTCCGAACTCGCCTCCGACCTGGCCAAACGCTACGGCGGCGAGACCTAGCACCGGCCGTCCGGCGCATACTGGATCACACACCACACCCGTACGAGGCCGCCCCACGGGACACACCATGACGCAGCACGATCCGGCTCCGCCCCCGCCCGGCGGCATCCTGTGGGAGACCGCCGGTGACATCCGCTCGCTGCTCGCGCTGCCCGCCGCGTTCGTCCTCCAGGTCGCCCACCCCGCCGTCGGTGCGGGCGTCGACGACCACTCCGTCTTCCGCACCGACCCCTGGGGCCGTGGCGCCCGCTCCCTCAACTCCGTACTCCTGTGGGTGTACGGGGGCGAAGCCGCGGTCGAGGAGGGGCGCCGGCTGCGACGCGTCCATCGCACAGTGCGGGGCACGGACCCGAGCGGCCGGCGCTATCACGCGCTGACCCCCGCGTACTACGCCTGGGTCCACGCCACCGGGTACCCCGTCGCGCGGTACGCCCGCCGCTACTTCGCGCGCCCCTTCACCGTCGAGGAGGACGAGCGGTTCTACGCGGAGTGGCTGATGGTCGGGCGGATCCTCGGCATCCGGGACCGGGACATGCCGCAGACCACGGCCGAGTTCTGGCCGTACTACCACCGGATGCTGGCTCTGGAGATCGCGCCGAACGCGGTGGTCCGCGAGCTGACGTCCGCGCGCCGCGCGTTGCCGGCCCCGCCGGGCGCTGCGCGGCTCGTCTGGCCCTTGGTGCGGCCGATTCTCGTACGGGGTCTGCGGTTTCTGTCGGTCGGGTTGTTGCCGCCGGAGGCGCGGGTCGCCCTGGGCCTCGACTGGTCGCCCCGCGACGAGCGCCGGCTCCGCCGCTTCGCGGCCCTGGTCCGCCTGACCGTCCCCCACCTCCCGGAACGCCTCCGCTACCTGAGCGTGGCCCGCGAGGCGAGGTCGGAACTTCGCCTACGGGCCGGTGGGGGCGGGCCGCGCAGTTCCCCGCGCCCCTGAGATGCGCACTTCGTGCGCGATCTCATCGGGCGCTCGCCCGTCGGGGAAATGCGACGCGAAGCGTCTGCATTTCAGGGGCGCGGGGAACTGCGCGAGAAGCCCCACCGGAGCCGCAGACGAACGGATCAGCGCACGTCGTGGATCGAGTTCGTCGCCGCGATCCGCTGGAAGGACTTCGGCTCCCGCACCGGCGCGGCAGCGCTCAGCGCCGGAGCGGCAGGCTTCACCGGCTGATACAGCCACGTGTCGAACAGCGGACCGAGCTTCTTCCCGGAGACGGACTCCGCGTACGCCACGAAGTCGGAGACCTCCGCGTTCCCGTACGCGTGCTGCTGCGGCCACCCCTTCAGAACGGCGAAGAACTTCTTCTCGCCGACCTCGTTGCGCAGCGCCTGGAGCGCCAGCGCCCCCCGGTCGTACACGGCCCCGGCGAACTGGTTCTCCGCGCCGGGATCCCCGGGCTTGACCGTCCAGAACGCGTCGTCCGCCGGGTGCTGCGCGTACACGTAGTCCGCGAGCTCCTGCGCCGTGCCCTCGCCCTCCTTCTCCGACCAGAGCCACTGGGCGTAGCGGGCGAAGCCCTCGTTGATCCAGATGTCCTTCCAGTTCTTCACGGAGACGCTGTCGCCGTACCACTGGTGGGCCAGCTCATGGACGACGACGGACACGTTCGCCCCGTTCGCGAACTGCTTGGGGGAGTAGAACGGCCGGGTCTGGGTCTCCAGGGCGAACCCGGACGGCACGTTGGGGACGTAGCCGCCGAGCGCCTCGAAGGGATACTTGCCGTAGATCGATTCCAGCCACTCGGCGACCTCGACGGTCCGCTCGACGCTGGCCTTCGCGGCGCCCTCGTTCGCGCCGAGGTCCTTGCTGTAGGCGTTGAGGACCGGCAGGCCGTCCGCGGTCTTGTCGGTGGTGATGTCGAACTTGCCGACCGCGAGCGTCGCCAGGTACGTGGCCTGCGGGTGGCTGGAGCGCCAGTTGAAGCGGGTCCAGCCGAGCTTCGAGGTCTGCGACTGGAGCGTGCCGTTGGAGATGGCCTGGGTGCCGTCCGGCACCGCGACCGAGATGTCGTAGGTGGCCTTGTCGAGCGGGTGGTCGTTCGACGGGAACCACCAGGCCGCCGACTCCGGCTCGTTGGCGAACACGGCGCCGTCCGGAGTGCGCTGCGGGGACGTGAAGCCCCACAGCTTCAGCTCCGAGGGCTTGCCCGCGTACTTGACGACGACGGAGAACGAGGTGCCCTTCGGCAGCCCGGCCGCCGGGGTCACCTCCAGCTCCTGTTCGCCGGACTTGGCGAACGCCGCCTTCTTGCCGTTCACCCGGACCTCGCTGACATCGAGCCCGAGGTCGAGGTCGAACCGCGACAGGTCCTGCGTGGAGGTGGCGATGATCGTCGCCGTGCCCTCCAGCAGGTCCGTCTTCGGCTGGTACTTCAGACGCAGGTCGTAGTGGGAGACGTCGTAGCCGCCGTTCCCGTACGTCGGGTAGTAGGGATCGCCGATGCCCGAGGCCCCGGGCTCGAAGTCGGCGGCCGATGCCGGGATCGCCAGCAGGAGGGAGGCCGCGATCGCGCCGGGGACGATGAGTCTGCGGTACACAAAAGCTCCAAGTCGTAGGGACGGACACGGGGTTGAGCTCGTCCGCGAGCCTATTCAGCACCCGTGCCCCAGGTCATGTCCATGGCCCCGCCTGTCACACGATCGCCATTCGGCCGACATGCGCCTGGACGCCCCACGGACCTGACCTCGGCCCGGGCGGCCCTCTGTCGCACAGCAGTTGACCCGTGTACCTTCCGCGCCATGCCGATACCTGCCAGACGCACGCACCGCCTCTGGAGCACCTTCGCCGCCGCGGTCACCGCCGCCCTGCTCGCCGTGCTGCTCGTGCCGGGTGCCGCCCGCGCCGCCGCCGACGACGGCGCGCGCGAGTCCCGGCCCGTCTACGCGTACGACACCGCGATCCGTGAGTCCGTCTGGGTCGACACCCGGCTCGACGGGGACGGGGACGGGAGGACGGACCGGGTCGCCGTCGACATCGTCCGCCCCCGCGAGCCCGCGGCCCAGGGCCGTCGCATCCCCGTGATCATGGACGCCAGCCCGTACTACTCCTGCTGCGGGCGCGGCAACGAGAGCCAGAAGAAGACGTACGACGCCGACGGGAACGTCGTGCAGATGCCGCTCTTCTACGACAACTACTTCGTGCCGCGCGGCTACGCGGTGATCGGCGTCGACCTCGCCGGAACCAATCGCTCCGACGGCTGTGTCGACGTCGGAGGCCGCTCCGACATCCAGTCCGCCAAGGCCGTCGTCGACTGGCTGAACGGCCGCGCCACGGGCTACACCACCCGCACCGGCGGCGAACGCGCCCGCGCGGACTGGAGCAACGGCCGCACCGGCATGATCGGCAAGAGCTACGACGGCACGATCGCCAACGGCGTCGCCGCGACCGGCGTCGAGGGCCTGGAGACCATCGTGCCGATCGGCGGCATCTCCTCCTGGTACGACTACTACTTCCAGCAGGGCGCCCCGCTCTACGACTCGGGCCCCGAGTGGCTGTCCGACTACGTCGAGAGCCCCGAGGCACGTACCCACTGCGCCGCCGTGCAGAAGCGACTTGTCGACGAAGCGCCCCGCAGCGGTGACTGGACCGGGCTGTGGCAGGAGCGCGACTACGTCAAGGACGCGAGCAAGGTGAAGGCCAGCGTCTTCGTCGTGCACGGCATGCAGGACCTCAACGTCCGCGCCAAGCACTTCGGCCAGTGGTGGGAGGCGCTCGCGCGGAACGGCGTCGAGCGCAAGATCTGGCTCGCGCAGACCGGCCACGTCGACCCGTTCGACTTCCGGCGCGCCCAGTGGGTCGACACCCTGCACCGCTGGTTCGACCACGAACTGCTCGGCTACGACAACGGCATCGACCGCGAACCCATGGCCGACATCGAGCGCGCCCCCGACCGCTGGACCACCGACCGCGTCTGGCCGCCGGCCGCGACCCGCACCACCGCCCTGCGCCCCGGCACCGGCGGCGCCCCCGGCGTCGGCACCCTGAGCCTCGAACCGGGCACCGGCATCGCGCAGTTCACCGACGACCCGTCCCGCTCCGAGACCGACTGGGCGGCCGAC
This sequence comes from Streptomyces sp. NPDC025806, assembly GCF_055558275.1. Taxonomy (NCBI): domain Bacteria; kingdom Bacillati; phylum Actinomycetota; class Actinomycetes; order Kitasatosporales; family Streptomycetaceae; genus Streptomyces; species Streptomyces sp. NPDC025806. The sequence continues at coordinate 7,600 of NZ_JBVHMU010000014.1, read as the reverse complement.
CTGGAGACCGGCACCCCGGACAAGGCCGGCTTCCTCAGCCGCCCGCTCGGTGAGGACCTGCGTCTGTCCGGCTCCTCGAAGGTCACGGTCACCGCCACCCCGACGACCCCGACCGCCCACCTCAGCGCCGTGCTCGTGGACCTCGGCCCCGCCACGATCCGCGACTTCAGCGGCTCCGGCGAGGGCATCGACACGCTGACCGACCGCACCTGCTGGGGCCCGAGCACGCCCGGCGACAGCTCCTGCTTCCTCGCCACCCGGGCCGCGACCGCCGACGTCGGCGCGACCGTGTTCAGCCGCGGCTGGACCGACCTCGGCACCTACGCCGACCCGGCGAAGGGCCGGCAGCTCAAGCCCGGCACGCCGTACACGCTCACGATCTCCCTCGCCGCGAGCGACCACGTCGTGCCGAAGGGGCACCGGCTCGCTCTGATCGTCGCCGGCACCGACAAGGACCTCATCGACCATCCGTCGACCCGGCCCACGCTCACGCTCGACCTGTCCCGCACGGCGGCCCGCGTGCCCGTCGTCGGCGGAGCCGCCGCGTTCGCCGCCGCCACCGCGGGACCCACCGTCGCCACCCCCCAACCCTCCGCGGCCGACGGGCCCAGCACCTTCCGGCCCGGCCGCCCCGTCCCGGGAGGCAGCAACCGATGAGACTCAGCAGACTGGCCCTGACCGCCTGCGCCACCGCGGCGCTCGCCGCGCCCCTCGTGGTCACGTCCCCGGCCCAGGCCACCGGCCACCCGCCCCGCACCGGCTTCGAGGAGACGGGCGGGGCCCGCTGGACCAGCCAGCCCGAGGAGCAGCGCCTCCTCGCCGACCTCGACGAGGCCTCCGACCGCGTCTCCGTCTCCCGGATCGGCACCACGAAGCAGGGCCGGCCGCTCCAGCTCGTCCGCGTCGGGGAGCGCACCACCACCCACACCGTGCTGCTGATCTGCAGCCAGCACGGCAACGAGCCCTCCGGCCGCGAGGCCTGCCTCACCAAGGTGCGCGACCTCGCCTACGACAAGGACCCGGCCACCCGCGCCTTCCTGTCCCGCACCACCCTCCTCGTCGTGCCGACCGCCAACCCCGACGGCCGCGCCGCGAACACCCGGGGCAACTCCGACGGCGTCGACATCAACCGCGACCACGTCGCCCTGGAGACCGCCGAGGCCCGCGCGATGGCCGCCGTCATCCGCGACCGTGAGCCGGACGTCATCTACGACCTGCACGAGTACGGGGCCACCCCCGAGTACTACGACAAGGACCTCTTCGACCTCTGGCCCCGCAACCTCAACACGGACCCGGCCGTGCACGACGAGGCCCGCACCCTCTCGGGGACGTACGTGCGGCCCGCCGCGGAAGCCGCCGGGCACTCCACGGGCACGTACGGCATCTGGACCGACCCCGTCACCGGCGAACCGGTCAAGCAGACCGCGGGCGACGGACAGGAGCGCATCCTGCGCAATCTCTCCGGGCTCAAGCACGCGGTCGGCCTGCTCATCGAGAGCCGCGTCGACCCGGGCACCCCCGAGGAGGAGGCCGACCCCGCGCTCAACAACCGGCGCCGCCGCGACTCCCAGCTCGCGGCGCTCGGCGGCCTGTTCGACTTCGCCCAGGAGCGGCGCGGCCAGATCGAGACGGCGACCGGCGCCGCCCGGGTGGCCGGACTGCGCGACACCGGACCGGTCTACGTGGGCGGCGCCGACAACGACCCGGCCGAACCCGCCGAGGTCATCCAGGACCCGCCCTGCGGATACCGGCTCACCGCGGACCAGTACGCCGAGGTCGGGGACGAACTGGCGCTGCACGGCATCTCCGTACGGAAATCGGGTAGCGGGGTCCTCGTGCCGCTCCGGCAGTCGGAACGGGCCCTGGTCGCGCTGCTGCTCGATGCCCGCGCCACGTACCACCTGACCGAAGGGACCCCCGACACAGCGTGCTGAAGAGGTGTGGGACGCGCCGTTTGTGGTAGGCCCTAAAGGGTGACAAAACCTCAGAATCCACCCACGGGCGTGCCCCTCCCCGATCAGGGGCCGGCCGGTGGCCGGAGCCCGGCCACCGACCGGATCGTCTTCGGCGTCACCGCCGTGCTCACCCTGGCCTTCGTGGTCTGGGGATCCGTCGCCACCGACAACCTCGAGAGCGTCTCGACCCGGCTGCTCAACGGCCTGATCCACAACGGCGGCTGGGCGTTCATGCTCGCCGCGAGCGGCTTCGTCGTGTTCGCCCTGTGGCTCGCGGTCAGCCGCTACGGGAAGATCCACCTCGGTGCCGAGGGGGAGGAGCCCGAGTTCCGCACGGTCTCCTGGGTCGCGATGATGTTCAGCGCAGGCATGGGCATCGGCCTCATGTTCTACGGCGTCAGCGAGCCGCTCGCGCACTTCACGAAGCCGCCGCCGGGCACCGATCCGGCCGACGCCGCACAGGCCATGGAGACGGCCATGGCGACCACGCTCTTCCACTGGACGCTGCACCCGTGGGCGATCTACGCGGTCGTCGGACTCGCCATCGCCTACAGCACCTTCCGCCGCCGCAGACGGCAGACGATCTCCTCCGTCTTCGTGCCGCTGATCGGCGAGGAACGGGCGCACGGCGCCTGGGGCCGGGTCATCGACATCCTCGCCATCTTCGCCACCCTGTTCGGCTCCGCGGCCTCGCTCGGCCTCGGCGCGCTCCAGATCGGCTCCGGCTTCGAGGTCCTGAACTGGATGGACAAGGTCAGCACCGGCCTCCTCGTGGCCATCATCGCCGTGCTCACCGTCGCGTTCGTCGCCTCCGCCATCTCCGGTGTGGAGAAGGGCATCCAGTGGCTGTCGAACATCAACATGGTGCTCGCGCTCATCCTGGCCGTCTTCGTGTTCATCGCCGGGCCGACCATCATCGTGCTCGACCTGATCCCGACCTCGCTCGGCGCCTACCTCGGTGACCTGCCCCAGCTCGTCGGCCGCACCGAGGCCTCCAGCGGCAAGGGCGTCGCCGACTGGCTCGGCAGCTGGACCGTCTTCTACTGGGCCTGGTGGATCTCCTGGACGCCCTTCGTCGGCATGTTCATCGCCCGCATCAGCCGCGGCCGGACCATCCGCCAGTTCGTCGGCGGCGTCATCCTGGTCCCGTCCACGGTCAGCCTGATCTGGTTCGCGATCTTCGGCGGCACCTCGATGAAGCTGAAGGAGCGTGGCGAGCTCGGCGGCGCGGACACCCCGGAGGCTCAGCTCTTCGGCGTGCTCCACGAGTACCCGATCGCCACCGCCACGAGCCTGCTCGTCATGATCCTCGTCGGGATCTTCTTCGTCTCCGGCGCGGACGCCGCCTCCATCGTGATGGGCACCCTGTCGCAGAAGGGAGCCCTCGAACCCGGCCGGTTCGTCGTCATCTTCTGGGGCGTGGTCACCGGCGCCGTGGCCGCCGTCATGCTGCTGATCGGCAACGGCTCGGGCAACGCCCTCACCGGCCTGCAGAACCTCACGATCCTCGTCGCGGCCCCTTTCACCCTCGTCATGATCGGCATGTGCGTGTCCCTCATGCGCGACCTGCGCCAGGACCCGCTCATCGTCCGCGGCAACATGGGCATCGAGGTCGTCGAGGCCGCCGTCGTCGCCGGACACGAGAAGTACGGCGGCGAGTTCGAGATCCGCATCGGCCCCGGCGACAGCCTGGAGACCGAGGGCGACCCGATCGGCAAGCACCTCCACCGCGAACCCGGCGCCGAACCGGACCCCGAGGAGGAGAGCGACACCCCGCCGCTCGCCAAGGACTGACCCGTCGCGCAGGAGGCGCCGGGGCCCGTCAGGCGTCCTGCCCGGCCAGGCCCTCGACGAGCCCCGCCGCCTCCTCCGCGCAGCCCCACGCCACCGTCACACCGGCGCCCCCGTGCCCGTAGTTGTGCACCAGGACCCGGCCCGTGGCGGTGACCTCCCGCTCGATGCGCACCGTCGGACGCGCCGGGCGCAGCCCCACCCGGTGGCCCAGCACCCGCATCGCGGCGATCTCCGGCCGCACGGCCGCGCAGCGCCTGACGATCGCCGCCGCGACCGCCGGATCCGGCTCCAGCGACCAGTCGTCCTCCTCGGCCGTGCCGCCCAGGATCAGCCCGCCCGGCTGCGGGAAGAAGTACGTCGTCGCGTCCGAACCCTCGTCCGCCGACACGTACCAGTGGCGCACCCCCGGGTTCCGTACGACGACCAGCTGACCGCGCACCGGCCGCACCGACAGGTCCGGCACCAGCTCGCGCGCCCCGAGCCCCGTGCAGTTCACGACCGCCGGGGCCGCCGCCAGCGCCTCGTCGAGGGACGCCACCGTGCGCGTCTCCATGACCACCCCGGCCCGCTCGGCCTCCTCCCGCAACAGGCGCAGATGCACCGGCATGTCGAGCAGCGGCAGCCGCGCCGCGAGCCCCCGTGAGGTGTCCCGCAGCCCCGTCACCGCGGCCGCCCAGGTGCCGAGCCCGGCCAGCCGGGTGCCCGCGTGCACGCCCTCGACCATCCGCACGCCCGTCTCGTCCGGCCGCGCCGCCCACTCCTCGTACCGGCGCAGCGACCGCAGCGACCACGGCCCCACCCGCTCCACCGGATCGATCCGGTACGGCCACCACAGGGCGCCCGCCACCGCCGAGGTGGTGCGGTCCACCGGGTCCCTGGACCAGATCCGCACCCGCCGCCCGCGCTCCGCCAGCGTCAGCGCGGTGGACATCCCGATCACACCGCCGCCGACCACGATCACTTCGCCGCTCACGTGACTGTTCACGCCGGGACCGTAGCGGAATGTGGCATGCCGTGCTCACATCAGGCATCAGGTGGGAATACTCACCGCATGTCTGCCGAGTACGCGACCTTCGGCCTGGCACCGGCGATGCGCGCCGGTGGAGTCCTCGCCAACGGTGACTACCAAGTCCACCGGGACTTCGTGGACTTCATCGTCGACGGGCGCCCGCTGCTGTTCCAGCTCTCCGACCTCGACGCGGTCTCCCCGCTGGCCGCCGACATCCCACCCGCCCTCTTCACCGGCCACGTCAGGAGCCTGCTCCTGGAGGCCGAGGCCCCGCTCGCCGAGGGCCGCCACGTCATCTACGGCTGCCCCGAGTGCGAGGGACTGGAATGCGGCGCCGTCACCGCCGCCATCGAACCGGCCGGGGACGGCACCGACGACGTCGTCTGGCGCGACTTCGCCTGGCAGACCGACGAACACGCCGACCTGGAGCTCAACGGCTACCACGGCATAGGGCCGTTCCGCTTCCGCGGCGCCGAGTACCGCGCCGCGCTCGGCCGGCTGCTCGCCGACGCCGCCGAACCGCCCGTCCGCCGCCGCGTCCTGCTCATCGGCGCCCGCGTCGCCGTCCTCGCCAAGCTCGCCGCCGCCCTGCGCACCATCGGCATCGGCGCCGAGATCGTCCACGACGCCTCCGGCGTCCCCGCCGAGGAACTGCGCACCTACGGCGCCGTCGCGTTCGGCCGCGCCGTCGGCGAGACGCAGCGCACGGCCGTCCGGCGCCAGTTCGAGGAGGCCGGCGTCGACATCGCGTACGTGGACGGACTCGCGCCGATCGTCCCGCTGCTCGTCGCCCAGATCGAGGCCGCCCTCGACCGCGGCCCGGAGACCCGGCGCCGGCTCACCGGACTCGTCGCCGCCGACGGCGCCGCGGTACTCGAGGTCACCTCCACCTGCCGGGTCCGGCTCACCGCCTACCGCCTCGACCGCCTCTACCGCACCCACACCCTCGACGTCTTCGACGACGTGCTCGGCCCCGGCCGGCACCGCATCCCGCTCGACGCCCGGGCGACCAGGGGAGAGGCCTTCCTCGTGGCCCGCACCACCGGCAGCGTCCTGGTGGCACCCATGGCACGCTGATCCGCCCCGGGGGACAGGCCTTAGGATCGGCGGCCTGATGACTGCCACTCTCGTAGCCAAGAACCTCGCCGCCGGCCACGGTGACCGCTCCCTGTTCACCGGGCTCGACCTCGTCGTCGCCCCCGGCGACGTGATCGGCCTCGTCGGCGCCAACGGCGCGGGCAAGTCCACCCTGCTGCGCCTCCTCGCGGGCCTCGGCACCCCCGAGGAGGGCGAACTGCGGCTCTCCCCGCCCGGCGCGACCGTCGGCCACCTGCCGCAGGAGCCGGAGCGCCGCCCCGGCGAGACGATCCGGGAGTTCCTCGCCCGCCGCACCGGCGTCGCCGAGGCCCAGCGCGTCATGGACGAGGCCACCCAGGCCCTGGTCGACGGCGCGCCCGGCGCCGACGACGCCTACGCGACGAGCCTGGAGCGCTGGCTTGACCTCGGCGGCGCCGACCTCGACGAGCGTGCCGAGGAGGTCGCCGGCCAGCTCGGCCTGACCATCGGCCTCGACCAGGCCATGACCTCGCTCTCCGGCGGCCAGGCCGCCCGCGCGGGCCTCGCCTCGCTGCTGCTCTCCCGCTACGACGTCTTCCTCCTGGACGAGCCGACCAACGACCTGGACCTCGACGGCCTGGAGCGCCTGGAGAGCTTCGTACGGGGCCTGCGCGCCGGCACCGTCGTCGTCAGCCACGACCGCGAGTTCCTCACCCGCACCGTCACCAAGGTCCTCGAACTCGACCTGGTCCAGCAGCAGATCAACCTCTACGGGGGCGGCTACGAGGCCTACCTGGAGGAGCGCGACGTGGCCCGCCGGCACGCCCGCGACGAGTACGAGGAGTACGCCGACAAGAGGGCCGCCCTGGAGGGCCGGGCCCAGATGCAGCGCTCCTGGATGGACAAGGGCGTCAAGAACGCGCGGCGCAAGGCGAGCGACAACGACAAGATCGGTCGCAAGTTCCGCAGCGAGTCCAGTGAGAAGCAGGCTGCCAAGGCCCGCCAGACGCAGCGCATGATCGAGCGCCTCGACGTCGTCGACGAGCCCCGCAAGGAGTGGGAGCTGCGCATGGAGATCGCGGCCGCCCCGCGCTCCGGCGCCGTCGTCGCCTCCCTGCGCGACGCCGAACTGGCCCGCGGCGACTTCCGCCTCGGCCCGGTCACCCTCCAGATCGACTGGGCCGACCGCGTCGCGATCACCGGGGCGAACGGCGCCGGCAAGTCGACCCTCCTCGCCGCCCTCCTGGGCCGCGCGCCGCTCGACTCCGGCCACGCCGCGCTCGGCCCCGGCGTCGTCGTCGGCGAGGTCGACCAGGCCCGCGCGCTGTTCCACGGCCCCGAGACCCTGCTCGACGCGTTCTGCGCCGCCGTGCCCGACACGGCGCCGGCCGACGTGCGCACCCTGCTCGCCAAGTTCGGCCTGAAGGCGGACCACGTGCTGCGCCCCGCCGAGACCCTCTCACCCGGCGAACGCACCCGCGCCGCCCTCGCCCTCCTCCAGGGCCGGGGCGTCAACCTCCTGGTCCTGGACGAGCCCACCAACCACCTCGACCTGCCGGCCATCGAGCAGCTGGAATCGGCCCTGGACTCCTACGAGGGCACCCTGCTCCTGGTCACGCACGACCGGCGCATGCTCGACGCGGTGCACGTCGGGCGCCGCCTCGAAGTGGCCGACGGCAAGGTGACCGAGCGCTAGGGCGTGTGTCGAAAGTCCCGCCTGCCCCGCGGCGCCCGGCACGCACGCTCGCGGCGTTGCCGAAACGACCTAATAGCTCCGCTATGAGGA
>NZ_JBVHMU010000013.1:229223-236733 GCF_055558275.1 Streptomyces sp. NPDC025806 | reverse complement strand
ATCTACGAGGGCGAAGTCCGCTACGCCCGCGACGCGTTCGAGGGCCTGCGCCTGATGGACGCCCTCATCGCGGTCAAGCGCGGCGTCCCCGGAGCGACGCTGCCCGAGCTGAAGCAGCGCCGTGTGCCCAAGCGTGAAGTGACCCTCGACGAGCCGGAGAACATCGGCCGCTCCGACGTCGCCGTCGACAACCCGGTCCCCACCCCGCCCTTCTGGGGCACCCGTGTCATCAAGGGCATCCCGCTCAAGGACTACGCCTCCTGGCTCGACGAGGGCGCCCTGTTCAAGGGCCAGTGGGGGCTCAAGCAGGCCCGCACCGGTGGGCCCTCGTACGAGGAGCTCGTGGAGACCGAGGGCCGGCCGCGGCTGCGTGGTCTGCTCGACCAGCTCCAGACGAAGAACCAGCTGGAAGCCGCCGTGGTCTACGGCTACTTCCCGTGCGTGTCCAAGGGCGACGACCTGATCATCCTGGACGACGAGGGCAACGAGCGGACCCGGTTCACGTTCCCGCGCCAGCGCCGTGGCCGCCGGCTGTGCCTGGCGGACTTCTTCCGCCCGGAGGAGTCCGGCGAGACCGACGTCGTCGGCCTCCAGGTCGTCACCATGGGCTCGAAGATCGGCGAGGCCACGGCCGAGCTGTTCGCCTCCGACTCCTACCGCGACTACCTCGAACTGCACGGCCTGTCCGTCCAGTTGGCCGAGGCCCTCGCCGAGTACTGGCACGCCCGCGTCCGCGCCGAGCTCGGCATCTCGGGCAGCGATCCGTCCGCGATGGCCGGCATGTTCCGCACCGAGTACCAGGGCTGCCGCTACTCGCTGGGCTATCCGGCCTGCCCCGACCTGGAGGACCGGGCCAAGATCGCCGAGCTCCTGGAGCCCGAGCGCATCGGCGTCCACCTCAGCGAGGAGTTCCAGCTCCACCCCGAGCAGTCCACCGACGCCATCGTCATCCACCACCCCGAGGCGAAGTACTTCAACGCTCGATAAGCGCAGTACTCAGACGCGCGACAGCCGGGTCCGACGTACACTTGTCGGTCCAGCGCAGGCCGGTCGCCCTTCCGCTCAGGAAGGGAGACCGGCCTCTTCGTCCCTCATGGAGGTGTGCCTAGATGACCAGCACGGTCCCCGCACTCGGTACCCGAACGGCCGAAGGGTCCGCCCTCCAGGCCGTCCTCCTCGACATGGACGGGACCCTCGTCGACACCGAAGGCTTCTGGTGGGACGCCGAGGTCACGGTGTTCGCCGCGCTCGGCCACACCCTCGACGAGGCCTGGCGGCACGTCGTGGTCGGTGGGCCCATGACCCGCAGCGCGGGCTTCCTCATCGAGGCCACCGGCGCCGACATCACCCTGCCCGAGCTGACCGTGCTCCTCAACGACGGCTTCGAAGAGCGCATCAGCCGGTCTCTGCCGCTGATGCCGGGCGCCGCGAGACTCCTGGCCGAACTCGCCGCGCACCGTGTGCCCACCGCGCTCGTGTCCGCCTCCCACCGCCGCATCATCGACCGGGTCCTGCACTCCCTCGGCAAGCAGAACTTCCGGCTCACCGTCGCCGGGGACGAGGTCGAGCGCACCAAGCCGCACCCCGACCCCTACCTCGTCGCCGCCGCGGGCCTCGGCGCCGACCCGCGCCGCTGCGCCGTCATCGAGGACACCGCGACCGGAGTCGCCGCGGCCGAGGCCGCCGGCTGCCACGTCGTCGCCGTACCGTCCGTCGCCCCCATCGAGGCGGCCCCCCGGCGCACCGTCGTCCGCTCCCTCGAACACGTCAACCTGCCTTTCCTGCACGGGCTGATGACGCCCTGAAGGCAACTGACCGGTAATCGGCGCGGCCGTCCCGCGAGGCGGCGTGAAGTCGCCGTCGCGGCCGAATGGGAACCCCCGCCGATCAAGTTGAACATGTGACCTTTCCCACTCGGCGGGGGGTCGACAGTGCCGGACCCGGGTCTCGGAGGGGCCCCTTCCGCCCTCGATGGCCTCACCTTGTGTCCCGATTGGTCGCCCCCTGCGACGAACCTTCCCCCTCAGGTGTTTCGGTGCGTCCACACCCGGTTTCGGAGCGTGATGGGCCGCCCTCTCCAGCGCCTGCGATGTCCCTCCGCGAGCCCATTAGTGTCGTCGCGAGAACATCGCCGCAAACCCTCCCGCCGACGCGCGCGCACCACCCCCGCCCGCGCGGGCCACGGGAACCAACAGCTCTGGAGAAGTACGAGCATGAACCGCAAGACTTTGGTGCTGCCGGCCGTGATCGGTCTGCTCGCTCCGGTGCTCGCCGCGTGCGGCGGGTCCGACGGCGGATCGTCGGACGGCAACGCGATCGTCGTGGGCACCACCGACCGGTTCACCGCCTCCAAGGACGCCCCGGCCCCCTTCGACCCGGCCTACGCCTACGACGCCGGGTCCTGGAACCTGCTGCGCCAGACCGTGCAGACGCTCATGGCCATGCCCCGCAGCGGCAGCGGCGAGCCCGTCCCCGAGGCCGCCGAGAGCTGCATCTTCTCCGACACCGGCAGCGAGCGGTACGCGTGCAAGCTGCGCAAGGACCTCAAGTTCGCCGACGGCACCCCCGTCACCGCGACCGATGTGAAGTACTCCATCGACCGCGTCCGCAAGATCGAGAGCGACAGCGGCTCCTGGAGCCTGCTCTCCACGATCGACACGATCGAGACGCAGGGCACCCGGGACGTCATCTTCCACCTCAACACCCCGGACGCCACCTTCCCGTACAAGCTGGCCACCCCCACCGCGGGCATCGTCAACCCCGACGACTACCCCAAGGACAGCCTGCGCAACGGCTTCGAGGTGGACGGCTCCGGCCCCTACACCCTCAAGGCCGAGGTCAAGGACAACGCCGTCGTCAAGACCGTCTTCACCAAGAACCCCCACTACAAGGGTGAGCTGAAGCCGAAGAACGACAAGGTCGAGCTGCGCTCCTTCGCCGACGCCGACACCATGGGCAAGGCCCTCGACAAGGGCGACGTCGACCTGATGACGCGCACCCTGTCCCCGGAGCAGATCAAGTCCTACGGCGACAACCCGCCGAAGAACGTGAACCTGGTCGAGATGCCCGGCATGGAAATCCGCTACCTCGGCTTCAACACCGCCGCCCCGACCGTCCGGGACAAGGCCGTCCGCCAGGCGATGGCCCAGGTCGTCGACCGCGGCGAGATCATCGCCGGCGTCTACGGCACCACCGCCCAGCCGCTCTACTCCCTGGTCCCGGTCGGCATCACCGGCCACCAGAACTCCTTCTCCAACAAGTACGGGGACCCCGACGTCGCCAAGGCCACGTCGACCCTGCGCCGCGCGAACATCACCACCCCGGTGAAGCTCACGCTGCACTACACGACGGACCACTACGGGGCCGCCACCCAGAAGGAGTTCGAGATCCTGAAGAAGCAGCTCGACGCGAGCGGCCTCTTCAAGGTCTCCATCAAGGGCGACCCCTGGGAGACCTTCCGCCCCGCCGAGCTCAAGGGCAAGTACGACGTCTACGGCCTCGGCTGGTTCCCCGACTTCCCCGACGCGGACAACTTCCTCGCGCCGTTCCTCGACAAGGGCAACTTCCTCAACTCGCCCTACTCCGACAGCGACATCCGCGGCCGGCTGATCCCGGCCGAGCGCCGCGAGGCCGACCGGCTCACCGCCACCGACAGCATCGAGCGGATCCAGGACATCGTCGCCGACGACGTGCCCGTGCTCCCGCTGTGGCAGGGCAAGCAGTACGTCGCCGCGCGCGACGACATCACCGGTGTGGAGTGGGCACTGTCCGCTTCCTCCGTCCTCCAGCTGTGGGAGCTCGGCCGCGGCGTCAGCGGCTGAGCATCCGCCTGATGGGGCCGGTCCCGACGCCGCGGCCGGCCCCGCTCTATCGCACGACCGACGACAAGGCACGTACGTGAGAATGCGCAACCAGTGGCTGGTCCCGTCCATCGGAGCGGTGCTCGCCGCAGCCCTGCTCGCCGGCTGCGGCGACGAGCAGTCGGACACCGCCGCCGACGGTGAGTCCGTCGTCATGGGGATGTCCGACGAGGTCCTCGCCACCGACCCCGCGTCCGGCTACGACCCCGGCTCGTGGCTGCTGTTCAACAACGTCTTCCAGTCGCTCCTCAGCTTCCCCAACGGCGGCACCGAGCCCGTGCCGGAAGCCGCCAAGGAATGCCACTTCAGCGACGCCGCCACCAAGGTCTACTCGTGCACCCTGCGCCCGGGGCTCAAGTTCAGCAACGGGCACGCGCTCACCTCGAAGGACGTCAAGTACTCCTTCGACCGGACGATGACCATCGACGACGACGCCGGCCCGGCGATCATGTTCCCGATGCTCGACAAGGTCGAGACCCCCGACGCGAGCACCGTCGTCTTCCGGCTCAAGTACGCCGACGCGACCTTCCCCAGCAAGATCGCCTCCGGCGCCGGCTCGATCGTCGACCACACCGAGTACCCCGCGAGCCGGCTCCGCACGGACGGCAAGGCCGTCGGCTCCGGACCGTACAAGCTGGACTCCTACGGCAAGAGCCAGGCCGTCTTCTCGGTCAACTCGTCCTACAAGGGCAACGCCAAGGTCAAGAACTCCGGCGTCACCATGAAGTTCTTCCACGGTGACCAGAAGGGCCTCAAGAAGTCCCTGCTCGACGGCGACATCGACCTCGCGTACCGCGGTCTCGCCGCCCAGGACATCGCCGACATCGAGAAGGCCGGCACCAAGGGCATCGACGTCGTCGAGGGCAACAGCGCCGAGGTCCAGCACCTCGTCTTCAACATGAAGGACCCCGTCGCCGGCAAGCTCTCGGTCCGCAAGGCCATGGCCTACCTGCTCGACCGCGACGCCCTCATCGACAAGGTCTACGACAACACGACCGCCGCCCTGTACTCGATCATCCCGGCGGGCATCACCGGTCACAACACGGCCTTCTTCGACACCTACGGCGCCCGCCCCTCCCCGGCGAAGGCGGCCCAGGCCCTGCGCGCCGACGGCATCACCGGCAAGGTCAAGATCACCCTGTGGTCCACCCCGGTCCGCTACGGCCCCGCCACGGACGCCGAGCTCAAGGCGATCGCCGGACAGCTCAACGCCAGCGGCCTGTTCGACGCCGACGTGAAGTCCGTCGAGTTGTCCCAGTACGAGCGGGACATCAAGTCCGGCAAGTACGGCGTCTACGTCAAGGGCTGGGTGCCCGACTACCCGGACCCGGACAACTTCACCCAGCCGTTCTTCGGCGACGGCAACGTCCTCGGCAACCACTACGACAACGCGACGATCACCGGGACGATCGTTCCGCAGACCGGCGCGCAGAGCGACCGCTCCTCGACCAGCGAGCAGTACGGGCAGCTCCAGGACATCGTCGCCGCGCAGCTGCCGATCCTGCCCGTCTGGCAGGCCAAGCAGTACGCCGTGACCCGCGACAACGTCTACGGCCTCGAGAACTGCCTCGACGCGTCGACCGTCTTCCGCTTCTGGGAGATCAGCAAGGGCTGAGCCCGCGTCCCGTCCCGGACACGTGTGAGGGGCGGCGGTCACCATCCCGGTGACCGCCGCCCCTCACGCGCATCCCGTTCCTGCTACTGCGCCCCGGGACGCACCAGACCGCTCTCGTACGCGTACACCGCCGCCTGCACCCGGTCGCGCAGCCCCAACTTCGTGAGCACGTGCCCGACATGCGTCTTCACGGTCGTCTCGCTGACGAAGAGGTCCGCGGCGATCTCCGCGTTCGACAGCCCGCGCGCCACCAGCTTCAGCACCTCCACCTCGCGCTCGGTGAGCGTGTGCAGGGTGTCCGGCACCGGATCCTCGCCCGACGGCAGATGGTCCGCGTACTTGTCCAGGAGGCGGCGCGTGATGCTCGGCGCCAGCATCGCCTCGCCCGCGGCGACCACCCGGATCGCCTGCACCAGCTCGTGCGCCGGCGCGTCCTTGAGCAGGAAGCCGCTCGCCCCCGCCCGCAGCGCCTCCACCACGTACTCGTCCAGGTCGAACGTCGTCAGGACCAGCACCTTCGCCGGACCGTCCCGGCCGGGTCCGGTGATCTGCCGGGTCGCCTCGACCCCGTCCATCCGCGGCATCCGGATGTCCATCAGCACCACATCGGGCTGCAGCGCCCGCACCTGGTCGAGAGCCTGGAGACCGTCGCCGGCCTCGCCGACGACCGCGATGTCCTGCTCGGCCTCGAGAATCATGCGGAAGCCCGTACGCAGCAGCGGCTGGTCATCGACCAGTAGGACGCGGATGGCCACGAAACTCTCCTTCGGTAGTCCGGGCCCATTCTGCCCTGCTAGGGCGTGCCCGACCCGGGCACCCCGACCTGCAACGGATACGGCGGGGGAGTCCCGCCGAACTCGGGACAAACCGCCTGATGGTCGCACCAGCCGCACAGTTTCGTCGGCCGCGGCCGCCACTCCCCGGACTCCGTCGCCGTCTGGATCGCGTCCCACAGCGCGTGCAGCTTGCGCTCCACCCGCTCGAGATCCGCCACGACCGGGTCGTACGTCAACACGTCACCGCTGCCCAGGTACACCAGCTGGAGCCGGCGCGGCACGACCCCCTTCAGGCGCCACACCACCAGCGCGTAGAACTTCATCTGGAACAGGGCGCCCTCCGCGTACTCGGGGCGCGGCGCCTTGCCCGTCTTGTAGTCGACGATGCGGACCTCGCCGGTCGGCGCCACGTCCACCCGGTCGATGATCCCGCGCAGCCTCAGGCCCGACGCCAGCTCCGCCTCGACGAACAGCTCCCGGTCCGCCGGCTCCAGCCGCGTCGGATCCTCCAGCGTGAACCAGCGCTCGACCAGCCGCTCCGCCTCGCCCAGCCAGCGGGTCATCCGCTCGCCCTCGGCATCGTCCGCGAACAGCTCCGCCAGCTCCGGGCGGCTCTCCCGCAGCCGGTCCCACTGACCCGGGATCAGCGACTTCGCCCGCGGCGGGGTCCGCTCCCCGGCCGGCGCGTCGAACAGTCTCTCCAGCACCGCGTGCACCAGCGTGCCCCGCGTCGCCGCCTCGCTCGGCTTCTCCGGCAGCTTGTCGATCACCCGGAACCGGTACAGCAACGGGCACTGCATGAAATCGCTCGCGCGCGACGGCGAGAGTGAGGCGGGCCGGGCGGGCTCGCGGGCGGGCTGGGCACTGGTCTCCATGACCCCCGACCTTACGGCCCGCCACTGACAGTCAGGCACCTGCGCGGTCGGCTGCGTCTTGCGTAGCGTGGACCCGGGGGAGTCGGCGCGGGCCGCCGGACACCGTCCGCATACCATCGACGCCAGAACGTCCCGCCCGGCGGCGGGAGACGCTCGAACGAGGGGACCGAGGGATCACCGTGGACGAGAGCGGCCGGCCGCAGTCGGGCACCGGCGGGACGACCCCGCCCCCGCACGCCGACACGCCCCCCGAGCCCCCGGCCGAGCCGGGCGCCCCGACGCCCGCCAACGCACCCCGGCCGCCCGCGCCGGATGACTCCCCGGCGTCCGCGGGCCCCGGTCCGGACGCCAGCGAGGCGACCCCGGATTCCCCGTCATCGGCTG
>NZ_JBVHMU010000013.1:84925-229126 GCF_055558275.1 Streptomyces sp. NPDC025806 | reverse complement strand
CTGAACCGGCCGTGTCGCCGAAGGGCGAGGCGCAGGCCGCGGATGACTCCCCGGCGTCCGCGGGCCCCGGTCCGGACGCCAGCGAGGCGACCCCGGATTCCCCGTCACAGGCTGAACCGGCCGTGTCGCCGAAGGGCGAGGCGCAGGCCGCGGATGACTCCCCGGCGTCCGCGGGCCCCGGTCCGGACGCCAGCGAGGCGACCCCGGACTCCCCGTCACCGGCCGAACCGGCTCCCGCCGACGTACCCCGGCCCACCTCGCCGAAGGGCGAGACCACCCCGGTCGCCCCGCCCGCCGGGTCGCCGGAGTCATCACCCGCATCGCCCTTCGACCGGCACCCCGAGCGCGCCGCCGCCACCTCGGGGAAGCGCAAGGGCCCCGCCAAACCGCCCGAGCCCCGCGGTGGGCTGCTCATGGGGCGGCCGTTCGGCGTGCCGGTGTACGTCGCCCCCAGCTGGTTCCTCGTCGCCGCGCTGATCACCTGGGTGTTCGGCGGGCAGCTCGACCGCGTGCTCCCCGAGCTCGGCGCCCTGCGCTACCTCGTCGCCCTCTTCTTCGCGGTCGCTTTCTACGCCTCCGTACTCGTGCACGAGCTGGCCCACACCGTCGCCGCCCTGCGCTACAAGCTCCCGGTCCGCCGCATCCAGCTCCAGTTCTTCGGCGGCGTCTCGGAGATCGAGAAGGAGTCCGAGACCCCCGGCCGCGAGTTCGTCCTGGCCTTCGTCGGCCCGCTCCTCTCGCTCGTCCTCGCCGGCGCCTTCTACCTCGGCCTCAAGGTCGTCGAGCCCGGCACCGTCCCCGGAGTCCTCCTCGCCGGCCTGATGATCTCCAACCTCATCGTCGCCGCCTTCAACCTCCTCCCGGGCCTGCCCCTGGACGGCGGTCGGATGCTCCGCGCCGTCGTCTGGAAGATCACCGGCAAGCCCATGAGCGGCACCGTCGCCGCCGCCTGGGTCGGCCGCGCCCTCGCCGTCAGCGTCCTCATCGGCCTGCCGCTGCTCACCCAGTCCGGCGCGCTCGGCCCCGACGCCGAGGACGTCAGCGGCATGGACACCGTCATGGACGCGCTGCTCGCCGCGATCCTCGCCGCCATCATCTGGACCGGCGCCGGCAACAGCCTGCGCATGGCCCGCCTGCGCGAGCACCTCCCCGAACTGCGCGCCCGCACCCTGACCCGCCGCGCCGTCCCCGTCGAGCCCGCCACCCCGCTCTCCGAAGCCCTCCGCCGGGCCAACGAGGCGGGCGCCCGCGCCCTCGTCGTCGTCGACGCGGACGGCGAACCCCGCTCCCTGGTCCGCGAGGCGGCCATCGTCGGCGTCCCCGAGCACCGCCGCCCCTGGGTCGCCGTCAGCGGCCTCGCCCAGGACCTCACCGACGGCATGCGCGTCTCCGCCGAGCTCGCCGGCGAGGACCTCCTCGACACCCTGAGGGCCACCCCCGCCACCGAGTACCTCGTCGTCGAGGACAACGGCGCCATCTACGGCGTCCTGTCCGCCGCCGACGTCGAGCGCGCCTTCGTCAAGGCCATGGCCAGGCCCTCGTAGCCCCCGCAAGGGACCCCGCGTGGTCGGCGGCCCGCGCCGGGCCCGGTAGGCTGGTCACATGTCCGAACCGACCGGTGCCGCCCGCCGCCGCGGGCCCTTCAAGGTCGGGGACCAGGTTCAGCTGACCGACCCCAAGGGCCGCCACTACACGTTCACGCTCGAAGAGGGAAAGAACTTCCACACCCACAAGGGTTCCTTCCCGCACGACGAGCTGATCGGCGCACCCGAGGGCAGCGTTGTCCGCACCACCGGAAACGTCGCCTACCTCGCGCTGCGCCCCCTGCTCCCCGACTACGTCCTGTCCATGCCCCGCGGCGCCGCCGTGGTCTACCCCAAGGACGCGGGGCAGATCCTGGCCTTCGCGGACATCTTCCCCGGCGCCCGCGTCGTCGAGGCGGGCGTGGGCTCCGGCTCGCTCAGCAGCTTCCTGCTCCGCGCCATCGGCGACGACGGCATGCTGCACTCCTACGAGCGCCGCGAGGACTTCGCCGAGATCGCCAAGGGCAACGTCGAGCGCTACTTCGGCGGCCCCCACCCCGCGTGGCAGCTCACCGTCGGCGACCTCCAGGACAACCTGTCCGACGCCGACGTCGACCGCGTCATCCTCGACATGCTCGCCCCCTGGGAATGCCTCGACGTCGTCTCCAAGGCGCTCGTCCCCGGCGGCATCCTGTGCTGCTACGTGGCCACCACCACCCAGCTCGCGCGCACCGTCGAGTCCATCCGCGAGATCGGCTGCTTCAACGAGCCGACCTCCTGGGAGACGATGATCCGCAACTGGCACGTGGAGGGCCTCGCGGTCCGCCCCGACCACCGGATGATCGGCCACACCGGCTTCCTCCTCACCGCCCGCCGCCTCGCGGACGGCGTCGAGCCGCCCATGCGCCGCCGCCGCCCCGCCAAGGGTGCCTACGGCGAGGACTACGACGGCCCCAACGCCGACGGCGGATCCCGCGGCCGCTGACCCCACCCCGCACGACCGCACAACGCACCGACGCCGCCGTCGAGTTCCCCGCACCGCACGGGAACTCGACGGCGGCGTCCGTACGTTGACCCAGCGGCAGCACCACGCCTTCCCACGACCGCGAAGAAACGACGGACCCCGCCGTTCCCCCGCACTGTGACCTGTGGCACGATGCTGGCCACCCCCACCGGCACAGCCCTCACAGGAGACGCTCCTAGTGCAGCAACCCGCCGTCCCGGAACTGGCGCACACCACCACCCGTCCCATCCACTGGCTGGCCACCGCGGCAGCCGTCGCCGCGGTCGTCGCGGTCTCCGGCTTCCTGCAGCCGGGCTCCGCCACCGCCGCACCGACGAGCGGCGGCGCGCACGTCACCGCCAAGGCGCACGCGGCCGTCCCGCCCGACCCCTCGGCCGTCGACTTCCCGATCGAGTGCGGCCCGGTCAAGGCTCTCGTCCGCGCGAAGGCCACCGGCGACCTCGACGGGGACGGCAGACCCGAAACGGTGGCCGTCGTCCGCTGCGACGCCGGCTCCGGCACCCCGCCCGACGGCGTCTACGTCCTCACCCAGCCCGCGGGCGCCGCCGCCCGGGTCGTCGCCACCCTCGTCGACCCCAAGGACCGCTTCACCGCGAGCGAGGTGACCGTACGCGACGGAGCCGTCACCGCGAACCTCGACGGCTACTCGTCGCCCGACGTCCCGCGCTACCGCCCCGACGTCCACGACAAGGCCAAGTGGCAGTGGCAGGGCGGCGCGTTCGTCCGCTCCACCCCCGCCGAGGCCCACAGCGTCTGACGCGCTCCCCGCGCGCGAAGGGGCCCCGTCCACCGGTCACTCCGGCGGGCGGGGCCCCTCACACGTACGCGGCGCTCAGTCGGCGTCCGGCCCGTAGACCTCCACGCCGTCCGCGACCCGCCGCACGTGGATGCAGTCGCCCGGGCACTCCTTCGCCGAGGCCACCACGTCCGTGAGCAGCGGCAACGGCACCGGCGTGGTCACACCCGGCTCCGTGAGCAGCTCGTCGTCCGCGCTCTTCACATATGCGAGACCGTCGATGTCCAGCTCGAAGACCTCGGGCGCGTACTGGACGCAGATCCCGTCCCCGGTGCACAGATCCTGATCGATCCACACCTCCAGCGGAACGCCGGTCCCGGTGCCGGATTCGGCCTCTTGCTGCACGGTCATGTCTCCTGCCGTTTCCTTCGTCGCGGCCCGGGAAAAACCGACCTCGCCGGAGCAAGTCGGGCCAGGCCTGACGGGTGTTGAACGGTGTCGAGCCTATAACCACCGGCTTTCGGATCTTCATGGGTGGGTATTCCCCTGGCGTGAGGGAGAGCGCAAGGGTGAAGATCGGACACACCCCGACGTCTTTGTGATCTAGGGGTTTCAATCGACACCCGCCCAGGTAGGGTCTGGAAGCGTCCAGCTCCCCTTGGAGGAGGTGAGGACCGTGGCAGCCCACGACGACGACATCAACCGCGGCATCCGCCCGGGACGAGGGTCCGACGACCCCGCCGGTCAGATTGCCTATCTCGAGCAGGAAATCGCCGTCCTGCGGCGCAAGCTCGCCGACTCTCCGCGGCATACGAGGATTCTCGAAGAGCGGATCGTCGAGTTGCAGACCAACCTGGCCGGCGTCTCGGCGCAGAACGAGCGGCTCGCCGGCACGCTCCGTGAGGCCCGCGACCAGATCGTGGCCCTCAAGGAGGAGGTCGACCGGCTCGCACAGCCGCCGGCCGGCTTCGGAGTCTTCCTCTCGGCGAACGAGGACGGCACCGCCGACATCTTCACCGGCGGCCGCAAGCTCCGGGTGAACGTGAGCCCGAGCGTCGAGCTCGAAGAGCTCAGGCGCGGCCAGGAAGTGATGCTCAACGAAGCACTCAACGTGGTCGAGGCCATGGAGTTCGAGAGCGTCGGCGACATCGTCACCCTCAAGGAGATCCTCGAGGACGGCGAGCGCGCCCTCGTGACCGGGCACACCGACGAGGAGCGGGTGGTGCGGCTCGCCGAACCGCTCCGCGGCATCACCATCCGTCCCGGTGACGCCCTTCTTCTCGAACCCCGATCCGGCTATGTCTACGAAGTCGTACCGAAGAGCGAAGTGGAGGAGCTGGTCCTCGAAGAGGTCCCGGACATCGGCTACGAGCAGATCGGCGGCCTGGGCAACCAGATCGAGCTGATCCGCGACGCCGTCGAGCTCCCCTACCTCTACCCGGACCTCTACAGGGAGCACGAACTGCGCCCGCCCAAGGGCGTCCTCCTGTACGGGCCCCCCGGATGCGGCAAGACGCTCATCGCCAAGGCGGTCGCCAACTCCCTCGCCAAGAAGGTCGCGGAAGTGACCGGACAGGCGCAGGGCAAGAGCTACTTCCTCAACATCAAGGGCCCCGAGCTCCTCAACAAGTACGTCGGCGAGACCGAGCGCCAGATCCGCCTCGTCTTCCAGCGAGCGCGCGAGAAGGCCAGCGAGGGCACCCCCGTCATCGTCTTCTTCGACGAGATGGAGTCCCTCTTCCGCACCCGCGGCTCCGGCGTCAGCTCGGACGTGGAGAACACCATCGTCCCGCAGCTGCTCGCCGAGATCGACGGCGTGGAGGGCCTGCAGAACGTGGTCGTGATCGGTGCCTCGAACCGCGAGGACATGATCGACCCCGCCATCCTGCGCCCCGGCCGGCTCGACGTGAAGATCAAGATCGAGCGTCCGGACGCCGAGGCCGCCAAGGACATCTTCGGCAAGTACCTCACCGAGCGTCTCCCGCTGCACACCGACGACCTCGGTGAGCACGGCAGCGACAAGGCCGCCACGGTCCACGCCATGATCCAGACGGCCGTGGAGCACATGTACGCGGAATCCGAGGAGAACCGCTTCCTCGAAGTCACGTACGCCAATGGCGACAAGGAAGTCCTCTACTTCAAGGACTTCAACTCCGGCGCAATGATCGAGAACATCGTCGGGCGCGCCAAGAAGATGGCCATCAAGGCCTTCCTCGAGCAGAACCAGAAGGGCCTCAGGGTCGCCCATCTCCTCCAGGCTTGCATCGACGAGTTCAAGGAGAACGAGGACCTTCCGAACACCACCAACCCGGACGACTGGGCCCGGATCTCCGGAAAGAAGGGCGAGCGGATCGTGTACATCCGCACCCTGGTGACCGGAAAGCAGGGCGCGGACACCGGACGCTCCATCGACACGGTGGCGAACACCGGACAGTACCTGTAAAAAGCAGGGTGGCTGCGGGTGCCCGGACCGGGTACCCGCAGCCCACTGTTTTCCGGGCGCATTGTCCCGGAAGAACCCGCCCGACGTCGGAGCGAAGCAATGACGCAAATGATCTCCCCACCAGCGCAAAGGCGTTCTAGGCTCTTCCATGCCGCCGAGTCGCGCCGTGCGGGGACGGGCACCGCACACGCACCGGAGAACCAGCGGAGGACTTGAGCGACGCCCCCGACCGAGGGCGCCGCCGGGCAAGGAGGGCCGCATGACCGTACGGCGAGTAATGGGCATCGAGACGGAGTACGGAATCTCCGTCCCCGGCCACCCCAATGCCAATGCCATGCTCACCTCGTCCCAGATCGTCAACGCCTACGCGGCCGCGATGCACCGCGCCCGCCGGGCCCGCTGGGACTTCGAGGAGGAGAACCCGCTGCGGGACGCCCGGGGCTTCGATCTCGCCCGGGAGAACGCCGACTCCAGCCAGCTCACCGACGAGGACATCGGCCTCGCCAACGTCATCCTGACCAACGGCGCACGCCTCTACGTCGACCACGCCCACCCCGAGTACAGCTCCCCGGAGGTCACGAACCCCTGGGACGCCGTCCTGTGGGACAAGGCCGGCGAGCGGATCATGGCCGAGGCCGCCGAGCGGGCCGCCCAGCTGCCCGGCGCCCAGCCGATCCACCTCTACAAGAACAACACCGACAACAAGGGCGCCTCCTACGGGACGCACGAGAACTACCTGATGAAGCGGGAGACCCCCTTCTCGGACATCGTGCGGCACCTGACGCCGTTCTTCGTGTCCCGCCAGGTCGTCACCGGCGCGGGCCGCGTGGGCATCGGCCAGGACGGCCACGAGCACGGCTTCCAGCTGAGCCAGCGCGCGGACTACTTCGAGGTCGAGGTCGGCCTGGAGACCACGCTCAAGCGCCCGATCATCAACACCCGCGACGAGCCGCACTCGGACGCCGAGAAGTACCGCCGGCTCCACGTGATCATCGGCGACGCGAACCTCTCGGAGATCTCGACCTACCTCAAGCTCGGCACGACGTCCCTGGTCCTGGCCATGATCGAGGACGGCTTCATCGCCGTGGACCTGGCCGTGGACCAGCCGGTGCGCACCCTGCACGAGGTCTCCCACGACCCGGACCTCCAGCACCTGATCACGCTCCGCAGCGGGCGCACGCTGACCGCGGTGCAGCTCCAGATGGAGTACTACGAGCTGGCCAGGAAGTACGTCGAGGAGCGCTACGGCGCGGACGCGGACGATCAGACCAAGGACGTCCTCAGCCGCTGGGAGGACGTCCTCGGGCGCCTGGAGTCCGACCCGATGAGCCTGTCCGGGGAGCTGGACTGGGTGGCGAAGCGGGAGCTCATGGAGGGCTACCGGCGCCGCGACGGCCTGGACTGGGACGCCGCGAAGCTGCACCTCCTGGACCTCCAGTACGCCGACGTGCGGGCCGAGAAGGGCCTGTACAACCGTCTGGCGGCCCGCGGCAGGATGAAGCGCCTCCTGGACGAGACCGAGGTCGACAGGGCCCGTACGAAGCCTCCGGAGGACACCAGGGCCTATTTCCGCGGTCGCTGCCTGGAGCAGTACGCGGACGACGTCGCCGCGGCCTCCTGGGACTCCGTGATCTTCGATCTGCCGGGCCACGACTCGCTCCAGCGGGTGCCAACCCTCGAACCGCTTCGCGGAACGCGTAACCACGTGAAGGAGCTGCTGGACCGCTGCCGCACGGCGGAAGATCTGGTCCGCGTCCTGTCCGGCGGCTGAAACACCGGGCGCCGGGGAATCACAGAGGTGGGCCCCGTACGTTGAAGAAACTGCGGGGCCGATGTCGGACCGGACTTGTAGGGTCTGATCATCACGAACGAGCTGTATCTCGAACCGAGCGGGGTGAGCTGGACATGGCAACCAAGGACACCGGCGGCGGGCAGCAGAAGGCGACACGCTCCACCGAGGAGGTCGAGGAGCAGGCCCAGGACGCCCAGGGCTCCGAGGACCTCAAGGAGCGCCAGGAGAAGCTGAGCGACGACGTCGACTCGGTTCTGGACGAGATCGACGACGTCTTGGAGGAGAACGCCGAGGACTTCGTGCGCTCCTTCGTTCAGAAGGGCGGCCAGTAGTCGCCTCTCGCCTTCACATCGAAGGTGAGGTGGGTTCTGTGCCGAGTGAGCTTCGGGTGAAACGTTGCGTGCGGCGCGGCCGGGCCGGGCCGCACGTGCCGTTCTCCGATGCCTCGCCAGTACATGTGGATCACCGCCGCGAGACGGGTAGGGTCCCTGGCGTACTGTGCTTCAACTGCAATACCGGCCTCGGCCAGTTGGGGGACACCCCCGACGCGGTGAACCGAGCCGCCGCCTACCCGGAAGGAAACGCGTGGAAGCCAACCCTCGTAGCACCGGGCGTCTGCCGGCTGCCTTCCTGACGCCCGGCTCGTCGTCCTTCATGGACTTCCTGGCCGAGCACCAGCCCGAAATGCTGCCGGGCAAGCGGCAGTTGCCGCCGACCCAGGGCGTCATCGAGGCCCCGCACGGCACGACGATCGTGTCCGTGACGTTCCCCGGCGGGGTCGTGCTCGCCGGTGACCGGCGGGCCACGATGGGCAACGTCATCGCGCAGCGCGACATAGAGAAGGTCTTCCCGGCGGACGAGTACTCGGCCGTCGGCATCGCAGGAACCGCCGGTCTGGCGGTGGAGATGGTGAAGCTCTTCCAGCTGGAGCTGGAGCACTTCGAGAAGGTCGAGGGCGCCCAGCTGTCGCTGGAGGGCAAGGCGAACCGGTTGTCCACGATGATCCGGTCGAACCTCGGCATGGCGATGCAGGGCCTGGCGGTCGTGCCTCTGTTCGCCGGCTTCGACGTCGGCCGCGCGAAGGGCCGCATCTTCTCGTACGACGTGACGGGCGGACGCAGCGAGGAGCACGGGTACGCGGCCACGGGTTCCGGTTCGGTCTTCGCGCGCGGGGCGATGAAGAAGCTCTACCGCGACGATCTGACGGAGGACCAGGCGACGACGCTGGTCGTGCAGGCGCTGTACGACGCGGCGGACGACGACTCGGCGACGGGCGGTCCCGACATGGCCCGCAGGATCTTCCCGATCGTCACCGTGATCACGGAGGACGGGTTCCGGAGGCTGACGGAGGAGGAGTCGTCCGCGATCGCCCGCTCGATCCTGGAGCGGCGCCTCGAGCAGCCGGACGGCCCCCGCGCCGCCCTGCTCTGAGCCGATCCCAATCACTGAGTCACTGACAGAAAGGGACGGATAGCCGGTGTCGACACCGTTCTATGTCTCTCCCCAGCAGGCGATGGCCGACCGCGCGGAGTACGCGCGCAAGGGCATCGCGCGCGGTCGCAGCCTGGTGGTGCTGCAGTACGCCGACGGCATCGTGTTCGTCGGCGAGAACCCGTCCCGTGCACTCCACAAGTTCAGCGAGATCTACGACCGCATCGGTTTCGCGGCGGCCGGCAAGTACAACGAGTACGAGAACCTGCGGATCGGCGGTGTCCGGTACGCGGACCTGCGCGGTTACACCTACGACCGCGACGACGTGACGGCCCGTGGCCTGGCGAACGTGTACGCCCAGACGCTGGGCACGATCTTCTCCAGCGCGGGCGAGAAGCCGTACGAGGTGGAGCTGGTCGTCGCCGAGGTGGGCGAGTCCGCCGACGGCGACCAGATCTACCGGCTGCCGCACGACGGCTCCATCGTCGACGAGCACGGCTCGGTGGCGGTGGGTGGCAACGCGGAGCAGATCAGCACCTTCCTGGACCAGCGCCACCAGGACGGCATGACGCTGTCCGAGGCGCTCAAGCTGGCGGTGCAGGCCCTGTCGAGGGACACGAACGGGAGCGAGCGGGAGATCCCCGCGGAGCGCCTGGAAGTGGCGGTCCTGGACCGTACCCGGCCGCAGCAGCGCAAGTTCAAGCGGATCGCCGGACGGCAGCTGGAGCGGCTGCTGACGGCCGAGGGCGCGGCGGAGGTCTCGAAGGCGGCGTCCGAGGCCGTGTCCGACGACACGTCCTCCGACGCGGACACCGACTCCGAGGCGTAGCGCGCGGATTCCTTCAGGTGTGTGCCCCGACCGGTGGTGACCGGCCGGGGCACACGTGTGTCAGGGGGCAGTGGTGTGCGGCGGCGGGGCGGTGGAGCCGCGGGGGACGAGCCGGACGGGCAGGGGAGAGGTGTCCGGGGCGCGGTCGTCGAGCACGGCGAGGAGTGCGGCCATGCCGCGGGCGCCGAAGTCCTCGGCGGGCAGGCGCACGGTGGTGAGTTCGGGTTCGAGTGCCGTGGCCAGGGAGAGGTCGTCGAAGCCGGTGACGGACAGGTCGTCGGGGACGCGCAGGCCGAGCCGGCGGGCGGCCTTGCAGGCGCCGGCGGCGATCTTGTCGTCGTCGCACACGATGACGGTGGGTGTCTGGAGGCCGCTGGTGCGCAGGGCCCGCTCGGCGGCGTGCTGGGCGCCCTCGACGGTGAAGGGGGAGCGCACGGTGCGCAGGGTGGTGCCGGGCACCTGCCGGGTGCGGGCGGCGAGTTCGCGGGCGCGGACGTCGAAGGTCCAGGAGTCGACGGCCGAGGCGAGGTGCAGGAAGTGGCGGTGGCCGAGACCGAGGAGGTGTTCGGTGAGCTGCCGGACGCCATCGGGCAGGTCGAGGTTCACGGTGGTGGTGGCGGGGTCGCCGGGGTCGCTGTCGAGCATGACGAGCGGGAGGTCGTCACCGCGCAGGGTGGTGACGGCGTCGGCGGCCATGGAGGAGGCGAGGATGCCGTCGAGCGCGGCCTGTGAGGACGGGAAGGGGTCGCGGGCGGGGCCGGTGCCCTCGGGGGAGGGGTAGAGGACGACGCCGAAGTCGTGCTCGGCGGCGACGCGGGCGGCGCCGGTGTAGACCCCCGCGAAGAACTCGTTGGTGAGCGCCGGGACGACCAGGAGCGCCGTGCGGGTGCGGCCCATGCGGAGGCTGCGGGCGGCGAGATTCGGCCGGTAACCGAGCTGTCGCGCGGCGTCGCGGACGCGCTCGGCGGTGGTGGCGGCGACGCGGCCGCGCCATTTGTCGCCCATGACGAGGGAGACGGCGGCCTGCGAGACGCCGGCCGCGCGGGCCACGTCCCGGCTGGTGGGGCGGGTGGTCGCCGGGCCCTCGGTGCCGCTGGTCACTGGTGCCTCCGTGTCGTTCCTGGGCCGGCCCGGTCCGGTCCGGCCCGGTTCACGACGGTAGCGGGTGGCTGTCGGGGCCGGGCGCGTGGTACGTATGACGTCACGACGTTATACGTAAAACTTCAGGTGAGGGCGGGGCGATGGCCGCGGGTTATGCGGAGATCCTCAGGGCGCGGCACGCGATGCGGCTGCTGACGGGCACCCTGGTGGGCAGGCTGCCGAACGCGATCGCGGCGATCGCGATCGTGCTGTTCGTGCGCGAGGAGGGCGGTACCTACAGCCTGGCCGGTGCGCTGGCCGCGGTGTACGGCGTGGCGAACGCGGTGGGGCAGCCGGTGCTCGGCCGCCTCGTGGACCTGCGCGGCCAGCCGAAGGTGCAGCTGCCCGCCGCGGTCCTGTCGGCGCTCGCCATGAGCGTCTTCGCGCTGGTGGGCACGGGCACACCCGCGGTGGCGTATCTCGCCGTGGCGGCCGCCGGCCTGTTCACACCTCCGCTGGAGGGCGGACTGCGCGCCCTGTGGCCGAGTGTGCTGCCGCGCGAGGAACAGGTGCACGTGGCGTACGCCATGGACGCCATCGCGCAGGAGGTCATGTTCACGGTCGGCCCGCTGCTCGTGACCGTGTGTGTGTCGCTGTGGTCGGCGCAGGCCGCACTCATCGTCCTCAACGTGATCGGCGTGCTCGGCGCCCTCTCCGTGGTGCTGTCGAAGCCCTCGCGCGCGTGGCGCAGCGCGCCCCGCGAGGCCCACTGGCTGGGCGCGCTGCGCTCGCCGGGGCTGCTGGTGCTCCTGGCCGCCTTCCTGTTCATCGGGCTCGCCCTCGGCTCCATCACCGTGGCGGGTGTCTCGTACGCGGACGGCAACGGCGGTGACGCCGTGTACGGCTGGATGATGGCGGCGCTCGGGCTCGGCGCGCTCGTCGGCGGAGCGGTCTACGGCGCGCGGCAGTGGAGTGGGGCTCCCGAGGGGCGACTTCGGTGGCTGGTGGCGCTTCTGGCGCTGTTCTACGTGCCGTTGGCGATCGTGCCGGGGCCGGTGGCCATGGTGGCGCTGACGGCGGTCGCGGGCGTGTTCCTCGCGCCCTGCATCGCGTGCGCGTTCATCGTCGTGGACCGGCACGCCCCGCGCGGGACGGTCACCGAGGCGTTCTCCTGGCTCGTGACGACGTTCACGGTGGGCGCGAGCGTCGGAACGGCCGTCGCGGGCCCCGTCGTCGAGTGGGGCGGCACGCGGTGGGGCTTCGCCGTGCCGGCCGTGACGGGCGCCCTCGCGCTGCTCGTCCTGCTGGCCACCGGGCGGGTCCTGAGCGCGCCGCACGCGTCCGGGCGTGTCGCGCTCTCATCGGAAAATGATCCGAACCGTGCCGTCCAACCCCGTTTCAGCTCGGGGGATCGGGCGTAATGTTCAGTCATGGACCGCCGCATTTTCGGGCTGGAGAACGAGTACGGCGTCACATGCACGTTCAGGGGACAGCGACGCCTGTCTCCTGACGAGGTGGCGCGGTACCTCTTCCGCCGTGTCGTGTCATGGGGCCGCAGCAGCAATGTCTTTCTGCGGAACGGCGCACGCCTGTATCTGGACGTGGGTTCGCATCCGGAATACGCAACACCCGAATGCGACAACGTGACCGAGCTGGTCACCCACGACAAAGCGGGCGAGCGCATTCTGGAAGGCCTGCTCGTCGACGCCGAACGCCGCCTGCACGAGGAGGGAATCGCAGGCGACGTATATCTGTTCAAGAACAACACCGACTCGGCGGGAAACTCCTACGGCTGCCACGAGAATTACCTGGTGGCACGGCACGGGGAGTTCTCGCGACTCGCGGACATTCTCATCCCCTTCCTGGTCACCCGTCAGTTGCTGTGCGGCGCGGGCAAGGTGCTGCAGACGCCACGCGGCGCGGTGTACTGCGTGAGCCAGCGCGCCGAGCACATCTGGGAGGGCGTCAGCTCCGCGACGACGCGCTCCCGGCCCATCATCAACACCCGTGACGAACCGCACGCGGACGCCGAGCGCTACCGCCGGCTGCACGTCATCGTCGGCGACTCGAACATGTCCGAGACGACCATGCTCCTCAAGGTCGGTGCCACCGACCTCGTGCTGCGCATGATCGAGGCCGGCACGGTGATGCGCGACCTGACCCTGGAGAACCCGATCCGGGCCATCCGCGAGGTCAGCCACGACATCACGGGCCGCCGCAAGGTCCGCCTGGCCAGCGGCCGCGAGGCCTCCGCCCTGGAGGTCCAGCGCGAGTACTACGAGAAGGCCGTGGACTTCTGCGAGCGCCGGGGCATCCGCACCGGCACCGTGGACCAGGTCCTCGAGCTGTGGGGCCGCACGCTCGACGCGATCGAGGAGGAGGACCTCGACCGCATCGGCACCGAGATCGACTGGGTCATGAAGTACAAGCTCATCGAGCGGTACCGGGCCAAGCACAACATGACCATGTCGCACCCGAGGGTCGCGCAGATAGACCTCGCCTACCACGACATCCACCGCCGTCGTGGTCTCTACTACCTCCTGGAGAGGAAGGGACAGGCCGCCCGGATCTGCAACGACCTGAAGATCTTCGAGGGCAAGTCCGTGCCGCCGCAGACCACGCGCGCGCGGCTGCGCGGCGACTTCATCCGGCGCGCCCAGGAGCAGCGCCGTGACTTCACGGTCGACTGGGTGCACCTGAAGCTGAACGACCAGGCGCAGCGCACCGTGCTGTGCAAGGACCCGTTCCGCAGCGTGGACGACCGGGTGGAGAAGCTGATCGCCGGTATGTAGGACCGGCGTGAAGAACGGCGCGCCACACCGCCCCAAAGGGGTGTTCGAGGCGTTCAGGAAGGGCCCCGTGCGAATCATTCGTACGGGGCCCTTCCGCTGCCCGTGGCACAGTTGCCGGAGGGCCTAGAGTGGCCGGACCGTATTCGAGCGACATGAGGATCACTGTGCGACGGCGACTTGCAGCTCTACTGATCGTTCCGGCACTGGCGCTGACCGCGGCGGCCTGTGGCAGCGACGACGGCAAGAAGGACTCGGCGGACAAGGCGGACTCCTCCGCCGCGCCGAAGTCGGCCGAGGTGCCCAAGCCCGTCGACACCGCGAACCCGATGCCGAAGGTCGCCGGTGACGTCGGCAAGAAGGCGTCCATCACGGTGCCCAAGGCCGACCCGAGCGGCAAGTTCGTCGTGCACACGCTCTCCGAGGGCGACGGCGCCGAGGTCAAGAAGAACGACCTGGTGACGATGAACTTCACGGGCAAGGTCTGGAAGGGCGGCAAGGACCTCGGCACCACGTACGGCAAGCAGGGCGGCGGCGACCAGATGGTCACCGCCGGCGCCGCGGGCCAGCTGCCCGCGTTCGCGCAGGCCGTCGTGGGGCAGAAGGAGGGCAGCCGGGTGCTCGTCGTGGCGCCGCCGGCCGCCGGCTTCGGCGCCCAGGGCAACCCGCAGGCGGGCGTCTCCGGCGAGGACACGCTGGTCTTCGCGGTCGACGTCGGCAAGGTCGTCCCGAAGAAGGTCGAGGGCACGCAGGCCGCGATCCCGTCCGACCTGCCGCAGATCAAGGCCGACGAGGAGAAGCCGGCCACGATCTCCGTCCCGAAGAACGACCCGCCGAAGAAGCTCGTCGAGCAGGTCCTGATCAAGGGCAAGGGCGCCGAGGTCAAGAACGGCCAGACGGTCAGCATGCAGTACAGCGGTGCCGCCTGGAAGATCAACGAGGGCAAGGCCAAGGCCGAGCTGTTCGACTCCTCCTGGAACCGCGGCGGCCAGCCGTTCACCACGCCCATCGGTCAGGGCCAGGTCATCCAGGGCTGGGACAAGGGCCTCGTCGGCAAGCACGTCGGCGACCGCGTCCTGCTGGTGATCCCGCCGGAGCAGGCCTACGGCGAGAAGGACCAGGGCAAGGCCCTGCCGGCCAACTCCACCCTCGTCTTCGTCGTGGACATCCTCGCCGCGCACTGACCTCGTCGTCACAAGTGGCAGACTGTCCCGGTTGTCCGACAGCCAACAAGCAGGAGCACTTCACGTGAGCATCGACAAGCCCGAGGTCGACTTCCCGGTCGGCGAGCCGCCGGCGGACCTCCAGATCAAGGACATCTGGGAGGGCGACGGCGCCGTGGCCAAGGCCGGCGACTTCGTCAAGGTCCACTACGTGGGCGTGGCCTTCTCCACCGGCGAGGAGTTCGACGCCTCCTGGAACCGCGGCAACCCGCTGGAGTTCCAGCTCGGTGCCGGCCAGGTCATCGCGGGCTGGGACCAGGGCGTGCAGGGCATGAAGGTCGGCGGTCGTCGTGAGCTGACCATCCCCTCGCACCTTGCGTACGGCGAGCGCGGCGCCGGCGGCGGCCGCATCGCCCCGGGCGAGACGCTGATCTTCGTCTGCGACCTCGTCGCCGTCTGACGGTCCGCGCGAGCGAGCCGAACGTCGTGAGAAGGGCCCGTGCCACCTGGCACGGGCCCTTCCGCCTTCCCGCCGGCCGGCCCCGCCGCTTTGCCTCGGCTTTGCCCCTGGCTTTTGCCGCGACACCCCGGGGCGGTACGGTCGACGATCGGGAGCACTGAGGGAGCGCGCGGGGAGCCTCCGGGGACGAAAGGGCGTCGATGGCCATTGCCAAGGCCGAGCGGCTGATGAATCTGGCGCTGTGTCTGCTCGGGACGCGCCGACCGCTCAGCAAGCGGGAGCTGCGGAGCTCCATCGAGGCCTACCTGGAGGCGGGCAGCGACGACTCCTTCAACCGCATGTTCGAGCGCGACAAGGACGATCTGCGCGAGCTGGGCCTGGTCATCGAGACCGTGGAGAACCTGGACGGCGAGATCGGCTACCAGGCCCGCCGCGACAGCAACCGGCTGCCGCCCATCGCCCTCGACGCCGAGGAGGCCGCGGCCCTCGGCCTCGCCGCCAAGGTGTGGCAGCAGGCCCGCCTCGCCGGCGCCGCCAGCGGCGCCCTGCAGAAGCTGCGCGCCGCCGGCATGCCCGAGGACGTGGACCCGTACGAGCCGCACGGCGCCCTGGAGCCCCGCATCCCGGTGCGCGAGGCGTCCTTCGAGCCGCTGATGCTGGCCTGCCGCGACCGCCGCCCCGTCGTCTTCGACTACCGCAAGGCCACCGCCGCGCGCCCCGAGCAGCGCCAGGTCGAGCCGTGGGCCCTGGAGTGCTGGCGCGGCCACTGGTACCTGGCCGGCTGGGACCGCGACCGGGAGGCCGAGCGCGTCTTCCGCCTCTCCCGGATCACCGGCAAGGTCCGCTCCCGCGCGGGCCGCTTCAAGGCACCCGTACCGGACGTGGTGACCGTGCGCGAGACCGTCGCGAGCTGGGCGGGCGAGACCGCCGACCGCTCCGCCCTGATCCGCCTGCGGGCCGGCGCCGGCTACCCGCTGCGCGCCAAGGCCGTCTCCGTACGCGACCTGGGCGACGGCTGGGACGAGGTGGAGATCCCGTACGGGCACGGGCTCGACGCCTGGCTCGTGGAGTTCGGCCCCGACGTGGTCGTGCTCGAGCCCGCCGAGCTGCGGGCCGACGTGGTGGAGCGGCTGCGCGCCGTGGCCAAGGGCTGAGGGGACGTACGACCATGGCTGCCAACGCCATCGACCAGACCCGGCGGATGCTCTCCCTGGTGACGTATCTGCGCGAGCGCCCCGGCGCCCACGTCAGCGACGTCGCGCGGGCCTTCGGCATCACCGAGGACGAGCTGATCTCCGACCTCGACGTGCTGCCGCTGTGCGGCACCAGCTTCCGCGGCGGTGACCTGCTCGACATCGACACCGACGGCGACCGCATCTGGTGGCACAACCCGGCCGCCCTGTCCGCGGAGGCCGCCGAGCCGCTGCGCATCGCCTCCGACGAGGCCACCGCGCTGCTCGTCGCCGCGCGCGCCGTCGCGACCCTCCCGGGTCTGCGCGAGAGCGACCGGCTCGCGCTGCTGCGGGCGACCGCCAAGCTGGAGACCGCGGCCGGCGAGATGGCCGGCGCCAGCGCCCGGCTGAACGTGACCTTCGAGTCCGAGGGCGGCGTCTTCGCCGACGTCGACCGGGCGATCTCCGAGCGGCGCCGGCTGTGGATCCGCTACTACTCGCCCGCCCGCGACGAGCTCACCGAGCGGGAGATCGACCCCATCCGGCTCGTCAGCGTCGGCCACACCTACGTAGAGGCGTGGTGCCGCCGCTCCGAGGCCCGGCGCACGTTCCGGCTCGACCGGGTCGCCGAGATCCGGGTCCTGGACGAGGCGTCCGCGCCGCCGGAGATCGAGCTGCGCGACCTGTCCGAGGCGCTCGTGCAGCCCGCCGCCGAGGACCCCGAGGTCGTCGTGGAGGTCGGCCCCGGCGGACGCTGGGTCGCCGAGTACTACCCGCACGACAGCGCCGAGGAGCTGCCCGACGGCGGGCTGCGGATCACGCTGCGCACCCCCGACCCGTCCTCGCTGCGCCGGCTCGCGCTGCGGCTCGGCGGTGACGGGCACATCGTGGCCCCCGCCGACCTGGCCGACAGCGCGCGCGACGCGGCCCGCGAGGCCCTCACCGCGTACGAGTTGTGACGTCGGTCGCATCCCAGGCGGTGCAGGCGACACGCGGAACGTCGGGCGACAGGTAAGAGAAGGGTGTGAGGTGGGCGACATGGGTGGAGCGACCGGACTGATGGGCGTCTCCGGAATGTCCGCCGTGGCGGGGATCCCGGCGCCCGTGGTCTTCAAGGCCGCCTGCCCGCACTGCCGGGCCCGCTTCGAACTGGCCGCGTCCGCGCTCCGGTTGGTGATCGGCGGCAGCCGCCGCACCACCTTCTACTCCTTCACCTGCCCCGACTGCTCCAGCGCCGTGCGCAAGCCGGCCGGCGAGCGCATCGTCGAACTCCTCACCGGCGGCGGGGTGCGCACCCTGCGCCTCCACCAGACCGTCTAGGCTCGGCGCATGTTCTGGGCGATGCTGGCGGTGGCCGTGGGGTTCGTGGGACTCGCCGTCCTGGCGGTTCTCGCGGTGAGGGTGTTCGTCGAGGCGCAGCGCCTGAGCCGCCAAGTCGCCGACACGACACGGCGGATCAACAGCGCGGCCGAAGAGCTGGAGCGCGCCGCCGTGAGTGTCGCGAAGGCCGGCGGCGACGCGGTCTGACATCGTGTCGCGCGTCCCGGTGCGGACGCGGACGTCCGCAGGAAGCGGCGATGGAAAGCGCTTTACCCCCGTGGCCTGTCGGTGCGCGGGGTCCGCCGGGTACGCTCGCTTACGCGACCTGGGAGCGAGGCGCGGGTCGCAAGCGGGAGTACGCACGGGGATTGCCCCGTGTTCACCCCCACGGGATACGATCGCTGCCAGCACGGTGGTCGGACAACAGTCCGAAGTCCGGCCGGTACCGGCAGCCCCGCCCCTGCCGCCTCAGTGAGAAGGTAAACGCATATGTTCGGTGGAAAGATCGGCGCCCCCGAGTTGATCATCCTGCTCGTGGTCATCCTCCTCCTGTTCGGCGCGAAGAAGCTTCCGGACATGGCGCGCTCGCTCGGCAAGTCCGCCCGCATCCTCAAGAGCGAGGCGAAGGCCATGAAGAGCGAGGGTGGCAACAAGGATGCCGCTCCGTCCGACCCGCCGAAGACGGGCGAGCAGCCTCCGGCCCAGCGCACCATCCAGGCCGCTCCCGGCGACGTGAGCAGCTCGCGTCCGGTGACCGAGCAGACGAA
Source organism: Streptomyces sp. NPDC025806 (assembly GCF_055558275.1). NCBI lineage: Bacteria > Bacillati > Actinomycetota > Actinomycetes > Kitasatosporales > Streptomycetaceae > Streptomyces > Streptomyces sp. NPDC025806. The sequence continues at coordinate 210,597 of NZ_JBVHMU010000013.1, read as the reverse complement.
CCAGACGACGCAGAGCTGATCCAAGGCCGCCCCGGTAACGGCGGCCTGTCGCACGAGATGAGGACGTGGGTTGCTCAAGTCTGCCCGCAAGCAGGAGAAGGACCCCGAGGGGCGGATGCCGCTCGCGGAGCACCTGCGTGAGCTTCGCAACCGACTCGGGAAGGCCGTCCTGGCCATCCTCGTCGTCACGATCGTCGCCGCCTTCTACTACAAGGACATCATCGAGTTCTTCACGAACCCGGTCCTCGAGTCGGTCGGCTGCGACAAGACCTTCGCCGAGCTGACGGCCAAGGCGGCGGACAACAAGGACGCCAACGAGCAGTGCGCCCGCATCGTGCTCAACGGCCTGATCACGCCCTTCACGCTCGCCCTGAAGGTCTCCCTCATGGCCGGTGTGATCGGCGCCTCGCCGATCTGGCTCTACCAGCTGTGGGGCTTCGTCGCGCCCGGCCTGCACAAGCACGAGAAGAAGTACGCCTACGGGTTCGTGGGCACCGGCGTTCCGCTGTTCTTCGGCGGCGCGTTCTTCGCGTACAAGACGCTGCCGACGATGGCGCGGGTGCTGCTCGACTTCTCGCCGGCGAACATCGACAACCAGCTGCCGCTCGACGACCTGCTGGACCTGATCACCCGCATGGTGATCGTCTTCGGCCTCTCCTTCGAGCTGCCGCTGCTCCTGGTCATGCTCAACCTCACCGGCGTGCTCAGCGGCAAGAAGATGCTCGGCTGGTGGCGCGGGATGATCATGGGCATCACCGTCTTCGCGGCGGTGGCCACACCCAGCACCGACCCGCTGACCATGCTCGCCCTCGCCGGACCGATCTGGGTGCTCTACTTCGCGGCGACCGGCTTCTCGCTCCTGAACGACCGGCGCAAGCGGCGCATCGAGGCGGCGGGCCCCGATGACGACGAGGCGTCCGAGCTCGACCTCACGCCCGAGGAGATCGGCGAGGTCGAGACCGTGAGCGCCAGCCGTTCCGTGCCCGAGCAGTCCACCGGCGAACAGGACCGGATCAACGGTTACGACGATGTGACCTGAGGTAACCGCGGTTCGCGGCAGGGCACTTGCTAGGGTCCGGCCGTGAGCAGCGACATCACCCTCTTCGTCAATCCCACCGCGGGCCGCGGCCGGGGCGCACACGCTGCGCAGCCGGCCGCTTCCGCGTTGCGGGCCGCCGGATTCTCCGTGCGCACGGTCATCGGGGAGGACGCCGCCGACGCCCTCGCACGCGCGCGTGCCGCGGTGGCCGAGGGCACCGGCGCCCTCGTGGCCGTCGGCGGGGACGGGCTGGTGAACCTCGCCCTGCAGGCCGTCGCCGGCACCCGCACCCCGCTCGGCGTGGTCGCCGTCGGCACCGGCAACGACTTCGCCCGCGCCCTCGGACTGCCCGTGCGGGACCCGGCCGCCGCCGGCGCGCTCGTCGCCGAGGCGCTCAAGGGCGAGGAGATCCGCGAGATCGACCTCGGACGGATCGGCGACCACTGGTTCGGCACCGTCCTCGCCTGCGGCTTCGACTCCCGCGTCAACGACCGCGGCAACCGGATGCGGCTGCCCCTCGGCCGCTTCAAGTACGACCTGGCGATCGCCCTCGAACTGGCCGCGTTCAAGCCGGTTCCCTTCCGCCTCACGCTCGACGACGGCTCCGTGCGCGAGGTCCCCGCCACCCTCGTCGCCGTCGGCAACGGCACCTCCTACGGGGGCGGCATGCAGATATGCGCCGACGCGCAGATGGACGACGGCCTCTTCGACGTGACCGTCGTGGGGGACTGCTCGCGCACCACCCTGCTGCGCGTCTTCCCGCGGGTCTACAAGGGCACCCACCTGACCCACCCCAAGGTGACCGTGTACCGCGCGCGCCGCGTCGAGCTCGCCGCGCCCGACATCACGGCCTACGCGGACGGCGAGCCGGTGGGGGCGCTGCCGCTGGCCGCGGAATGCGTGCCGGGGGCTGTGCGCGTCCTGGTCCGAGGCCCGGGCCCGAGTGCTTAGCGGATAATGATCGTCCGATGTCAGTGGCGGCCGGTAGGCTCGAAAGCACGATGACAGAGGACCTCTCACCGGCCGAGCGGTACGCGGCATCCCGTAAGCGGGCCGCCGAGCAGGCCACCGCGCTCGCGACCTTCCGCGAGATGTACGACTTCGGCCTCGACCCCTTCCAGATCGAGGCCTGCCAGGCGCTGGAGGCGGGCAAGGGCGTCCTGGTGGCGGCGCCCACCGGCTCCGGCAAGACGATCGTCGGCGAGTTCGCCGTCCACCTCGCCCTCCTGCAGGGCAAGAAATGCTTCTACACGACACCCATCAAGGCGCTGTCGAACCAGAAGTACCAGGACCTCGCCAAGCGCTACGGCTCCGACAAGGTCGGCCTGCTGACCGGCGACAACAGTGTGAACAGCGACGCGCCCATCGTCGTCATGACCACCGAGGTCCTGCGGAACATGCTGTACGCGGGCTCCCGCTCGCTGCTGGGCCTCGGCTACGTGGTCATGGACGAGGTGCACTACCTCTCCGACCGCTTCCGCGGCGCCGTCTGGGAAGAGGTGATCATCCACCTCCAGGAGTCGGTGACCCTGGTCTCCCTCTCGGCGACGGTGTCGAACGCGGAGGAGTTCGGCGACTGGCTGGACACCGTGCGCGGCGACACCGAGGTGATCGTCTCCGAGCACCGGCCCGTGCCGCTGTTCCAGCACGTGCTCGCCGGGCGCCGCATGTACGACCTCTTCGAGGAGGGCGAGGGCCACAAGAAGGCGGTCAACCCGGACCTGACGCGGATGGCCCGCATGGAGGCGAGCCGGCCGTCCTACCAGGACCGGCGGCGCGGGCGGGCCATGCGCGAGGCGGACCGGGAGCGCGAGCGCCGCCAGCGCTCCCGCATCTGGACGCCGGGCCGCCCCGAGGTGATCGACCGGCTCGACGCCGAGGGACTGCTGCCCGCCATCACGTTCATCTTCAGCCGCGCCGCCTGCGAGGCGGCCGTCCAGCAGTGCCTGTACGCGGGCCTGAGGCTGAACGACGAGGAGGCGCGGGCCAAGGTGCGCGCGATCGTCGAGGAGCGCACGGCGTCCATCCCCGACGAGGACCTGCACGTCCTCGGCTACTACGAGTGGCTGGAGGGCCTGGAGCGCGGCATCGCCGCCCACCACGCGGGCATGCTGCCGACCTTCAAGGAGGTCGTCGAGGAGCTCTTCGTCAAGGGCCTGGTCAAGGCGGTCTTCGCGACCGAGACGCTGGCGCTGGGGATCAACATGCCGGCCCGCTCGGTCGTCCTGGAGAAGCTCGTCAAGTGGAACGGGGAGCAGCACGCCGACATCACCCCGGGCGAGTACACGCAACTGACCGGCCGTGCCGGGCGCCGCGGCATCGACGTCGAGGGCCATGCCGTCGTGCTGTGGCAGCGCGGCTTCAGCCCCGAGCACCTGGCCGGGCTGGCCGGCACGCGCACGTACCCGCTCCGCTCCAGCTTCAAGCCGTCGTACAACATGGCGGTGAACCTGGTGGAGCAGTTCGGGCGGCACCGTTCGCGCGAGCTGCTGGAGACCTCCTTCGCCCAGTTCCAGGCGGACAAGTCGGTCGTCGGCATCTCCCGGCAGGTGCAGAAGAACGAGGAGGGGCTCGAGGGCTACAAGGAGTCCATGACCTGCCACCTCGGGAACTTCGACGAGTACGCGCGGCTGCGGCGCGAGCTGAAGGACCGTGAGACGGACCTGGCCAAGCAGGGCGCGGCCCAGCGCCGGGCCCAGGCCGCCGCCGCCCTGGAGAAGCTCAAGCCGGGCGACGTCATCCACGTGCCCACCGGCAAGTTCGCGGGCCTCGCGCTCGTCCTCGACCCGGGCCTGCCCGCGGGCCGGTCCAACGGGCACCGCGGCTTCGAGTCCCACGACGGCCCCCGCCCGCTGGTGCTCACCGCGGAGCGGCAGGTCAAGCGGCTCGCGTCGATCGACTTCCCGGTGCCCGTGGAGGCGCTGGAGCGGATGCGCATCCCGAAGTCGTTCAACCCGCGCTCGCCGCAGTCCCGGCGCGACCTCGCCTCGGCGCTGCGCACCAAGGCCGGCCACATCGTGCCCGACCGGCACAGGAAGAGCCGCTCGGCCGCGGCGGACGACCGCGAGATCGCCCGGCTCCGTGCCGAGTTGCGCGCCCATCCGTGCCACGGCTGCTCCGAGCGCGAGGACCACGCGCGCTGGGCCGAGCGCTACCACCGGCTCAAGCGGGACACCGCACAGCTGGAGCGCCGCATCGAGGGCCGGACGAACACGATCGCCCGCACCTTCGACCGCATCGTCAAACTGCTGACCGAGATGGACTATCTGCGCGGCGACGAGGTCACCGAGCACGGCAAGCGGCTGGCCCGGCTCTACGGCGAGCTGGACCTGCTGGCGAGCGAGTGCCTGCGCGACGGCGTCTGGGAGGGCCTGGACCCGGCCGAACTGGCGGCGTGCGTCTCGGCGTTGGTGTTCGAGGCGCGAGCCGCCGACGACGCGCTCGCCCCGAAGCTGCCCTCGGGCCGCGCCAAGGCCGCACTTGGCGAGATGGTCCGCATCTGGGGCCGGCTCGACGCGCTGGAGGAGGACTTCCGGATCAGCCAGACCGAGGGCGTCGGGCAGCGCGAGCCCGATCTCGGTTTCGCCTGGGCCGCGTACGAGTGGGCCTCGGGCAAGGGGCTCGACGAGGTGCTCCGCGAGGCGGAGATGCCCGCGGGCGACTTCGTGCGCTGGTGCAAGCAGGTCATCGACGTGCTCGGGCAGATCGCCGCGGCCGCCCCCAAGGAGGGCTCCACCGTCGCGAAGAACGCGCGCAAGGCCGTCGACGGACTGCTGCGCGGCGTCGTCGCGTACTCGTCCGTCGGCTAGCCGACGCTCCGTCAGAAGGGCGCCGTCCGGAGGGGCGGCGCCCTTTCGCATGCCCCGGGGCGGTGGGAGGCGGGGCCCGGATTCACGCACCCGGACGCGATCACTCCATGCGTTCGAATTGGAGCGGAGCGTGCAAATGGGAGCGAGTGTATGCCCGGCGCGGGGGGTCGCGCAGGGCCTTGCTGAATATGACTCGGCGATGATCCGGTCGGACTAAGCTCGCCCGCAGCGCACCGAGTTGAGATGGATTCGGGCGCTTGTTCCCCTATGCGTGGATGGTTCGCGTCGAGCCCCGGTACGAAGTGCGACGGACCACTGCGAATTCCCCGACCCGATTGTCTTTAGAGGGCATACATGGTGAGTGTTCAATCGCCTCCCGGTGGCCGAGAAGTCCCCTACACACGCGTGCTGTTGCTGCCCGCCATGGTCATGGCGGCCGCCACCGGAGCAGCCGTCGCCGTGGTCACACAGCCCGCCCGCCTCGCGGTCGCCCTGTGCGGCGCCCTCGGCACGCTCCTGGTCGTAGCCGTCGCCGCCGAGGCCGTCCGCCGCGGCCGCATCCTCAAGGGCCTGCGCACCCAATACGCCCAGCACGTAGCCGAGTTGGAAGCCCGCGTCGACGGCCACGAGCAGCTCACGATGCGCGTCGCCAAGGAAGTCCTGCCGCACGCCCTCTACCGCATGCGCAAGGGCGCCAACCCGCGCGACGCGGTCCGCGACACCTGCGACTCCGAAGCGGCCTTCCGTGACGTCACACGCGGCGAGCGCGAACTGCTCTACCGCTGCCTGAAGGAGATCGACCGGGAGGCCGCCTTCCGCGACGGCGCCCAGCGCTCCTTCGTCTCCGTCGCCCGCCGCGTCCAGGCCATCGTGCACAAGCAGTCCCAGGAACTGCGCGAGATGGAAGAGGACCACGGCCGCAACCCCGAGGTCTTCGACGACCTCCTGCGCATCGACCACGGCACCGCCCTGATCGGCCGCCTCGCCGACTCCGTCACCGTCCTCGGCGGCGCCCGGCCCGGCCGTCAGTGGCCCAAGCCCGTCAAGCTCTACAGCGTGCTGCGCGGCGCCATGTCGCGCATCCTCGAGTACCCGCGCATCGACCTGCACGCCATCTGCGACGTCGCCATCAAGGGCATCCACGTCGAACCCCTCATCCACGCCTGCGCCGAGCTCCTCGACAACGCGACGCGCTACTCGCCGCCGCAGACCCGCGTGCACGTCACCGCCGTCGAGGTGCAGACCGGCATCGCCATCGAGATCGAGGACGGCGGCGTCAGCCTCGGCGAGGAGCAGCGCGCCCGCGTCGAGCGGATGCTGGAGCGCGCCCAGGCCGGCTACGACCTGAACGACCTGGGCGAGAGCCCCCGACTCGGCCTCGCCATCGTCGGCCGGCTCTGCGCCATGTACGACATGAAGATCTCGCTGCGCCAGTCCGCGTACGGCGGCGTGCGCGCCGTGCTGATCGTGCCCCGCGAGATGATGAGCTCCGGACCCGCGCCCGGCCGCGCCCACGGCATCGGCGCCAGCGCCGTGCCCCGCGTCGACCACAACGGCGTACCGGTCAAGGAAGAGCCGCGGCTGAAGAAGACGCGTCGCCCCACCACGGGACCGCGCCCCTCCGCCCCGCTCGTCGCGATGGAGGACGACGTCCCCGTGGTCACCGAATGGCGGGCCAACGGGCTCCCGCAGCGCCGGCGCAAGGTCGACACCAAGGTCATCGACAACCAGATCATCGTCACCCCGCGCCACCCCGACCTCTCCCTGCCCGCGCCCGCGGCGGCTGCCCCGCTGCCCCCGGCCCAGCCGGAGCACGAGCGGCCCGCGCAGCCCGAACCGGGCCTGTGGGTCGAGGCGTTCATGAACGGGCTCAAGCCCGACACCCCGGACGGGGCGGGCGCGGACAAGCCGCACGACGACGCGTACAACCAGCAGGCCGAAGAGGGAGATCACCAGTGATCCAGCAAAGGGCCAACTTCGACTGGATGCTCAAGGAGCTCGCCGAGAGCGTCTCCAACGTGCGCCAGGTGGTGGTGCTCTCCGCGGACGGCCTGCGCATCGCCCGGTACGGCGGAGACCCCGACGCGGCCGACCGGATCGCCGCGGCCTGCGCCGGACTCCAGTCGCTCGCCTCCGCCGTCGCCACGGAGATCCCCGACAGCAGCGGCAAGATGAACATGGTCATCATCGAGGTCGACGGCGGCTTCTTCTATCTGATGGCGGCCGGCAAGGGCGCCTATCTCGCCGTCCTCGCCGACCAGTTCGTCGACGCCGGAATGATCAGCCACCAGATGCGCGACCTCGTCATCCGGATCGGCGCCCACCTGACCAGCCCGCCCCGACGCAACGGCCAGACTGTATGACTCTCCGCCCCCCCGACCCCTCCTTCAGGGAAGAGCCGCCCCAGCGCGAGCGCCGCCCCGGCTCGAACGCCGACGAGCGCGATCCGGAGCGGCTGTACGTGATCACCGGCGGCACCGACGGCACGGAGCGGGCGCCCCTCGATCTGGTCACCCTGATCGTGGCGCGCTCCGAGCCGCCCCCGACGGCCCCGCCCGAACAGGCCGCCGTCTTACGGATGTGCCGCAACCCCCTCTCCACGGCCGAGATCTCGGCCTACCTCAACCTGCCGTTCAGCGTGGTCACCGTGCTGCTCGGCGAACTCCTCGCGGCCGAACTGGTCCAGGCGCGCGCACCCGTCATCCGCGGCGCCGTGGCCGACCGTTCCCTCCTCGAAGCGGTGATGCATGGACTACAGAAGCTCTGACAGCAGGGCCGGGACGGAGACCGCCGTCGGGGGCCTGCACATCCCCGGCCCGCGGGCCGAGGACCGGATGCCCGACACGGTCACCTCGGCCGTCAAGATCGTGATCGTCGGCGGCTTCGGCGTCGGCAAGACCACCATGGTGGGCTCCGTCAGCGAGATCCGGCCGCTCACCACCGAAGAGACCATGACGCAGGCCGGCATCGGCGTCGACGACAACTACGGCTCGGAGACCAAGACCGCCACCACCGTGGCCATGGACTTCGGCCGCATCAGCATCACCGACGAACTGGTCCTGTACCTCTTCGGGACCCCGGGTCAGGAACGCTTCTGGTTCCTGTGGAACGGCCTGTTCGAGGGCGCCCTCGGCGCCGTCGTGCTCATCGACACCCGACGCCTCGAAGTCAGCTTCGACGTGATCGGGCGTCTGGAGGAGCGCGGCGTGCCCTTCGTCATCGCCAACAACGCCTTCCCGGACGGCCCGCGCTACCCCAACGAGGAACTGCGCAACGCGCTCGACCTCGACCCGCACGTCCCGATCATCGAGTGCGACGCACGCCGCCGGGCCTCCAGCCGCGACGTCCTCATGACCCTGATGCGCTACCTGCACGAGATGGCGCTGGCCCGCGCCTGAGCCGTGCCGCACCCCGCCCGACCCGACTCACCCAGCTGACCACACCACCGGAGCGATCACCGTGACGCCTCCCTCCCAGCCCTCCCAGCCGCCCGCCGGATACGACGCCCTGGGGGACCCCTCGCTCGCGCCGCCGCCCGGCTGCCCCGCGCACGCGCTCGGCCCGGACGGACTGCGCAGGCTGTACGGCCCCGAGGCCGACGTGGACCTCGCGGGCGTGTACGAGAAACTCCGCGCCGAGCACGGTCCCGTCGCACCCGTGCTGATCCATGACGACGTCCGCATGTGGGCGGTCCTCGGCCACGGCGAGAACCTGCACATGGTCCGCAGCACTTCCCAGTACAACCGCGACGCACGCAACTGGACGGCCCTGAAGAACGGCACGGTCAAACCGACCCACCCGCTCGCGCCGGTCTTCAGCTGGCAGCCCATCTGCTCCATGGCCGAGGGCGCGGAGCACCTGCGCCAGCGGGGCGCGGTCAGCGCGGCGATCGCCACGATCGAGGCCCGCAGCCTGCGCCGCACCATCAACAAGTCGACCCAGGTGATCATCAACCGCTTCTGTGAGCGCGGCACCTGCGAGGTCGTCAGCGAGTTCGCCGAGCACCTGCCGATGATGGTGATGCTGGACCTGCTCGGCGCGCCCGAGGCGTACAGCGAGCGCTTCGTCCAGGCGGCCCGCGACATGATCAAGGGCACCGAGACGGCCATCGCGAGCAACGAGTTCATCATGGGCCACCTCATGGAACTCGCCGTGCGCCGCCGGGCCGACCCGATCGAGGACGACTTCACCAGCACGCTGATCACGGACCCGGCGGGGCTCACCGACGACGAGGTCGGCCAGCACCTGCGGCTCGTGCTCATCGCCGCTTACGAGGCCACGGCCAACCTCATCGCCAACGTGCTGCGCGTCGTGCTCACCGACCCGCGCTTCCGCGCCCAGCTGAACGGTGGGCAGATGACCGTGCCGGAGGCGGTCGAGCAGTCCCTGTGGGACGAGCCGCCGTTCAGCGCGATGGTCGGGTACTTCGCGAAGGTCGACACCGAGCTCGGCGGGCAGCACATCCGGGCCGGCGACGGACTGATCATGGGCATCCAGCCGGGGAACGCCGACCCGGTCGTCCGCCCCGAGCCCGGCGCCCACATGATGGGCAACCGCTCGCACCTCGCGTTCGGCGGCGGCCCGCACGAGTGTCCCGGTCAGGACATCGGGCGTGCCATCGCCGACATCGGCGTCGACGCGTTCCTGATGCGGCTGCCCGACGCCGAACTGGCCGTGCCTGAGTCGGAGTTGAGGTGGCGGTCGACGATCCTGTCGCAGCACCTCGTGGCGCTGCCGGTGGAGTTCACGCCGCGCGGCCAGCAGGACATTGTGTCGGTGCCGAGCATGTCGTCGCCGCAGCGGACCGACTGGCAGGTGTCCTCGCCGGAGCCTGCCGCCGGGCCGGGGCAGCCCGGCGCCATGGTGCCGCCGCAGCCGGGGCCGCCCCCTCCGGCCGCCGCTCCGGCGCCGGCCGGGGTGCAGGCTCCGCCTCAGGGGGAGCGGCTCGGGGCCTGGCAGCGGTTCCTCCGGTGGTGGCGCGGCTACTGATCCCGTCCGGGGCCGGCGGGGACCCGGCCGTCCGCCCAGTCCTCGTACGACGTCCAGGCCGCGAGGTCCCGCCCGCTCGTGAAGCGGAACTCGCGGCCGGACACCGGGTCCCTGAACTCCAGGGAGCGGGCGAGGAGTTGGAGGGGGCGACGGAAGTCGTCCGGGGCGGTGGGCGGGGCGATGTCGGGGTAGATCGGGTCGCCGAGGATCGGCAGGCCGAGGCGGTTCATGTGGACGCGGAGCTGGTGGGTGCGGCCCGTGTGCGGGGTGAGGCGGTAGCGGCCGAGAGGGCCGCGCGTCTCGACCAGCCGGATGTCGCTCTCCGCGTTCGGCTCGCCGCCGGGGATCTCCTGTGCGGCGAGCACCCCGCGCTCCTTCTCGATCCGGCTCCGTACGGTGACGGGGAGTTCGACCGCCGGGTCGTACGGGGCGATCGCCTCGTACTCCTTGCGGACCAGGCGGTCGCGGAACAGGGTCTGGTAGCGGCCGCGGTCCTCGGGGCGGACGACGAACAGGACGAGGCCGGCGGTCAGGCGGTCCAGACGGTGCGCCGGGCCCAGCCGGGGGAGGTCGAGTTCGCGGCGCAGCCTCGCCAGGGCGGTCTGTCTCACGTGGCTGCCGCGGGGGGTCGTCGCCAGGAAGTGGGGCTTGTCGGCGATGACGAGGTGGTCGTCGCGGTGCACGATCTCGATCGGGAACGGGACGGGGGGCTCCGCCGGGAGGTCCCGGTGGAACCAGACGTGCCCTCCGGGGGTGTAGGGGGTGTCGGGCCCGATGGGGGTGCCGTCCGCCGTGACGATCCGGCCCGCGTCGATCATCGTGTCGATCGTCTCCGCGTGGGCGGAGAGCCGCTCCACGAGGTGGTCCCGCACGGTGCGCCAGTCGCCGGTGACCGGCAGCCTCACGTGGACGGGGTCGATTCCGTCGCGCTGGGGGAGGGGCGGGGTGGGGGTGCGGCGGCTGCGGCGGGTCACCGGGGTAACGGTACGGGTTCGCGCCGCGGGGGGTGTTGAGCGGTGCCGGGTGCGGGTTTCGTCGTGGCTGGTCGCGCAGTTCCCCGCGCCCCCAGAGGCACGCTCCGCGTGCCCCGGGGGCCCGGTGGTCGCGGTCCGCGGCGGAGTCGCGGATCGGATACAGCCCCGCGCCCCCAGAGGCGCGCTCCGCGTGTCCCGGGGGGCCCGGTGGTCGCGGTCCGCGGCGGAGTCGCGGATCGGATACAGCCCCGCGCCCCCAGAGGCACGCTCCGCGTGTCCCGGGGGCCCGGTGGTCGCGCCCCGCGGCGGAGTCGCGGATCGGATACAGCCCCGCGCCCCTGAAAGGCACACTTCGTGCGCCTCCAGGGGCCCGTTGGTCGCGCCCCCGCGGCGGAGCCGCTGATCGGATAGAGCCCGCGCCCAGTGCTGATCCGTCAGGCGGAGGCTTCCTGTTCGGCCTCTACCTGGGCGTTCCAGTCGCGCTTCGAGGCCTGCCAGCCGTCCTCGTTGTGGCCCAGGCGCCAGTAGCCGGAGATCGAGAGGTGCTCGCGGGGGATCTCGCGGTCGATGCGCAGGTGGCGGCGGAGGCTCTTCACGAAGCCGGCCTCGCCGTGCACGAAGACGTGGGGGCGGCCGGCCGGGAAGTCGAGGCCCGTGACCGCCTCGACCAGGAGGGAGCCGACGGGGCGGCCCGCGCGGTGGAGCCAGGTGATCTCGACGGGGGAGTCGACCTTCTGCTGCTCCTCGGGGCCCTCGACCTCGATGAAGGCGTGGGCGCGGGTGCCGGCCGGGAGAGCTTCGAGGGCGGCGGCGATCGCCGGGAGGGCGCTCTCGTCGCCGGCCAGCAGGTGCCAGTCGGCGGTGAGGTCCGGGCGGTAGGCGCCGCCCGGACCCATGAAGCGGATCGTGGTGCCGGGGGCGACGCCGACCGCCCACGGCCCGGCGAGGCCCTCGTCGCCGTGCACGACGAAGTCGAGGGTCAGCTCGCGCGCGGCCGGGTCCCAGGCCCGCACCGTGTACGTCCGCGTCACCGGCCACTGCTCGCGCGGCAGCTCCGCTCGGATCCGCTCGAGATCGAACGGCTCCGCGTACGTCACGTCCGGCGCCGGGGCGAAGAGCAGCTTCACGTAGTGGTCGGTGTACGGGAGCTCGTCGGGGAAGTCCGCGAGGCCCTCGCCGCCGAGGACCACCCGGCGCATGTGCGGGGTGACGTGCTCGGCGCGCACCACCTGGGCGGAGCGGGCCTTGCGGGGCGGGCGTGCGGGGCGCTCGGCCATGTGCGGTCTCCCTCGGTGCAACGTGAACTTAGGTATGCCTAAGTTAGCACCTCAGTTCGCGAGCGTGGTCAACAGTCGCTGGAGGGATCCGCCCAGACCCCAGCGGGCACCCAGCTCCTCGACGGCGCCGGGGTCGCGCGGCGCGTGCGGCAGCGCGGTGTCCACGTCCGGCAGCGGCACGTCGTCCGCGACCCGCACCACCTTCGGCGCCACCGCGATGTACGGTCGCGCCTCGTCCAGCCGCTTGCGCTGCGTGGGTGTCAGCTTGGCCGCCGGGTCGTCGACCGCGGCCATGATCCCGGCCAGGTCGCCGAACTGTGCGAGCAGCTTCGCGGCCGTCTTCTCGCCGATCCCGGGCACGCCCGGCAGTCCGTCGCTCGGGTCGCCGCGCAGCAGCGCCATGTCCACGTAGCCCGGACCGTCCACCGCGTACTTCTCCCGCAGGAAGGCCTCGTCGGTGATCTGGAGGGTGCCGACGCCCTTGATCGGGTAGAGCACCCGGCGCTGCCGCTCGTCGTCCACGAGCTGGTACAGGTCCCGGTCGCCGGTGACGATGTCGACCGGGCCGCTCGCGCGGGCGGTGTACGTACCGATCACGTCGTCCGCCTCGTAGCCCGCCACGCCCACGCGCGCGATGCCCACCGCGTCGAGCACGTCCTCGATGACCGGCACCTGCGGAGACAGTGTGTCGGGCACCTCCTCCTCGTCCGGCGTGCCCACCGGAGTCTCCTCGGCGACGCGGTGTGCCTTGTAGGAGGGGATGAGGTCGACGCGCCACTGGGGGCGCCAGTCCGCGTCCATGCAGGCCACCAGGTGCGTGGGGCGGTGGTCGTGGACGAGCCGGGTGATGAATTCGAGCAGCCCGCGCACCGCGTTGACCGGGGTGCCGTCCGGGGCCTTCACGGAGTCCGGCACTCCGAAGTAGGCCCGGAAGTACAGGGACGCGGTGTCGAGCAGCATCAGGCGCTGGGATGCGGAGTTGTCCTGGGTCACGCTCCGCATCATGCCGCACCCCACCGACACTCACCGGTCGTGCGGTAAACGTGGGCAGCGGTGAACGCCGTGTGAACTGGGCCACTCTTCTGTTTGTTCCGCATAAGCCGGGGCAGGCGACGAGCCGGAGCGAACCCGGTCCCACTTTCAACTACTGGCTGAAAGTCGGGTGTCCGGTTCGGCGGGCCGACCCCGCACGCTCCACGGCCCGCCGGCGGGGGAGGCGGGCCGTCTTGGTTCGACCCGAGAGGTGTATGTGTCCAGGCTTGAAGCCGAAGACCTGTACAAGGTGTTCGGCAGACGACCCGATGAGGCGGTGGAGAAGCTCCGCCGCGGAGCCGACCGTGAGGAACTGCGCGCCGACGGCACCACTGCCGCCGTGATCGACGCGTCCTTCACCGTCGAGCCCGGGCAGATCTTCGTCGTCATGGGTCTGTCGGGATCCGGCAAGTCCACCCTTCTGCGCATGCTGAACGGACTTTTGGAGCCCACTGCCGGGCACGTCCGCTTCGACGGGGAGGACCTGACGCAGCTCTCGCCCCGCGAGCTGCGCGAGGTCCGCTCGAAGAAGATCAGCATGGTCTTCCAGCACTTCGCGCTCTTCCCCCACCGCTCCGTCCTCGAGAACGCGGCGTACGGGCTCGAGGTGCAGGGCGTCCCGCGCCCCGAGCGCGAGAAGCGGGCCCACGAGGCGCTCGAACTCGCCGGGCTCAAGGGCTGGGAGAAGTCCTTCCCCGACGAGCTGTCCGGCGGCATGCAGCAGCGCGTGGGCCTGGCCCGCGCGCTCGCCACCGACGCCGACCTGCTCCTCATGGACGAGTCGTTCAGCGCGCTCGACCCGCTGATCCGGCGCGACATGCAGGACCAGCTCCTGGAGCTCCAGAAGACCCTGAAGAAGACGATCGTCTTCATCACCCACGACCTGAACGAGGCCATGCGCCTGGGCGACCGCATCGCCGTCATGCGCGACGGCCGCATCGTCCAGATAGGCACCGCCGAGGACATCCTCGTCACGCCGGCCAACGACTACGTCGCCTCCTTCACCCAGGACGTCGACCGGGCCCGGGTGCTCACCGCGGGCGCGATCATGAGCGAGCCGGAGCAGGGCTACGACCCGACCGAGGCCCCGGCCACGGTCACCGCCGCCACCCCGATCATCGACCTGTTCACGCCGTGCTCCACGAGCGGCGTCGCCGTCGCCGTGACCGGCGAGGACGGCGAGCTCGCCGGTGTCGTGACCCGGGCCCGGCTGCTGGCCGTGCTCGGCGAGACGATCACCGCGCAGGACGGCGCGTCGGACGCCGAGAACGACGGCGCGGCCCCGGGCCTCGTCGAGCAGGACACCGTCCCGGCGCCGCGCGGCGAGGAAGACGGTCCCGTGGAGAAGGTGAACGCCGATGCCTAAGATCCCCTTCGGCGACTGGGTCAACGACGGCGTGGAGTGGCTGCTCCACCACATGTCGTGGCTCTTCGACTTCTTCCAGAGCTGCTTCGAAGGCGTCAACAACGGACTCACCGACGTCCTCCAGGCGCCCCCCGCGCTCATCATGGCGGGCATCTTCGCCGTCGTCGCCTTCTGGCTGCGCGGCACCGTCGCGGGCGTACTGACCTTCGCCGGCCTGTGGTTCATCGACAACCTGGGCCTGTGGGACCACGCCATGGACACCATGTCGCTGGTCCTCGTGTCGACGGTGATCGCCCTGATCATCGGTGTGCCCCTGGGTATCTGGGCGGCCCGCTCGAACCGGGTCAGCGGCCTGTTCCGGCCGGTCCTCGACCTGATGCAGACGCTGCCCGCGATGGTCTACCTGATCCCGGCCATCCTGTTCTTCGGCTCCGGCGCCCCCGCCGGCATCGTCGCGACCCTGATCTTCGCCGTGCCCCCGGGCGTGCGCATGACCGAGCTGGGCATCCGCCAGGTCGACCAGGAACTCGTCGAGGCGGCCGAGGCGTTCGGCACCACCCCGCGCAACATCCTGCTCCGCGTCCAGCTGCCGCTCGCCCTGCCGACGATCATGGCCGGTGTCAACCAGGTCATCATGCTGGGCCTGTCCATGGCCGCCATCGCGGGCATGGTCGGCGCCGGCGGCCTCGGCGGCGACGTCAACACCGCGATCGGCCAGCTGAACGTCGGCCTGGGCGCCGAGTCCGGCATCGCGATCGTCATCCTGGCGATCTACCTCGACCGCATGACCAGCGCGCTCGGCCAGCAGGTCTCCCCGCTCGGCCGCCGCGCCCTGGCCAAGCTGCGCGCCGCGCGCGGCCTGAACATCTGGTCCTACCGCCCCCGCCCGGCTGTGGCCGTGATCGGTGTGGTGATCCTGGCGCTCGTCGGCGGCGGCATGGGTGTCTTCGGCGGCTCGACGTCCTCGACGGCCTCGGGCGGCGACGCCACGAACGTCGGCCACGGCAAGAAGGTCACCATCGGCTACATCCCGTGGGACGAGGGCGTCGCCTCCACCTTCCTGTGGAAGGAGATCCTTGAGCAGCGCGGCTTCCAGGTCGAGGTCAAGCAGTTCGAGGCCGGCCCGCTCTACACCTCGCTGGCGCAGGGCGGCATCGACTTCCAGACCGACTCGTGGCTGCCGGTCACGCACGCCGAGTACTGGAAGAAGTACGGCAAGGACCTGGAGGACCTCGGGTCCTGGTACGGGCCGACCTCGCTCGAGCTCACTGTGCCCGCCTACATGAAGGACGTGAACACCCTCGCGGACCTCAAGGGCAAGGGCGACCTCTTCGGCGGCAAGGTCACCGGTATCGAGGCCAGCGCCGGTGAGTCGGCGCTCCTGAAGAGCAAGGTGCTGAAGACCTACGGCCTCGACAAGGAGTACAAGGTCGTCGACAGCTCCACGCCGGCGATGCTGGCCGAGCTGAAGCGCGCCTACGCCAAGAAGAAGCCGATCGTCGTCCCGCTCTGGTCGCCGCACTGGGCGTACAACGACTACAAGCTCAAGAAGCTCAAGGACCCGAAGGGTGCCTGGGGCAAGGGCGACGGCATCCACACGCTGGCGCGCAAGGGATTCGGCTCCGAGTTCCCCGAGGTCGGCAAGTGGCTCAAGGACTTCAAGCTCGACGAGAAGCAGCTGACGAGCCTCGAGGCGCAGATCAACAAGACGGGCAAGGGCAAGCAGCAGGAGGCCGTCAAGACCTGGCTGAAGCAGAACCCGGGCCTGGTCGACAAGCTCGCCCCCGTCAAGAAGCAGTCGACGCCCGCCGAGGCCAAGAACCCGGTCGACGTGGCCTGGTTCCCCTGGGACGAGGACGTCGCGGTCACGTACCTCTGGAAGAACGTCCTGGAGAAGCGCGGCTACAAGCTGAACCTGAAGCAGATGGACGTGGGCCCGGTCTACACCGGCCTCGCCAGCGGTGACCTCGACGTCAACTTCGACGCCTGGCTGCCGTACGCGCAGAAGAACTACTGGGACAAGAGCAAGAAGAACCTGGTCGACCTGGGCAGCTGGTACAGCCCGACCTCGCTGGAGGTCGCCGTCCCCTCGTACGTGAAGGGCGTCAAGTCCCTCGCGGACCTGAAGGGCAAGGGCAAGACCTTCGACGGGAAGATCATCGGTATCGAGCCGGGCACCGGCGAGATGAACCTCCTGAAGAAGGACGTGCTGCCGGGCTACGGCCTGGACAAGGAGTACAAGGTCGTCGACGGCTCCACGCCGGCGATGCTCGCCGAGCTCAAGCGGTCCTACGCGAAGAAGGAGCCGATCGCGGTCGTGCTCTGGTCGCCGCACTGGGCGTACAGCGAGTACAAGCTGACCAAGCTGGCCGACCCGGAGAAGAAGTTCGGTGAGGGCAACACCATCCGGACGATCGCCAACAAGGAGTTCCCGCAGAAGTTCCCGCAGCTCACGAAGTGGTTCAAGGACTTCAAGCTGAGCGAGGACGAACTGGGCTCCCTGGAGGCCGAGATCAAGAACCGCGGTCAGGGCAAGGAGGAGGCGGCCGTCGCCGCCTGGCTCGCGAAGCACCAGGACGTCGCGGAGCGGATGACCGCTTCCTGACCTGGTCCGCAGGGTCTCCCCGAGGGGTGGCCACGGCACGACTCCGCGTCGCGCCGTGGCCACCCCTCGCCCCGTTGAGCCCCCTCGTGCGCCCCACGGCTTCGGCCATCGGATGAAACTGTTTGACGAACATGCGTAGGGTGCATTGAGACGTACAGCACAACCGGAGCAGTGGGAGGGAGCGGATGTCATGGACGAGCAGGACAAGTACAACGAGCACGACAAGTACAAGGAGACACTGCGTGTGGGCGCAGCCGTCCGGCGCCGCCGCCGCTCCCTGGAGCTGACCCTCTCCGCCGTCGCCGAGCGCACCGGCCTCTCCGTGCCCTTCCTCAGCCAGGTGGAGAACGAGCGGGCCCGCCCCAGCCGCCGCTCCCTGGAGAAGGTCGCCGACGCCCTCGGCACCACCGCCGTCGAACTCCTCGCCGCGGCCGACCCGGCACGCACCGTGGACCTGGTCCGCGCCGACGACGGCACCGTCGAGGAGGGCCCCCGGGACAGCGTCGTCCGCTCCCTCGTGCGCGGCCACCACCAGATGCACGCCCAGGAGTTCGTCGGCGACCACGACCCGGGCCGCGAGTTCCAGCTGCGCAACGACGTGATGCTCTACGTGACCGAGGGCGCCGTCGAGGTCGAGGCGGAGGGCCGCGCCTACCGGCTCGGACGCGGTGACACCCTGTACCTGACCGGTGGCGTACGGCACCGCTGGCGGGCGACCGTGCCCGAGACCCGGGTACTCGTCGTGGCCGTCGCCGAGCACATCGACGCCGTCGACGAGCCGGGGCCGAAGTAGCCGCCGCCGTGCGGGTCGTGTCGCTGGTCCCGTCGCTCACGGAGGCGATCGCGGTGACGCTGCCGGGTGTCCTGGCCGGCGCGACGGACTGGTGCACGCATCCCGCCGGGCTGGACGTGCCCCGGATCGGCGGTACCAAGAATCCCGACGTCCCCGCGATCACCGCGCTCGCCCCCGACCTCGTCGTGGCCAACGAGGAGGAGAACCGGGAGCCCGACCTCGCCGCGCTGCGCGCCGCGGGCGTACCCGTCCTCGTCACGGAGATCCGCGCGCTCCCGCAGGCACTCAGCGAGCTGGACCGCGTCCTCGACGCGTGCGGGGCGCGCTCGCGTCCGCGCTGGCTGGACGAGGCCGAGGCCGCCTGGAGCGCCCTGCCGCCGCCCGAACCCGCGCTGAGGGCCGTCGTCCCGATCTGGCGGCGCCCCTGGATGGTCCTCGGCCGCGACACCTTCGCCGGGGATCTGCTCGCCCGCCTCGGCGTCGCCAACGTCTACGCGGACGCCGGCGAGCGCTATCCCCGCGTCCCGCTCGACGAACTGGAGGCCGTCGAGAAGGACTTGGTCGTGCTGCCCGACGAGCCGTACCGTTTCACGGCCGAGGACGGCCCGGAGGCCTTCACCGCCCCCGCCGCCCTCGTCGACGGCCGCAGCCTCACCTGGTACGGGCCCTCGCTGGCTACGGCCCCAAAGGTATTGGGAGCCTCCCTGTCCGGGCGCTAGAGCGCCGCGCGAACATCGGGGAAATGCGGCGCGAAGCGCCTGCATTTCAGGGGCGCGGGGAACTGCGCGACCAGCCCCCACCGAAGGCGCACCCGGCGACGAACCGCCACCCACCTCCACCGGACCCTGCCTCGCACCTCACGCCGGAGGCGCGAGCAGGCGGCCCGAGGTCAGGCCCCGTACCGTCTGGACCGCCGCCACCGCCCAGGCCGCCACCAGCAGCGCGTACAACGCCACCGTCAGCACGTCGAACGCGGCGAGGCCGGTGTGGGCGGCCAGGCTCTCCGCGCCCGTGACACACGTGCCGACGGGGAAGGTGAACGCCCACCACGTCATCGCGAAACCCATGCCGGCGCGCCGGGCCCGCACCACCATCGCGGCGGCCAGCGCCAGCCACAGCAGGGCGAAGCCCATCACGGGCACGCCGTACAGCACGGCGAACGCGCCGAACGCGTGCGCGTACGAGGCGGGGAAGACACCCTGCGCGGCGTCGGCGATCTTGCCGGTGGCCGTCGTCGACTGACCCAGCGGGCCGAGCACCAGGAACAGGGTGGGGGTCAGCACCAGGGGCAGCGGTCCGCCGGTGACCAGGCGCGCGAAGATCACGGGAAGCATGACCAGGGTCGCGAGGAGGCTCAGGCCGAACAGGGCGTAGCAGGCCAGGAGCAGGGTCGCCCGCGCCTGCCCCTCCGGCAGATGCGCCGCGAGCAGCGGCCCGCTGGCCGCCGACACCATCGGCGCGACCACGGGCAGCAGCCACACCGGAGACGCCTGCCCCGGCTCGATCCGATGCCGTACGACCATCAGGTACGGGATCGTGACGGCGGCGGCCAGCCCGATCGCGGTACCGGCGACGTACAGCACGGTGTCGATCGCGAGCGCCGCGCCCGCCCCGATCCAGTCCTGCCCCACGGTCAGCGTGCCCGCGCCCACCGCGAGCAGCGCCATCGACAGGCAGCCGTAGAACGGGGCCACCGCCGGGTCGGCGAGATGGGCGCGGGCCTGGTCCCGGTGGTGCGTCCAGTGCGCGGTCCGCGCCGCCAGCAGGGCGAGCAGCATCAGGAACGAGACGGCCCACACCAGCGTGCAGGCGGTGCGCAGGCCCGGGACGTGGCCCGGCAGCGTCGCGCCCGCGTTCGCGACGATGGCGGTGCCCATCACGGCGGCGTACCAGTTCGGGCCGAGGTGACGGACGGCGGCGGCGCGGGGGCCGGTGGTGGAGCGGGGCGCGGGGTGGACGGCGGTGACCATGCCTCCACGGTCGCCCGGCGGGCCCCGCCCCACCAGGGACCTTGTCGCTATCACGGCATAAGCTGGATTTATGAGCAAGGAGCGGGGCGCGCGCGAGCGCGGTACGGGCACATCTGGCACACCGGGCACGTCGGGCACGGAGCAGGACGCGGCGGGGGAGACGGCACCGGCGCCACCGGGAGTCCTCTCCCATCGCGTCCCCGACCTCGGCGCGCTGGAACTGCTGCTCGCCGTCGCCCGCCTCGGCAGCCTCGGCGCCGCCGCGCGCCGCCTCGGCATCACCCAGCCCGCCGCCAGCAGCCGCATCCGCTCGATGGAGCGCCAGTTGGGGCTCGCTCTCGTCGACCGCTCGCCGCGCGGCTCCCGGCTCACCGAGACCGGCGCCCTCGTCACGGACTGGGCGCGGCGGATCGTCGAGGCGGCCGAGGAGTTCGACGCGGGCGCGCAGGCGCTGCGCGTGCGCCGCGACTCCCGGCTGCGGGTCGCGGCCAGCATGACGATCGCCGAGTATCTGCTGCCCCGCTGGCTGCTCGCCCTGCGGGCCGCGCGGCCCGACACGGCGGTCTCCCTGCTCGCGGGGAACTCGACGGCGGTCGCCGAGCGGCTCCTCGCCGGTGAGGCGGACCTCGGTTTCGTCGAGGGGCTGTCGGTGCCGGCGGGCCTGGACTCGGCGATCGTCGCCCACGACCGGCTGATCGTCGTGACGGCCCCGAGCCACCCGTGGTCGCGCCGCCGCAAGCCGCTCGCCGCCGAGGAACTGGCCGCGACCCCGCTCATCCTGCGCGAGGAGGGTTCCGGCACCCGCCAGGTCCTGGAGGCGGCGCTCGGCGGACTCGCCCGCCCGCTGATCGAACTGTCCTCCACCACGGCGGTGAAGGCCGCGGCGGTCGGCGGCGCCGGTCCCTCCGTACTCAGCGAACTGGCCGTCGGCGAGGAACTGGCGTCCCGCCGCCTGGTCCGCATCCCGCTGGAAGGCGCGACCCTGACCCGCTCACTGCGGGCGGTCTGGCCGACGGGCCACCCCCCGGTGGGCCCGGCCCGCGACCTCCTCGGCCTGACTCGCACGGACGGCTGAGGCCCGGCCGGGGTACGGAGTGGTGGGGCCCGGGCCCGGGTGGCCGCCTGGGCGCGGCCGGGGGCGGGCCCACGGAGCTTGGCCTCAGGGCGGGAGTGACGCCGTACGCCCGCGATCTGCGTACGGACGGCTGTGGCCCGCCAGGGCGCGGAGTCGTCGGTCCCGGGTGGGCGTCGGGGCGCGGGCCTGTGGTCTGCGCGTCGCGAGGGTCCGGGTGCGCGGAGCTTGTCTCAGGGCGGGAGTGACGCCGTAGGCCCGCGACCTGCCGGGTCTGATCCGCACGGACGGCTGAGGCCCGCCGGGGCGCGGAATCGTGGGGCCCGGCGCGGATGTCTCGGCGCGGCCGGGGGCGGACCCATGGTCGGCGCACCGTTTGGGTCCGGGCCGGTCCCGGGGCCGCGGACGATTCCAGGCGCGCGGAGCTTTCGCCGCAGGGTGGGAGAGGCGCCGTACGCCGGCGACGTGCCGGGTCTGGGCTGAGGCCCGCCAGGGTGCGGAGCCAGGGGGCCCGGCGTGAACGCCTCGCAGCGGCCGACTTCCCAGGCCCCCCGGGGGGTGGGTCAGAACCCGTGTGGGGCCGAGGCCGCGCGGACCAGGCCCTCGGTGACTCGCGCGTCCTCGCCCATCTCCGGATGCCACTGCACCCCGATCACCCAGGACATGCCGGGCAGTTCGACGGCCTCCACCGTGCCGTCCGCCGCGTGCGCCGAGGCCACCAGGCCCCGGCCCAGCCGGTCGACGGCCTGGTGGTGATAGGTCGGGACCTCGGACGGCTCGGGCACCAGCTCGCCGAACCGGGTGCCCGGCACCGAGGTCACCGTGTGCCGGCCGAACACGCCGGTCTCCTTCACATGCCCCTCGATGTGCTGCGTCAGCGTCCCGCCGAGCGCCACGTTCAGCAGCTGCATGCCCCGGCAGATCCCCAGCAGCGGAGTGCCGGAGGTCAACGCGGCGCGGATCAGGGCCAGTTCCCACGCGTCCCGCTCGGGCGCGGCCGGCCCCGTACGCGGATCGCGCGCGGCCCCGTACTTGCCGGGCTCCACGTCCGGGCCGCCCGCGACCACCAGTCCGTCGAGCCGCGCGACCACCGAGGGGGCGTGCCGCGGATCGTCCGGCGGGACCATCGCGGCCAGTCCGCCGGAGCGCTGCACGATCTGCGGATAGCCGGCCGGGAGCAGCGCCGCGGGCAGCTCCCACACGCCCCAACTGGCCTTGTTCTCCAGATAGGTGCTGATGCCGATCAGCGGCCTGCTCACCATCGTGCTGTGCTCCCCGGGTCGGTCGCCGCGCCCTCGAACTGCCCTTCAGGGCCGGTCAGGGGCCGAGGGTACGAGATCGCCGTGCGGGGCGCGGTCGCGTTCAGCATGCGGTCACCGCGCCGGTCGGGCAATGGCCTGAACCCGTACCTTTGGTCAGGTCAGGAAGCCGCGCAGGAGCGCCGCCGTGCCGGCGCAGTGCTCGCGCATCACCTCACGCGCGCCGTCCGCGTCCCCGTCGAGCACCGCCTCCACCAGCGCGGTGTGCTGGCGCTGCGAGTGCTCCAGGTTCCGCACGAGCAGCGGGATGCAGTCGAGCAGGTCGTTCACCCCGGCGCGGACCGCCGCGTACTGCGCGGCCAGGGACGGGGATCCGGAGAGCTCCGCGAGGGTGAGGTGCAGGAGCGTGTCGCGGCGCCGGTACTCGGCCAGCGGAGCGTCATGGGTGCCGGCGAGCGCCGCCCGCAGCCGGCCGGCCTGCTCCGGGGCGAGTCCGTGCGCCGCGCACAGCCCGGCCGCGCCGACCTCCAGGACCTCACGGAAGCGCAGTGTGTCCTCCACGTCGACGCCCTCGACCCGGCGCCGCAGTTCGGTCTCGCCCGCCGCCTCCGGCCGGGGCCGCACGAACGTGCCGCCGTAGCGCCCGCGCCGCGACTCGACCAGGCCCTGGTCCTGCAGCACCTTCAGGACCTCCCGCAGCGTCACCCGGCTGATGCCGAGCCGCTCCGCCAACTCCCGCTCGGCGGGCAGCCGTTCACCCCCCGGCACCAGACCGAGCCGGACGACCTGGAGGATCTGCTCCAGCGCCTCCTCGAACCCGTTCCCCGCGCGCACCGGCCGCAGCACCGCGGCGTACGACCTGTCGAGCGACATATGGACGGGTCCCCTTCCCAGCAATGGTTGCGCGCAATACCTTATGACTCCCGGCCGTCCAGAAGCATCCCCGAGGAGGCTTTCACCGTGGCAGACCGCACACCCCCGCTGACCGTCGAGGAGTTGCACGCCCTGGTCGCGAGCGGCGAGATCGACACGGTCGTCCTGGCCTTCCCCGACATGCAGGGCCGGCTCCAGGGCAAGCGGTTCGCCGCCCGCTTCTTCCTCGACGAGGTCCTCCACCACGGCACCGAGGGCTGCAACTACCTGCTGGCCGTCGACACCGAGATGAACACCGTCGACGGCTTCGCGATGTCCTCCTGGGACCGCGGCTACGGCGACTTCGCGATGCACCCCGACCTGAGCACCCTGCGCCGGGTCCCCTGGAACGAGGGCACGGCCCTGCTCGTCGCCGACCTCGCCTGGGAGGACGGCTCGCCCGTCGTCGCCGCGCCCCGGCAGATCCTGCGCCGCCAGCTCGACCGGCTCGCGGAGCTCGGCCTGACCGCCCAGGTCGGCACCGAGCTGGAGTTCATCGTCTTCAAGGACACCTACGAACAGGCCTGGGACGCGAACTACCGCGGCCTCACCCCGGCCAATCAGTACAACATCGACTACTCCGTCCTCGGCACCGGCCGCATCGAACCCCTGCTGCGCCGCATCCGCAACGAGATGGCGGGCGCGGGCCTCACCGTCGAGTCCGCCAAGGGCGAGTGCAACCCGGGCCAGCACGAGATCGCCTTCCGCTACGACGAGGCCCTCGTCACCTGTGACCAGCACGCCATCTACAAGACGGGCGCCAAGGAGATCGCCGCGCAGGAAGGCGCCTCGCTCACCTTCATGGCGAAGTACAACGAGCGCGAGGGCAACTCCTGCCACATCCACTTCTCGCTCACCGACGCCGACGGCGCCCCCGCGTTCGCGGGCGACGACCCCGACGGCATGAGCCCGCTCATGCGGCACTTCCTCGCGGGCCAGCTCGCCGCCCTGCGCGACTTCTCCCTCCTGTACGCCCCGAACATCAACTCGTACAAGCGGTTCCAGCCCGGCTCCTTCGCGCCGACCGCCGTCGCCTGGGGCCACGACAACCGGACCTGCGCGCTGCGCGTCGTCGGCCACGGCCGCTCGCTCCGCTTCGAGAACCGGCTGCCCGGCGGCGACGTCAACCCGCACCTCGCCGTCGCGGGCCTGATCGCCGCCGGACTGCACGGAGTGGAGCAGGGCCTCGAACTCCCCGACGCCTGCCCGGGGAACGCGTACGCCGCCGCGTACGAGCACGTCCCCACCACCCTGCGCGAGGCCGCCGAACTGTGGGCGAACAGCCCGGTCGCGAAGGCCGCCTTCGGCGACGAGGTCGTCGCCCACTACCTGAACACGGCGCGGGTCGAGCTCGACGCGTACGACGCCGCCGTCACCGACTGGGAGCTCCGCCGAGGATTCGAGAGGCTGTGACCTTGTCCGACCGGAACACCGACCCGAGCACGCTGACCGTCCTGAACCCCGCCACCGAAGAGGTGGTCGCCACCGTCCCCGCCGCCGACGCGGCCGACACCGACCGGGCCGTACGCCGCGCGGTCACCGCCCAGCGCGCCTGGGCCGCGGCGGCCCCCGCCGACCGCGCCCGCCTCCTGCGCCGCTTCGCCGACACCGTCGACGCCCACCTCGAAGAACTCGCGCAACTGGAGGTCCGCGAGGCCGGACACCTCGTCGGCAACGCCCGCTGGGAGGCGGGCAACGTCCGCGACCTGCTGCTCTACGCGGCCGGCGGCGCCGAACGCCTCAACGGCGCGCAGATCCCCGCCCCCGGCGGCTGGAACATCACCTTCCACGAACCGCTCGGCGTCGTCGGCGTCATCGCCCCCTGGAACTTCCCGATGCCGATCGCCGCCTGGGGCGCCGCCCCCGCCCTCGCGGCCGGCAACGCGGTCGTCCTCAAACCGGCCGAGACCACCCCGCTCACCGCCCTGCGCCTGGCCGAGCTCGCCCTGGAGGCCGGCCTGCCCGAGCACCTGTTCCAGGTGCTGCCCGGCCACGGGAGCGTCACGGGCCGCGCCCTCGTCGACCACCCCGACGTCGCGAAGATCGTCTTCACCGGCTCGACCCGCACCGGCCGCGAGGTCATGGAGCGCTGCGCCGCGCGGATCAAGCCCGTCACCCTCGAACTCGGCGGCAAGAGCCCCAACATCGTCTTCGCCGACGCCGACCTCGGCTCCGCCCTCGACCCCTTCTCCTTCCTCGACAACTCCGGCCAGGACTGCTGCGCCCGCACCCGGATCCTCGTCCAGGAATCCGTGTACGAGGAGGCCGTCGCCCGCCTCACGGACGCGATCGGCGCCGTCGTCGTCGGCGACCCGCTCGACGAGAAGACACAGATGGGCCCGCTCATCTCCCGCCAACAGCTGGACCGCGTACGGCACTTCGTGGCCGACGACGCCCCCGCCGTCCGCGGCACCGCGCCCGGCGGTCCCGGCTTCTGGTTCCCGCCGACCGTCCTCACCGGCGAGGCGCCCGACTCCCAGGCCGCCGTCGAGGAGATCTTCGGCCCCGTCGCCGTCCTGCTGCCCTTCACCGACGAGGCCGAGGCGATCCGGCTCGCCGACGCCGGCCCGTACGGCCTCTCCGGCTCCATCTGGACCCGGGACGTGGGCCGCGCCCTGCGCGTCAGCGCCGCCGTCCGCGCCGGGAACCTGTCCGTCAACTCGCACTCCAGCGTCCGCTACTGGACCCCGTTCGGCGGCTTCAAACAGTCCGGCCTCGGCCGCGAACTCGGCCCCGACGCCCTGACCGCCTTCACCGAGACCAAGAACGTCTTCCTGAGCACGGAGGCCTGATCACCCCATGACCAAGGACATCGTCTGCCGCCGTCTCGTCGGCCGCACCGCCGTCATCACCGGAGCCGGCAGCGGCATCGGCCTCGCCACCGCCCACCGCCTCGCCTCCGAAGGCGCCCACGTCGTCTGTGGCGACATCGACGCCGCCGCCGGAAAGAGCGCGGCCGACGCCGTCGGCGGCACCTTCGTCCAGGTCGACGTCACCGACGCCGAACAGGTCGAGGCCCTGTTCCGCACCGCGTACGAGACCTACGGCTCCGTCGACATCGCCTTCAACAACGCCGGCATCTCGCCCCCCGACGACGACTCCATCCTCGACACCGGCCTCGAAGCCTGGAAGCGCGTCCAGGAGGTCAACCTCACCTCCGTCTACCTGTGCTGCAAGGCCGCCATCCCCTACATGCGGGAACAGGGCCGGGGCTCCATCATCAACACGGCCAGCTTCGTGGCCCGGATGGGCGCCGCCACCTCCCAGATCTCCTACACCGCGTCCAAGGGCGGCGTCCTCGCCATGTCCCGCGAACTCGGCGTCCAGTTCGCCCGCGAGGGCATCCGGGTCAACGCCCTGTGCCCCGGACCCGTCGACACCCCGCTCCTGCAAGAGTTGTTCGCCAAGGACCCGGAGCGCGCCGCGCGCCGCCTCGTGCACATCCCGGTCGGCCGCTTCGCCCGGGCCGACGAGATCGCGGCGGCCGTCGCCTTCCTCGCCAGCGACGACTCCTCGTTCGTCAACGCCACCGACTTCCTCGTCGACGGCGGCATCGCCGGCGCGTACGTGACGCCTCTCTAGACCCCGCCGCAACACACGGAGTCGGCACCCTCGGCACGCCCCACAGGTTCATGTACGGTCCACTCGCATGCGTAACAGACATGTTGCCGCGTGGACTTCGGCCGCGGTCGCCGCACTCATGGCGGCCGCGACCCTGACCACCCCCGCGGCCGCCGCCACGTCCGCACCCACCACCCCCACGACCGCCCGGCACTGCCCGCAGCTGTCGCAGAAGCTCCCCTGGTACGGGGACAACCGGGCGAAGCTCCAGCGCGTGATCGACGAACGCGGCACCTGCGCGGGCCACCGCGGCCCGCGCCCCGTCGCCGCCTTCGACTGGGACAACACCGTCTCCAAGAACGACGTCACCGACGCGACCATCGCCTGGTCGCTGAAGCACGACAAGATCCTGCGCCCCGGCCGCTGGAAGGACACCAGCCGCTGGATGACCGACGAGGCCGACCGCGCGCTCACCGCCGCGTGCGGCACCGCCGTGCCCGTCGGCGCCCCGCTGCCCACCTCCACCGACACCGACTGCACGGACGAGATCTTCAACATCCGTGAGTCCGGCAGGACGATGAGCGGCGCCGCCGCCTTCGCCGGCACGTGGAACCACCGCCGCACCGTGCCCCAGTACGCCTGGGTCCCGCAGCTCTTCGCCGGACACACCGTCCCCGAGCTCGAGTCCTACGCGGCCGCCGCCCGCGAGGAGGCCCTCGCCGCCCCCGTCGGCGCCACCCAGAAACTCGGCACCCACACCATCCCCGGCTACGTCCGCTACTACGAACAGCAGCGCGACCTCATCCGCACGCTCCAGCGCGCCGGGTTCGACGTCTACATCGTCTCCGCCGGCTCCGAACCGGTCACCGAGGTGTGGTCGAAGGGTGTCGGCATCGACCGCGCGCACACCATCGCCATCCGCTCTGTCCTCGACGAGCGAGGCCGCATCACGCCGTACAACGAGGGCTGCGGCGGCGTCCCGATCAACAAGGGCGAGGCCATCCCGTACATCGACGGCAAGCGCTGCTGGATCAACCAGGACATCTTCCACATCAAGGGGAAGGCGGCCTGGGAGCAGCAGCGCTGGGGCAAGCGCATCGCCCTCGGCGGCGGCGACGCAGACACCGACGTCACCTTCGTCGGCGACGCGACCGGCGCGCACCTCGTCCTGAACCGGAACAAGAACGAGATCATGTGCCGCGCCTACGACAACGCCGACGGACGCTGGGTCGCCAACCCGATGTTCATCGAGCCGCTGCCGCGCAAGTCCGGCACCTACCCGTGCTCCACGGCGGCCTGGAACCGCCCCGAGGGCGGCTTCGGCCCCCTCCTGCGCGAGGACGGCACAACGGTGCCGGATCAGGCCGACTCCGCGTACCAGGCGGTGACGGAGTACTGATCATCAGGGCGGCGCCTTAGAGTGCCGGGATGAGCATGACGCCGCCGCCGGGCTGGTACCCGGATCCCAAGGCCCCGTCCACCGAACGCTGGTGGGACGGGGCCGCGTGGACCCAGCACCGCAGGCAGCCGGCCCCGCAGGGACCTCCGCCGCCCCCGCCCCCGCCCGCGCCGCAGCCGTCCTCCGGCGGCGGGCGCGGCAAGGTCGTGGCCGTGATCGCCGCCGGCGTCGCCCTCGTCACAGCGATCGTCGCCGGCGGCATCGTCGCCTTCGGGGGCGACGAGGAGGACCCCAAGACCCGTACGGCCCCCTCGTCCGCGCAGCCCTCCGCGCCGCCGCAGTCCTCCGAGGCCGTGAGCAGCGCCCCGGCGCCCTCGCCCAGCGAGGACCCCTCACGCGTCACCGACGAGCTCAACGGCATCACGCTGCCCGTCCTGGACGGCTGGCAGAAGGCCGAGAACGTCGCCGACGACTACACGTTCATCACCACGCCGGACACCTACGACTGCCCCTTCGACCAGGGCATGTGCCGCCGCGGCACTGTCTCCACGCACACCGTCACCAGCACCGACGAGACCGACCCCGAGAAGCTGGCGAAGGACGACGTCAAGGATGCCGCCGACCGGGCCTACGACACCGACTCCATCGGGCGGCGCCCCTTCGGCGGCATGACCGGACACAAAGTCGTCGCGTCCCGGCAGATCGGGGTCGCCGGGCGCGCGGGCTGGCTCGTGCGCTGGAAGGTCACCACCGCCGAGGGCGCCGGCGGCTACGTCCAGTCCGTGGTCTTCCCGTCCAGCTCCGGCTCCGAGGCGCTCGTCGCGGTCCGCTGCACCCTCGACGTGAGCTCCGAGTCCCCGCCGCTCACCGACCTCGACAAGATCGTCAAGGGCATCCGCGCGGTCGACGGCACCGGCGGCGGGGGAGTGGGCAGCACCGTCGGCCCGAGCCAGTAGGCACCCGGAGGGCTACAGGAACGTGTAGCCCTCGCCGCGGTACGTCGGCACCGTCTCCGTCACCGTGTCCCCGGACACCAGGTGCAGCACCTCGAACCGCTCGCACAGCTCACCGGCCTTCGCGTGCCGGAACCACACCTTGTCGCCGATCAGCAGATCGTCGGCCGCCGCGCCGAGCAGCGGCGTCTGCACCTCGCCCGGGCCCTCCTGCGCGTCGTAGCGCAGCCCCTCCGGCAGATACGGCACCGGCAGCCGGTCCGGGCCCGCCGCGCCCGAGGCCGGATAGCCGCCGCCGAGCACGGTCACCACGCCGACCCCGGGCCGGCGCACCACCGGCTGGGCGAACAGCGCGGCGGGACGCGCGCTGAACGACGTGTAGTTGTCGAAGAGCCGCGGCACGTACAGCCCCGACCCGGCCGCGATCTCCGTCACCGCGTCCTCGGCCGCCGTGTGCTGCACGCTGCCCGTGCCGCCCCCGTTCACGAACTCCAGGTCCGGAACCACCGCGCGCACCGCCCGCACCACCTCGGCCCGGCGCACCGCCAGCTCCTTGCGCGCCGCCGCCTGCATCAGCCGGATCGCCCGCGAGCGCACCGGCCGCCCCGCGACCGCGTCCCCGACCCCGGCCACATGGCCCTCGTACGCCATCAGGCCGACCAGCCGGAACCCGGGCCGCCGGTCCACCACACGGGCCAGCTCGGCGAGTTGCTCCGGCGTGCGCAGCGGAGAGCGCAGCGCGCCGATCCGGACCCGACCGCCCAGCACCCGCCACGACGTGTCGAGCTCCAGGCACACCCGGATCTCCTCGCGACCGCCGTCGCGCGCCGCGTCGATCAGCTTCAGCTGCGCCGGGTCGTCGACCATCACGGTGACCGCGCCGGCCAGCTTCGGATCGTGCGCGAGCTCCGCGAAACCGCTCCGGTCCGCCGACGGGTATGCGAGCAGCACGTCCTCCACGCCCGAGCGCGCGAGCCAGATCGACTCGGCCAGCGTGAACGACATGACCCCGGCGAACCCGTCCTTCGCCAGCACCCGCTCCAGCAGGGTCCGGCACCGGACCGACTTGCTCGCCACCCGGACCGGCTTGCCCGCCGCACGGCGGACCAGGTCCTCGGCGTTGGCGTCGAAGGCGTCGAGGTCGACGATCGCCACGGGGGCGTCGAGATGTGCGGTGGCCCGGTCGAAGCGGGCGCGGTCGGCGGCGCGCGGTGTCATGGCCGAAGCCTGCCAGACCTGATTACCGCAGGGTAGAGGGACGATCCGGGCAGATCGGCCGAGCCCGCCGCCTGGGGACCCGCTGACCTGCCCTGGCCCGTTAGAGTGACGCGCACGCAGGCTGACGAAACGGGGAGGCATGAGCACGGAAGCCCGGCGCGTCCCGCCACGCCCTGCCCAACCTCCCGCGACGGTCCCCCCGTTGCCCTCGACGCCCCCGCCCCCCACCGCCTCCTCGCGCTTCCCGGACGACGCCCCGAAGCGCCCGGCGACGCCTCCTCCCCCCACCCCGTCCTCCCGCTTCCCGGACACCCCTCCGCAACCGGCGCCGGGCACGGACAGCCCCGCCAGGAGCGCGACCGGCCGCGCCGGCGCCGCACCCACCTCTCACGGCGCGCAGTCGGTCCCGCTCCCGCCGGAGGCCCCCGCCACCGAGACCACGACCCGCCTGCGCCCGATCCCGCCCCACCCGGGCACGGGCCCGCACACCCCGCCCCCGCCCCGCCGGGCCCCGGGCCGCGTCGACCTCACCCCGGACCCGACCACCGCGGGCCGCCCCTTCGTCCCCTCACCACCCCCTCCGCGCCAGTACGACGACCGCACCACCCGCCTGCGCCCCCTCGGCCACCTGACCCACCGCATCGCACCCCGCGCTGCCGCCGCCGCGGCCTGCCTGGTGCTCGGCATGGGCCTGCTCGGCGGCGCCACCACCGGCTTCCTGCTGACCGGCGAGGACGACGGCCCCGCCGTCTCCGCGCAGACCACGTACCACGACGCCGCCGCTCTGTGGCACAGCGTCCCGGTCGACACCCTGTTCCCGCGCACGCTCAAGGGCGAGGGCGCGGGCCCCGGCGGCTCCGACCGCACCTGGACCCGGATCGCCGTCGCCCCCGACAGCGGCTGCGCCAAGGCCCTCGACCCGCTGCTCCACAAGGCCCTGCGCTCCGCCGGCTGCCTGCGCCTGCTGCGCGCCACCTACGTCGACGCCACCCAGAGCAGCGTCACCACCGTCGGCCTGCTCTTCACCAAGGCCGACGCCGAGGCCACCCAGGCACTGCACGGCCGGTTCACCGAGCAGGGCCTGGACCGCCGCGACGACCTCATGCCCCGCCCCTACGCCGCCGAGGGCACCCCCGCCGCCGGCTTCGGCGACGCCCAGCGCGCCTCCTGGACGATCCACGTCCTCACCGACGCCCCGGTCGTCGTCTACGCCGTCTCCGGTTTCGCCGACGGACGCACCGTCGCCGACCCGCAGCCCGCCGCCGAGGCCATGAAGCAGGGCGCCGGCAGCGCCCCCGCCCAGGCCGGACTCGGCCACGAGGCCCAGGGCGTCGCCGACCGGATCGAGCGCGGGCTGCGCAAGGCCGTCCAGAAGTCCATGGAGCAGCCGTCATGACCCGCCGCGCCCACCGGATCGCCCTCGTCACCGCCACCGCGGCCGCCGTCGCCCTGGTCCCGTCGACCGCAGCGCACGCCGACGCGGTCCGCGCCCAGCAGTGGGGCCTCGCCGCGATGCACACCCAGGAGGCCTGGCGCACCACCAAGGGCCGGGGCATCACGGTCGCGGTCCTCGACACGGGCGTCGACGACCGCCACCCCGACCTCGAGGGCAACGTCCTCACCGGCAAGGACCTCGTCGGATTCGGCGCCGAGCGCGGCGACCGCCCCTGGGCCCGCCACGGCACCGCCATAGCAGGCATCATCGCCGGTCACGGGCACGGCGAGGGCGACGGCGACGGTGTCGTCGGCGTCGCCCCCGAAGCGCGGATCCTGCCCGTGCGCGTCATCCTGGAGGACGGCGACCCCGCCCGGGCCAAGGCCCGCGAGACCCGAGGCGACGCCCTCGCCCGGGGCATCCGCTGGGCCGTCGACCACGGCGCCGACGTCATCAACCTCTCGCTGGGCGACGACTCCGACACCGCCCACCCCGAGGCCGACGAGGACGCCGCCGTCCAGTACGCGCTGAAGAAGGGCGTCTCCGTCGTGGCCTCCGCGGGCAACGGCGGCGAGAAGGGCGACCACATCTCGTACCCGGCCGCCTACCCGGGCGTCATCACCGCCACCGCGGTCGACTCCTCCGGCACCCGCGCCTCGTTCTCCACCCGTCGCTGGTACGCCACGGTCGCCGCCCCCGGCCGCAACATCGTCACCGCCGACCCCGACCGCAAGTACTACTCGGCCTGGGGCACCAGCGCCGCCTCCGCGTTCGTATCCGGCGCCGTCGCCCTGGTCCGCGCCGCGCACCCGGGCCTGGACCCCGCCCAGATCAAGAAGCTCCTGGAGGACACCGCCCAGAACCCGCCGTCGGGCGGCCGGGACGACTCGCGCGGCTACGGCCTCGTCGACCCGGCCGCCGCGATCCGCGCCGGCGCGAAGCTCAAACCGAAGGGCCTGACCTCGGCCGCGTACGGAGACCGGTACTTCGGCCCGGGCCCCGACGACCCGGACGACGCCGCGGGCACCCCCTGGGCCGGCCCGGTCGCGGGCGGCCTCGGCGTCCTGCTCCTCGGCACAGCCGTCTACCTCTGGCGAGGCCACCGCCTCAGCCGCCGCCGCTGACGACGCCCACCGCCGCGCGCGCCACCGCCTCCACCACCGCGACCCCGGCGTCCATCGTCGGGCTTCCGTCGGACAGCACGGCCACCAGGGCATGCCGCCCGTCCGCGCGCACCCGCCCGACGCTGTTCACGACCCACAGTCCGGTGGTGCTGCGCGGCAGCCAGCCGTTCTTCAGCTCGGCGGCGCCGGCCGCCGACACGCCCCACGCCTGCCCGGGCACGACCCGGCCCATCAGCTCCCGGACCCAGGACCGCGAAGCCGCGCTCAGGACCAGCCCGTCACCGACCCCGAACACCTGCCGGAGCAGCGCGACCTGATCACCGGCCGTCGTCCGCGTCAGCCCCCACAAGGGCCCGGCCCCGCCCGCGGTCCCGGTCAGCCCGAGCCGCGCGTGCGCCGCGTCGAGCCCCTCCGCCCGCCCCAGGGCGTCCCAGAGCTCGGTCGTCGCCGCGTTGTCGCTGCGCTCGATCATCGCGGCGGCCAGCGCCCGCTCCCGCGCGGTCGGCTCCCGCCCCGCGTCCTGCGCGCTCAGCAGCAGCGCGCACAGCACACCGAGCTTCACGACACTCGCCGTGTCGTAGGTGCCCCCGTCCGGCGCGTACGCGGCCGATCCGCCGCCCGCCACATCGAGCACCGCGACCGACAGCCGCCCACCGTGCCCCTCGACGACGGGGTCCACGGCTGCGGCGAGGGCGGAGTCCATGGCGCAGACGGTAGTGCCCGCCCGGTGCGAGGGTCCGCCGCGGTGCGGTCCGGGCCCGCTCGGTAGGGTCGGTGAACGTGGCGAACAAGAACATTCCCGACCCCGGCTACTCCGACGACGACGGCTCCGCGGACCCGCGTCTCGCCGAGGCCCTGGCCGCCTGGTCGGCCGACCGCAGCGCGCACGGCCCGGTCCTGGCCGCCCTCAAGGACGCCCGCCTGCTCGTGCCCATCGTGGCCGTGCTCGGCGAGGTCGAGGAGGACGAGAACGGGCTGCGCCGCGAGAAGACCAGCGACATGGCGGTCCCGACCCTCAAGGCCGGCGACCGCAAGGCGCTGCCCGCCTTCACCTCGACCGCGTCCCTCGCCCTGTGGGACCCCGCCGCCCGCCCGGTCGCCGTCCCGCTGCACCAGGCGCTCCAGGCCGCCGCCCACGAGAAGGCCGACACCGTCGTCATCGACCTCGCCGGCCCGGTCCCGTACGAGCTGACGGGCCCCGCCCTGTACGCGCTCGCGGAGGGGCGCACCGACACGGACCCGCTGGCCGACCCCGCGGTCGTGGAGGCGGTGCGCACCGCGGTCGCCGCCGAGCCCGCGATCGTCCGCGCCCACCTGGGCCCGGGCCCCTCCAGCGGCACCGACGGCACCCTCGCCCTCGTCCTCGACGCGGACGCCGACGTCCAGGCGACCGCCCGCTCCCTCGCGGCGCGCGTCGCCGCCGACGAAACACTGAGGGCCCGCCTGGTGGGCGGCCTCGACCTGGCACTGCTGCCGGCCGGGACCACGCCCTCCGGCGAGCCCTTGTACGTGCGCCCCTGAGGAGCGCACGGGTCACGTTCTCACGTCAGCCGTAGACGGCGCCCGTGTACTTCTCACCCGGGCCCTGGCCGGGCTCGTCCGGCACGATCGAGGCCTCGCGGAAGGCGAGCTGCAGCGACTTCAGGCCGTCCCGCAGCGGAGCCGCGTGGAACGAGCTGATCTCGGTGGCGCTCGCGTCGAGCAGACCGGCGAGGGCGGACACCAGCTTCCGTGCCTCGTCGAGGTCCTTGTGGGCGTCGCCCTCCTCGGTGAGGCCCAGCTTCACCGCGGCGGCGCTCATCAGGTTCACCGCGACCGTCACGATGACCTCGACGGCGGGCACCTCCGCGATGTCGCGGGTCAGGGCGTCGTAGTCGGGCGTGTCGGGGGCGTCGGGGGCAGCAGCGGGGGTCGCGTCACTCATGGGCTCCACGATATGCGGACCGCGGCCGGCGTCGCGCCGCGCACCCGGTTGGGACCACCGCCCAAGTGCTGCTAACCTTGTGTGACGACCGGCCGGATGCCCACGTCCTCGTGACCCAGGTGACCGGCCCACAAGTGGAGGCTCCGATCTCCCACCTGGCCGCCCTCAGGGCGGCGGGTCACCGGTCAGACGGCCACCATCGTTCCGTACGGACGATGGAGCCGTCCGAACAGCGCCCCGCGGTCCGCCGTGGCGGTGTTCCGGTAAGTCTTGGAGCCCCGCCTGTGTACCGTCCGGGGCATTTTCTGTGTCTCGGCGCGGTTGGTACTTACGTAACAGACGTTACGCGGCGGTCCGCCAGACCGTCGTGTGGTGCTA
The DNA here is from genome assembly GCF_055558275.1 of Streptomyces sp. NPDC025806. Classification (NCBI taxonomy): domain Bacteria; kingdom Bacillati; phylum Actinomycetota; class Actinomycetes; order Kitasatosporales; family Streptomycetaceae; genus Streptomyces; species Streptomyces sp. NPDC025806. The sequence continues at coordinate 175,508 of NZ_JBVHMU010000013.1, read as the reverse complement.
CCGAGGAGGATCCATCAGCGCCGAGCCCCGCATCAACGACCGGATTCGCGTTCCCGAAGTGCGACTTGTCGGTCCCAGCGGCGAGCAGGTCGGGATTGTTCCGCTTGCCAAGGCCCTTGAGCTTGCTCAGGAGTACGACCTCGACCTGGTCGAGGTGGCGGCGAACGCCCGTCCGCCCGTCTGCAAGCTCATGGACTACGGGAAGTTCAAGTACGAATCGGCCATGAAGGCCCGTGAGGCGCGCAAGAACCAGGCGCACACGGTCATCAAGGAGATGAAGCTCCGGCCGAAGATCGACCCGCACGACTATGACACCAAGAAGGGTCACGTCGTCCGGTTCCTCAAGCAGGGCGACAAGGTCAAGATCACGATCATGTTCCGTGGTCGCGAGCAGTCCCGGCCGGAGCTCGGCTACCGACTGCTGCAGCGTCTCGCGGAGGACGTCCAGGACCTCGGTTTCGTCGAGTCGAACCCGAAGCAGGACGGCCGAAACATGATCATGGTTCTCGGTCCGCACAAGAAGAAGACCGAGGCCATGGCCGAGGCCCGTGAGGCGCAGGCCGCACGTAAGGCCGACGCGAAGGCCAACCCGGGCAAGTCGCAGAACGCGGCTGAGACCGAGGCCGAGACCCAGGTCGAGGCCGACGTCGAAGCCCCCGCCGAGGCTCCTGCCGAGGCATGATCCGACGGCGCACAGCCTGTGCGCCCCGGATACCAACTGACACAACTGACGTTCCCCCACGGCCGGTCCGGGCCTCTGGCACGGACCGGCCGGGAGCGCCACTGACGAGGAGAGAACGGCGCTATGCCGAAGAACAAGTCGCACAGCGGTGCCAGCAAGCGCTTCAAGATCACCGGCTCCGGCAAGGTGCTCCGTGAGCGCGCCGGCAAGCGCCACCTGCTCGAGCACAAGTCGTCCCGCGTGACGCGTCGCCTCACCGGCAACGCCGAGATGGCCCCGGGCGACGCCGCGAAGATCAAGAAGCTTCTCGGCAAGTGATGCTCGGGTGCTGAGCACCCTGAGCATCGACTGACCGGGACCTATTCGAATTCGGGTCGGGTGAAGACAACCCCGGCCCCGCTACAAGGAGTTACAAAGTGGCACGCGTCAAGCGCGCGGTGAACGCGCACAAGAAGCGTCGGGCGATCCTCGAGGCCGCCAGCGGCTACCGCGGTCAGCGTTCGCGCCTGTACCGCAAGGCCAAGGAGCAGGTCACCCACTCCCTGGTCTACAACTACAACGACCGCAAGAAGCGCAAGGGCGACTTCCGTCAGCTGTGGATCCAGCGCATCAACGCCGCTGCCCGCCAGAACGGCATGACGTACAACCGCCTCATCCAGGGTCTGAAGGCCGCCAACATCGAGGTGGACCGCAAGATCCTCGCGGAGCTGGCCGTCAACGACATCAACGCGTTCGCCGCGCTGGTCGAGGTTGCGCAGAAGGCGCTTCCGGCCGACGTGAACGCGCCCAAGGCTGCCGCCTGAGCGCTCCGCTGAGCCGGACGTGATATTCGGACCCGCAAGCCGAGCGCTTGCGGGTCCGAGTGCGTTCGGCAGCCCGTCTGCCCCGTTGTTGTCGTCTGCCGTGTGCGGGTCCGTTGTGGCTGGTCGCGCAGTTCCCCGCGCCCCTTCGGGGGCGCTTGCCCCTAGGTGAGTCCTCATGGTTAGCCCCGAACTGATCTCTCCCAAGTCGTCTCGTGTCTCCGCCGCCCGGCGGCTCGGGAAGCGGAATTTCCGGGGGAAGGAGCGGTTGTTCCTCGCCGAGGGGCCGCAGGCCGTGCGGGAGGCCGCCGCGCACGGCGGGCTCGTCGAGATGTTCACCACCGTCGACGCCGCGGAGCGCTACGCCGACATCGTGGGTGAGGCCCACGCCGCCGGCGCCGGGGTGCACCTCGCCGACGAGAGCGTCATCGCCGACATCTCCACCACCGTCACCCCGCAGGGCCTCGTCGGTGTCTGCCGCTTCCTGGACACGCCGTTCGAGGAGATCCTCGCCGCCCGGCCGAAGCTGGTCGCCGTCCTCGCCCACGTCCGCGACCCCGGGAACGCCGGCACCGTGCTGCGCTGCGCCGACGCCGCGGGCGCCGAGGCCGTGATCCTCACCGACGCCTCCGTCGACCTCTACAACCCGAAGGCCGTCCGTGCCTCGGTCGGCTCCCTGTTCCATCTGCCGGTCGCCGTCGGCGTCCCCGTCGAGCAGGCCGTCGCCGGACTCAAGGCCGCCGGCGTGCGCATCCTCGCCGCCGACGGTGCCGGGGACGACGACCTCGACGACGAACTCGACCAGGGCACCATGGGCACCCCGACCGCCTGGGTCTTCGGCAACGAGGCCTGGGGCCTGCCCGAGGAGACCCGCTCCCTCGCCGACGCCGTCGTCCGCGTCCCCATCCACGGCAAGGCCGAGAGCCTCAACCTCGCGACCGCCGCCGCCGTGTGCCTGTACGCGTCCGCGCGGGCACAGCGCGCGCCCGGAGGGTGCCGGTCCGTCACGTCCAGCTAGTAGGGTGACGGACTCGGGGCCCACTGCGCCGTTTCGAGAGGTGGGGTACGGGGAGATGACAGTCCGCACCAGCAGGCCCGCGCGGGTGAGCGACCCCGCGGGACCCGGCCTGGACCCCGACGACCTCTCCGACGGGCTCGTCGTCGCCGACGAGGGCGGCCGTGTCGTCTGCTTCAACGCCGCCGCCGAGCGCATCACCGCCGTCCCCGCCGAGCGCGCCCTGGGCGCCCCGCTGGAGCGTGCGCTGCCGCTGGAGGACCTGGAGGGCCGGCGCTGGTGGCAGCTCACCGACCCGTACGGCGGACTCGCGATCCGGGTCGGCCAGCCCGAGCGGAACCTGCTGCTGCCCGGCGGCCGGGAGGTCCTCGTCACCGCCCGGTACGTGCGCAGCCGCCCCACCGGTCCCGTGCGCCGGGTCGTCGTCTCGATCCGCGACACCGAGGCCAGGCGCCGCACCGAGCGCAGTCACGCCGAGCTGATCGCCACCGTCGCCCACGAACTGCGCTCCCCGCTCACCTCCGTCAAGGGGTTCACCGCGACCCTGCTCGCGAAGTGGGAGCGGTTCACCGACGAGCAGAAGCGGCTCATGCTGGAGACCGTCGACGCCGACGCCAACCGCGTGACCCGGCTGATCGCCGAGCTGCTCGACATCTCCCGTATCGACTCCGGCCGGCTGGAGGTGCGCCGCCAGCCCGTCGACGTGGCGGCCGCCGTCTCCCGGCACATCCAGGCCCACGTCGCCTCCGGACAGCCCGCCGACCGGTTCCTGCTCCGGGTCACCCAGCCGCTGCCCAGGGTGTGGGCCGACCCCGACAAGGTCGACCAGGTCCTCAGCAATCTCCTGGAAAACGCGGTGCGCCACGGTGAGGGAACCGTCACCATAGACGTCGAGCCCACCGACCCCGTCGGCGCGTCGGTCACCGTGAGCGACGAGGGGCCCGGCATCCCGGAGGAGTCCATGAACCGCGTCTTCACCCGCTTCTGGCGGGGCAGCAAGCGCGGCGGCACCGGGCTCGGCCTGTACATCGTGAAGGGCATCGTCGAGGCCCACGGGGGTTCGATCACGGTCGGGCGCGCGCCCGGCGGCGGCGCCCGGTTCCGATTTATGCTGCCCGTGGCCACGCCGGCGTATCTCAACGCCTGAGCAGACCGGCCCCACGGGCGCAGTCACCCACCTCACCCCCGCTAGACTCGTCCTTTGGCACATTGCGTCTCCAGATCAGAGACGGTTCGTCCCAAAGACAGGGACGCGTCGCAGACGGGGCCATCCGCCAGCCAATCGGAAGCACGGGAAGAGATGTCGGCACCGAACAAGTCGTACGACCCTGTCGAGGTCGAGGCACTGAAACCGGAAGAGATCGAGCGCGTGCGGGACGAGGCGCTCGCCGCCTTCGCCGCCGCGGACTCGCTCGAGGCGCTTCAGGAGGCCAAGGTCGCGCACTCCGGCGGCACCTCGCCGCTGTCGCTCGCCAACCGCGAGATCGGCGCGCTGCCGCCGCAGGCCAAGGCCGCGGCCGGAAAGCTCGTCGGGCAGGCCCGCGCCGCCGTCGGCCGGGGCCTCGCCGCCCGCCAGGCCGAGCTGGAGGCCGAGCGCGACGCGCGCGTCCTGGTCGAGGAGGCCGTGGACGTCACGCTGCCCTACGACCGTGTGCCCGAGGGCGCCCGGCACCCGCTCACCACCATGATGGAGCGCGTCGCCGACGTGTTCGTGTCCATGGGGTACGAGATCGCGGAGGGCCCCGAGGTCGAGGCGGAGTGGTTCAACTTCGACGCCCTGAACTTCACGCCGGACCACCCGGCCCGGCAGATGCAGGACACGTTCTTCGTCGCCGGCCCCGAGGGCCGCGAGAAGACGGTCGGCGACGAGTCCGGTGTCGTGCTGCGCACGCACACCTCGCCCGTCCAGGCCCGCACGCTGCTCGACCGTGAGCCGCCCGTGTACGTGGTCTGCCCCGGCCGCGTCTTCCGTACGGACGAGCTGGACGCCACGCACACCCCGGTCTTCCACCAGATCGAGCTGCTCGCCGTGGACGAGGGCCTCACCATGGCCGACCTGAAGGGCACCCTGGACCACATGGTCCAGGCGCTGTTCGGCGCCGACATGAAGACCCGGCTGCGCCCCAACTACTTCCCGTTCACCGAGCCGTCCGCCGAGATGGACATGGTCTGCTACGTGTGCCGCGGCGCGTCCGTCGGCAACCCGGACCGTCCGTGCCGCACCTGCGGCAGCGAGGGCTGGATCGAGCTGGGCGGCTGCGGCATGGTCAACCCGCGGGTCCTCGTGGCCTGCGGCGTCGACCCCGAGAAGTACAGCGGCTTCGCCTTCGGGTTCGGCATCGAGCGGATGCTGATGTTCCGCCACAACGTGGAAGACATGCGAGACATGGTCGAGGGTGACGTCCGGTTCACCCGGCCGTTCGGGATGGAGATCTGATGCGGGTCCCGCTTTCTTGGCTGCGGGAGTACGTCGACCTGCCGGCCACCGAGACCGGTCGCGACGTACAGGAGAAGCTGGTCAAGGTCGGCCTCGAGGTCGAGACCGTCGAACAGCTCGGCGCGGACATCAAGGGCCCCCTCGTGGTGGGCCGGGTGCTGACCATCGAGGAGCTGGAGGGCTTCAAGAAGCCGATCCGCTTCTGCACCGTCGACGTCGGCCAGGCCAACGGCACCGGTGAGCCCCAGGAGATCGTCTGCGGCGCCCGGAACTTCCAGGCCGGCGACAAGGTCGTCGTGGTGCTGCCCGGCGCCGAGCTGCCCGGCGGCTTCGCGATCGCCGCGCGCAAGACGTACGGCAAGACCTCGCACGGCATGATCTGCTCCACCGACGAGCTGGGCATGGGCGACGACGGCACGCACGGCATCATCGTGCTGCCGCCGGAGACCGAGGTCGGCCGCGACGCCATCGAGCTGCTCCAGCTCGTGGACGAGGTCCTCGACATCGCCGTCACGCCGGACCGCGGCTACTGCCTGTCCCTGCGCGGCATCGCCCGCGAGACCGCCATCGCGTACGGGCTGCCGCTGCGCGACCCGGCGCTCCTGGACGTCCCCGCGCCGAACGCGCACGGCTACCCGGTCCAGGTCTCCGACCCCATCGGCTGCGACCGCTTCACCGCGCGCACCGTCACCGGTCTGAGCCCCGAGGCCCGCTCGCCGATCTGGCTGCAGCGCCGCCTGCAGAAGGCCGGCATGCGCCCGATCTCGCTCGCCGTCGACGTCACGAACTACGTGATGCTCGAGCTCGGCCAGCCGCTGCACGCCTACGACCGTTCCCTCGTACAGGGCACGATCGGGGTGCGCCGCGCCACGCAGGGCGAGCAGCTCACCACGCTCGACGGCGTCAAGCGCGTCCTCGACGCCGAGGACCTGGTCATCACCGACGAGCGCGGCCCCATCGGCCTCGCCGGCGTGATGGGCGGCGCGAACACGGAGATCGCGGACCACTCGGAGGACGCCGGCACCACCGACGTCGTCATCGAGGCCGCACACTTCGACGCGATCACCATCGCCCGCACCGCGCGCCGTCACAAGCTGACCTCCGAGGCGTCCAAGCGCTTCGAGCGCGGCGTCGACCCGATGGCCGCCTCCGCGGCAGCCCAGCGCGTCGTCGACCTCCTGGTGCTGCTCGCCGGCGGCACCGCCGAGGAGGGCGTCACCGAGGTCATCTCCCCGGGCGCCCCGCGCACCATCTCGATCCCGGCCGACCACCCGGACAAGGTCGCGGGCGTCGCCTACGGCCGCGAGACCGTCGTGCGCCGCCTCCAGCAGGTCGGCTGCGACGTCTACGGGCAGGACGAGCTGGTCGTCACGGTGCCGTCCTGGCGCCCCGACCTGACCGACCCGAACGACCTGGCCGAAGAGGTCATCCGGCTCGAGGGCTACGAGAACCTGCCCTCGACCCTGCCGAAGCCCCCCGCGGGCCGCGGCCTGACCGAGCGCCAGCGGCTGCACCGCCGCGTCGGCCGCGCCCTGGCCGGCGCCGGCTACGTGGAGGCGCTGAACTACCCGTTCATCGGCGCCGCCGCCCTCGACGCCCTCGGCATCGAGGCGGACGACGCCCGCCGCGTCACGGTCGACCTGGTCAACCCGCTGTCCGACGAGGAGCCCTCGCTCCGTACGACGCTGCTGCCGGGCCTGCTCGGCGCGCTGCGCCGCAACGACGGGCGCGGCAGCCACGACCTGGCGCTCTTCGAGACGGGCCTGGTGTTCCGGCCGACCGGCCAGGAGCACAAGGCGGTCCGGCTGCCCGTCGACCGCCGGCCCACCGACGAGGAGATCGCCGAGCTGACCACGGCGCTGCCGCGCCAGCCGCGCCGCGCCGCCGTCGTCCTCGCGGGCGCCCGCGAGCAGGCCGGCTGGTGGGGCAAGGGCTACCCGGCCACCTGGGCCGACGCCGTCGAGTCCGCCCGGATCGTCGCCCGCGAGGCCGGCGTCGAGCTGACCGTCCGCGCCGACCAGCACGCGCCGTGGCACCCGGGCCGCTGCGCCGCGCTGTACGCGACGGTGGACGGCACGGAGACGCTCGTCGGCCACGCCGGTGAGCTGCACCCGCGCGTCGTCAAGGCGCTGCACCTGCCCGAGCGCACCTGCGCGATGGAGATCGAGCTCGACCTCGTCGAGCAGGCCTCCACCGGCGCGCTCCAGGCCCCGCGGATCTCCACGTTCCCCGTGGCCACGCAGGACGTCGCGCTCGTCGTCGGCAAGGACGTGCCGACCGCGGTCGTCGAGGACGCCCTGCGCACCGGTGCCGGTGAACTGCTGGAGGCGGTCCGCCTGTTCGACGTGTACGAGAACGCGGAGCAGCTCGGCGAGGACAAGAAGTCCCTCGCCTACGCCCTGCGCTTCCGTGCCGCCGACCGGACCCTGACGGTCGAGGAGGCCAGCGCCGCGCGTGACGCGGCGGTCGCCCACGCGGCCGAGACCACGGGCGCGGTGCTGCGCGGCGCCTGACGCCACGGCAGGAAACGACGAAGGGGCGCATCCGGATCACCGGATGCGCCCCTTCTTCTGTGGGACCACCTTCCGTGGACCGGAGGCCGGCCGCAGGATCGGCGCCGTCCGCCCGCCGCAGGAGTTGTCGGGCAGGCGAGCGGACGGACGGCGCGAGCGCGGGCCGTCGTCTGTACGAGGGGGAGCCGACGGCCCGGCCGGCCTCTCTTTCGAGGCAGTTCAGTCAAGCGGGCGGATACCGGGAGCAACAGCGTGCACACCGGCCGGAGTCGGGTATTCCGATCACACCCCGTGTGAAGGCGGTTGCCCTAGGCTGACGCCACCGAGCCAACGGAGGGCCTCCATGCAGCCCAACACCCTGCTCGACGCGATCCTCGACGAGGCCGGGATCTCCCATGCCGGCCTGGCCGCCCATGTGAACCAGGCGGGGAAGGCCCGCGGACTCGCGCTGCGCTACGAACACACGGCCGTCGCCCGCTGGTTGAAGGGCCAGCGCCCGCGCGGCCAGGTCCCCGATCTGATCTGCGAGGTCCTCGCGGGACGCCTCCAGCGGCACGTCACCCTGGACGACATCGGCCTCGGCATCCCCGGCGAGCCGGCCTCGGCGCACGGGTCGAACCTGTCCGGCTTCGTGGAGCGGGCCACCGCCCTGTGGCGCTCCGACGAGCAGCAGCGCCGGCACGTCCTCGACGCCCCGGCCGTCACCGGGACCCCGGCCGTGATGCCGGTCTGGGAGTGGGAGAACCCGCCGGAGGACAACGACGTGTCCCGCGGCGGCCGGCACCCCGTCAGCCAGGCCGACATCGACATGATGCGCTCGGCGCGCACCCACTACGAGCAGATGTACCGCAAGGCGGGCGGCATCGCGACCCGCACCCGCATCGTCGGCTTCCTCAACGCGGAGGCGGCGCCCCTGCTGCGCGGTCGCTACACCGACGCGACGGGCCGTCAGCTGCACCGGGCCACCGGCGGGCTCGTCGCCATCGCCGGGATCTGCGCCTACGACTCGGACGCGCACGGGCTCGCGCAGCGCTACTTCCACCAGGCGCTGCGGCTCGCGAAGGCCAGCGGGGACCGGGGCCTCGGCGCGTACGTGATAGCGCTGCTCGTCAACCAGGCGCTGCACATGCGCGAGCACCGGCAGGCCGTCGCGTTCGCGGAGGCCGCGCTGCGGGCCGCCGGGCGGCACATCACCCCGGCGCTCGCCTCCGACCTGTACGCGATGCAGGCCAAGGCGTACGCGCACATCGGCGACGGCACGAGCGCCCTGGAGTGCATCCGGCGTGCCGAGTCCGCCGCCGACCGCATCCGGCGCGGCCACGAACCGGACGAGACGGGCTACGTGCAGCCCGGGTTCGTCAACGTCCAGGTGGCCGAGGCGCTGCTCCGCCTCGGCGACCACGCGGGGGCCAAGGAGCACGCGCAGGAGGCCGTGCACACCCCGGCGCACGACCGCGGGCGGGTGCACCGGCTCGCGGTGCTCAGCCAGATCCAACTGCGCCAGGGCAACGCGGAACAGGCCGTGGCCACCGCGGTCGAGATGGCCGAGCGGGCCCGCGGGATGGAGTCGCAGCGGCTGCGCGACCGGCTCCGGGCGGTCCGCGAGCACCTGGTGCGCAGCGGGTGCGCCGGTACGGCCGAGGCCGCCGAGCTCATCGACGGAGCGCTGCGCGTGCCGCTCTGAGCCCCCGTCTGATTCCTTCAGGTTCCTTTCGAGAGGCGCTCGTTCACATCCCTGCTGCGATATTGCCATCAACTCGGCGGAAGGTGGCAGAACCGTGCAGTGGACGAAACGGAACGAACAAACTGTGTATGGAAACAGGTGGTTCAGCGTCAATCTGGCGGATGTCGAACTCCCTGACGGCCGGCACCTCGACCACTTCCTCATCCGGCTGCGCCCCGTGGCCGTGGCCACGGTGGTGAACGAGGTGAACGAGGTGCTCCTGCTGTGGCGGCACCGCTTCATCACCGACAGCTGGGGCTGGGAGCTGGCGGCCGGCGTCGTCGAGGACGGCGAGGACATCGCGTACGCGGCCGCGCGGGAACTGGAGGAGGAGACCGGCTGGCGACCGGGACCGCTGCGGCACCTGATGAGTGTCGAGCCGTCCAACGGCCTCACGGACGCCCGGCACCACATCTACTGGACCGACGAAGGGACGTACATCGGCCACCCCCAGGACGACTTCGAGTCGGACCGCAGGGAATGGGTCCCGCTCAAGCTCGTCCCCGACATGATCGCCCGGGGTGAGGTCCCGGCCGCCAACATGGCGGCCGCCTTACTCCTGCTCCATCACATGCGCCTGTGAGGACGGGCCCCGGCGTCAGCGGGCCAGCAGCTGCCAGACCGCCGCGGCCAGGGCGCCGACGGCGGCCAGCGCGGCCACCGCGGGCAGCGGCCAGCGGGTGTGCTCGAGCGCGGCGACGCGTGCGCTCAACTCGTCCTGGTCCTTGGCCGTCTCGTCGTCACGGTGGGCCAGCAGGGCCAGCCGGCCGTCGACGCGGGTCAGCCCGACCTCGAAGACGCGGCGTAACTCTGCGAGTTCCTCGGGGACCACGGGACGCTCCGGGTCGGTGGTCACGGGTCCGCTCCTTTCCGTAGCCGTCACTTCCTTGTCGTACGCACCTTGGTGCGCACGGGAAGTCAACTCGCCTGGTGGGCGCGGCGGGAGCGTGTGCGGAGGGCATATGCGGGTCACGCGCGCGTGCCCCGTGCGAACGCGACGGGCCCGGTGTTCCGAAGAACACCGGGCCCGTCGGCGAGCACGGAGTGTGATGCCCCGCGGGGCACGGATCAGGGGTACGTGTAGAAGCCCGAGCCCGTCTTGCGGCCGAGCCGGCCCGCGTCGACCATCCGCTGCAGCAGCGGGGGAGCGGCGTACAGCGGCTCCTTGTACTCGGCGTACATCGAGTCGGCGATCGAGACGATCGTGTCGAGGCCGATCAGGTCCGAGAGCTTGAGCGGGCCCATCGGGTGGGCGCAGCCCATCTCCATGCCGTTGTCGATGTCCTCGCGGCTGGCGATGCCGGACTCGAACATCCGGATCGAGGAGAGGAGGTACGGCACGAGCAGCGCGTTCACGACGAAGCCCGAGCGGTCCTGGGCGCGGATCGCGTGCTTGCCGAGGATCTTCTCCACCATGGCCTGGGCGCGGCTGATCGTGCCCTCGGACGTGGTCAGCGCCGGGATCAGCTCGACGAGCTTCTGCACCGGGGCCGGGTTGAAGAAGTGGATGCCGATGACCTGGTCCGGGCGGGACGTGGCGACGGCCAGCTTCACCAGCGGGATGGAGGAGGTGTTCGACGCGAGGATCGCGTCGGGGCGGGTCACGACCTGGTCGAGGACCTGGAAGATCTCCGTCTTGACCTGCTCGTTCTCCACGACGGCCTCGATGACGAGGTCACGGTCGGCGAACTCGCCGAGGTCCGTGGTGAACGTGAGGCGGGCCTGCGTCTCCGCCAGCTCCTCATCGGTGATCTTGCCGCGCGCGGCGGCCTTGGACAGCGAGTTGAGCAGCCGGGTCCGACCGATCTCCAGAGCCTCGCCGGTGGTCTCGGCCACCATCACGTCCAGACCGGAGCGGGCGCAGACCTCTGCGATCCCCGCGCCCATCTGGCCACAGCCCACCACTCCGACGCGTTGGATGTCAGTCAAGGGGTCCGTCACCTCGTGCCTTTCGCTGATCTACCGGGGTCGCCGGGGATCGGGGGTCTATCGGTCGGTGCTGCACGTTACCCCGTCGTAGGGGCGGGAGTGGAGCCCGGGTTGAGGCCGGACAGCCCCGGCGACACGGTGGCACAAAGGAACCGGCGCATCCATGGGACGTATCTCACGTCCCCGGAGGCGCCGGTGTGAGAGGTGCGGGTGGGTGGGGATCGGGGGTGCGGACGGGGACCTAGGCCGGGGTGGGTGCGTGCCGGACCTCGCAGTCGGGGCCCGGCGACACGATCGCCTCGTGGCCGTCCTCGAAGCGGACCCGGAACGGCGGGCCGCTGTCGCCGCCGAGCACCTCGATGATCTCGGCGACCTTGTCGTGCTGGCCGACGACCCGGCCGTGGACCAGCAGCCGGTCGCCCTTGCTTGCCTGCATCACGGAACCTCCTCGCCGTACGCGTCGGTACGCCCAGTTTAGGCCGCTCGTCCCTTTCGGGACCCTCGTCGGCCGGACCTCTGTGTCACGGCGATGCACACCAGGACCACGACCGCGGTGAGCGGTGCCGCCACCGGAAGGTGCTCCCCGAGCAGTGTCACCGACCACACCAGCGTGAGCAGCGGCTGCGCCAGCTGCACCTGGCTGGCCCGGGGGACACCGATCAGCGCCATGCCCCGGTACCAGACGACCATCCCGAGGAAGAGCGAGCCGACCGACACCCACAGCAGGCCCGCCATGCTGTGCGCCGTGAGCCGCACCGGCTCGTGCGGCAGGGCGAGGGCCGCGCCCACCACCGCGAGCGGCAGCGACAGGACGACGGCCCAGCCGATCACCTGCCAGCCGGGCATGACGGACGCGAGCCGCCCGCCCTCCGCGTAACCGGCCGCACAGACCAGGAGGGCCGCGAACAGATACAGATCGGCGCGGCCGAGCGAGCCGCCGCTCTGCTGCACCGTGAACCCGAGGACCGCGGCGGCGCCCGCGCAGGCCGCGCACCAGAACGCGCGGGGCGGCCGGGCGCCCGTCCGCAGCACCGACACCGCGGCCGTCGTCAGCGGCAGCAGGCCCACCACGACGGCGGAGTGCGCGGTCGTCGCCGTCTCCAGGGCCAGCGTCGTCAGCATCGGGAAGCCGAGCACGCAGCCGCCCGCGACCACCGCGAGCCCCGCCCAGTCGCGCCGCCGAGGTATCGGTATCCGCAGCGCGAGCAGGCAGCCGCCGGCGATCAGCGCCGTGAGCACCACCCGCACGCTCACCAGCGACCAGGGTCCGAACCCCTCCAGGCCCCAGGCCGTACCGGGGAAGGTCAGCGAGAACGCGGCGACCCCGGTCGCCGCGAGCAGCAGGCCGCGGCCGGAACCGGCGCCCGCCCGGGCCGCCGCCGAGCCGTCCGGCGAGGTGCCCGCCGCGGTGTCGACTGCTACTCCGCTCGACGCGATAGCGCTATTCTCTGCTCTCATGCACGAGCGTAGCAGTGTGAGTGAACTGGCGAAACAGCTCCGGAACGAGCTCAACCGCTACTCAGTGGGTGAAAAGCTGCCGTCGAGCCGGGCCCTCGTCGACCGCTTTCGCGTCAGCCCCGTGACCGTCTCCCGGGCGCTGGCCCAGCTCGCCGCCGAGGGCCTCGTCGTGACCCGCCCGGGCGCCGGCGCCTTCAGGGCCGCACCGCGCGCCACCGCGCCCGTGGGCGACACCTCCTGGCAGGAGGTCGCGCTCAGCGCCGAGACCGCCGGCGAACCCGTCCCGCGCGCGGTCGACGCGTCCGGCGTCCTCATCACGCTCGCCGCCTCGCCGCCCGGCGTCATCGAGTTCAACGGCGGCTATCTGCACCAGGCCCTCCAGCCCACCGCCGCCATGGCCGCCGCCCTCGCCCGGGCCGGCCGCCGCCCCAGCGCCTGGAACCGCCCGCCCGTCGACGGACTCCCCGAACTCCGGGACTGGTTCGCCCGCGGCATCGGCGGCGGCATCACCGCCGCCGAGGTCATCGTCACCAACGGCGGCCAGTCCGCGCTCGCCACCGCGCTGCGCGCCCTGGCCCCGCCCGGCGCCCCCGTCCTCGTCGAGTCGCCCACCTACCCCGGCATGCTCGCCATCGCCCGCGCCGCCGGACTGCGCCCCGTACCGGTCCCCGTCGACCGCGACGGCGTCCGCCCCGAACTGCTCGAACAGGCCTTCAAGGCGACCGGTGCCCGCCTCTTCGTCTGCCAGCCCCTGTTCCAGAACCCCACCGGCGCCGTCCTCGCCCCCGCGCGGCGCCCCGAAGTGCTGCGCATCGCCCGCGCCGCCGGTGCCTTCGTCGTCGAGGACGACTTCGTGCGCCGGCTCGTCCACGCCGACGCCGGACCGCTGCCCAGACCGCTGGCCTCCGACGACCCCGACGGCGTCGTCGTGCACGTCTGCTCGCTCACCAAGGCCACCTCGCCGAGCCTGCGCATCGGCTGCCTCGCCGCCCGCGGCCCGGTCCTGGAGCGGCTGCGCGCCATCCAGGTCGTCGACCAGCTCTTCGTGCCGGGCCCGCTGCAGGAGGCCACCCTCGAACTCGTCGGCGCCCCGGCCTGGCCGCGCCACCTGCGCACCGTCGCCGCGGAACTGAAGCACCGCCGGGACCTCCTCGCCGCCGGGATCGCCGAGCGGCTGCCCCGGCTGTCCGTCGACCACATCCCCTCCGGCGGCTACCACCTGTGGGCCCGGCTCCCGGACGGCACCGACGAGCAGGCCCTCGTCGCGAGCGCCCTGCGGGCCGGCGTCGCCGTGCCCCCGGGCCGCCCCTACTTCGCGGCCGAGCCCCCGGCCCCGTACCTGCGGCTCAGCTTCGTGGCCGTCGCCGGGGCCGCCGAGATCACCGAGGGCGTACGGCGCCTCGCCACCGCCTGGACCGAACCCTGACGGACGCGGCCCTTGACCTCTCCTACCGGCGAGTACACGATCGGGCCCATGCAGCTCAGCGTCACGCTTCTCGCCGCCGCGCGCAGCTCCTCCCTGCTCGCCGAGCGCTTCGACGACGACCGCCCGCTCGACGAGGCCGGCTGGTACGAGGTGCAGCGCGTGGGGCCGGTGCTCGGGGCGCTCGCCGCGGCCGAGCTGCGCTACTGCTCACCGACCCCGCGCAGCCGGGCCACCGGCGACGCCCTCGGACTCGCCCCGCTCGTCCAGCCCGCCCTGCGGGACTGCGACATGGGGCGCTGGCGCGGCCGTACCCTCGGCGAGGTCACGGCCGTCGAACCGGCCGCCGTCGACCACTGGCTGCGTGACCCCCGCTCGGCCCCGCACGGCGGTGAACCGCTGCTCGCCTTCATCTCCCGGGTCGGCACCTGGCTGGACACCCGGCCCGCCGACGACGGCACCCGGATGGTCGCGATCGCCGAGCCCTCCGTCGTCCGGGCCGCGCTCGTCTACGCCCTGAAGGCGCCCCCGTCGACGTACTGGAACATCGACGTACGCCCCCTGTCCACGGCCACCGTCAGCGGGCAGCCGGGGCGCTGGAATCTGCGGCTCGGCGGTAGCCCGTCGTGAGGAGCAGGTCCTTCGCCGGGCCCCGCACCCGCCACACCGACCGCCAGGCGTCCGGGCCGGTCACCGTGAACGTGCCCCGGTAGAGGTCCGCCGCGCACGGGTGGTCCGCGACGTGGGTGCCCGTGCGCAGGTCGAGGCCGTGGAAGAAGCGGCCGTCCGCGAAACGCACCACGGCCGTGCCGGGCTCGTCACCGGGCCGGAAGAAGAGCGTGCGCTCGGCGGGCCGAGCGACCCCGCGCCAGGTGAACGCGCCGGACTCGAAGTGCCGCAGCCCGCCCTCGCCGTCCCCGGCCGCGCCGAAGTCCGTCGTACCGGCGAAGCGGCCCGTGACGTCCTCGGACAGGTCCCGCACGGTGCGCTCCACGTGCCAGCGCCCGGACAGGAACGCGAGCGCGTCGGGCACCGGCCAGGTCTCGTCCATGTCCCTCGCCCCTTCCCGCCGAAGCCCCGTCTCCCGGATCCGCCGCAGTCTAGGACGCGCCCGGGTCGGACCCGGGCCCGGGCCTCGTCGTGCGCCGCCACCCACCGCTCGCCCGGCGTGGTCGTGAGCGCCGTGAACTCCCGTGCTCAGGGCGCCCGGTGCCCGACCACGACCCCCCACGACCACCGGGACCGCCGCGTCGGGCACCGGCATCAGGACGTCCCGCCGGTCAGCCCCTCCACCGTGCCGAGCTGCTTCCAGGCCCCCTTCACCCGCCGGTCGACCCACACGGGGCGGTCCTGGGCGCGGTGGTCCTTGAACGCGTAGGCGCCGAGCAGTCCGTCCACCCGTACGTCGTCGAGCCCCGTGCGCAGTTCGGCCCGCACCATGTCGAGCTGCCCGACGGTCGGCCGCTGCGCGCCCAGCGCCCGGTCGACCGCCGCCGCGACGGCCAGCGTCGTGTCGTACAGCTCCGCCGTGCCCCGGTGCCTCAGCAGCGCGCGCACCTCGGCGGGCGCCGAGCACAGCTTCGGAAAGTCCGCGCAGTCGGGCTTCTGCCGCTCGTCGTTGAACGCGCGGAAGCGCAGGCTCCCGTCGGGCAGCTTCGCGTCGAGGCGGTCGAACATGGCGCGGTCCTGGAGGGTGTCGCAGGCGTTCGAGTACGCGTCGCGCACCGCGAGCAGGCCGCCGCTCTTCTTCCGCTCCGCGATGACGTCCTCGTCCTCGTGGGAGGGAAGGTCGCTCACCACGAGCAGCTGGTCGCGCTTCCCGCCCGGCTCCTCCTGCGGAGAGACCGTGTCCCGGGCGGTGAGCCCGGCCGCTCTGAGGCCCATGCCGAACGACTCGTCGTCCGGGCTCGACGCCCATTTCAGCTCGGAGATGTCGGTGACCCGCTCCATGCCGAACGCGCCGCGCAGATACCGCCCCGCCTGCCGCCCCGACGCCATCTCGTCCGCCGTGACGCCGTACTCGCCCTCCGGGTCCGCCCAGCGCGACCGGCACACGTTGACGACAGGCATGCCCGCCTGGAGGTCGTCGAGGTCCGAGATGTCACCGATCAGCGCGAGCGCCGTCGGGTACCGGTCGGTGAAGGTCGCCGCCGCGTCCTGGCCGTCGGCGCGCACGGTGACGACCTCCAGCGGCACCTTGTGCTTCGAGCGCCGGCGCGCCTCGTCGAGGGCCGCCCGCACGGTCCGCTCGCGGGCCTTCGCCGTGGCCCCCGCCGCGTCGTCGTCCAGGGCGAGTCCGATCGTGTACGTCCCCGGAGGCGCCGTCGACGTGGCGGCCGGGGGAGCGCCGCCGTGCCCCGGCCCGTCGTCGCCGCCCTCGCCGTCCGAGGCGGCACCGAGGCCGATCGCGGTGGGTACCCCGAGGACGAGCAGCGCGGCGGCCACGCCGAGGAGGGGGCCGCGCCGGCGGCGGCGGGGCGCCGGGGGAGCGGGCGTCCAGGCGCTCACCGGCGTCTTCACGGGTTCGGGTTCGGGTTCGGCCGCGGGCCTCGGCTGGGGCTCGGGTTCGGGTGCCGGGGTCTTCGGGGCCGGTACGGCGTCCTCGGGCTGCTTCGTCACCGCGCGCGTGGGCGCGGGCGCCGGCCCGGCCTTCTCCAGCGGCGCCGGTGCCGGCTTCGTACCCGGCCGCGCCGCGAGCACCCGCTCCAGTGCCTCCCGCGCGTCGGCGGGCCGCTCCCCGGGTTCCTTCGCCATCAGGTCGAGCACCAACCGGTCGACCGCGGGCGTCAGTTCGGCCCGCGCCCGGCTGGGCCGCAGCGGCACGTCGTTCAGGTGGTTGAACATCACACCCGCCGCGTCGCCCACGAACGGCGGCCGTCCGACGAGCAGTTCGTACAGCACGCAGCCCACGGCGTACAGATCCGCGCTCGCGTCCCCGGCCCCGTCCCGGAACCGCTCCGGCGCCATGTACTGCACGCTGCCGAACGGCAGCTGCCCCGTGTGCGTCAACCGCGGATCGGCGGCGCGGTAGGCCACGTAGCGCGCGATCCCGAAGTCCACGATGCGGGCCCGCGAGACCCCGGACTCCTCCGAGACCATGATGTTGGCCGGCTTGATGTCCCGGTGCACGACGCCCGCGCGATGCGCCACGTCCAGGCCCCGGCACACGTCCGCCGTCCACTCCAGCGCGTCCGCCACGGACACCCGCACCTCGTCGCGCAGGATCTCCTGCACCGTGCGCCCGGCGACCAGCGCCATCACCAGATACGGACGCGCCTCGTCGATCCCGTGGTCGTGCACCGCCACGACGTACGGACTGTCCAGCGCCGCCGCGACCAGCGCCTCGCGCCGGAACCTGGCCAGCGCCTCGGACTCCTCCGCGCTCCCGTCGCCGCCGCCCTTGAGGACCTTGACCGCGACGTCCCGGTCGAGCCGCAGGTCCCGGGCCCGCCAGACCTCGCCCATCCCGCCCGCGCCGATGATCTCCACGAGCTCGTACCGCCCGTTGAGCCGATGCCCCCGCACCCCGTCCCCCCTCACGGACCGCTCCTCGGTCCCGGCCACCGAGCCTAGGGCCTTTCGTCCGGATCAGGCTGGGCTCGCGGGGCCCGGCCACCGCGCTTACCGTGCGAGAGAGGGGAAGGGAGGGGCGCGGGGCAGTGCTGGGTGATCGATTGCATAAACGTGCAGTGCGGCGTATAGTCATGCCATCCAAGAGGAGGGTTCCATGGCGGTACGCGCAGCGGTGGCGGGAGCGAGTGGGTACGCGGGCGGTGAAGTCCTGCGTCTGCTGCTCGCCCATCCCGAGGTAGAGATCGGCGCCCTGACGGCGAACACGAACGCGGGGCAGCGACTGGGTGCCCTTCAGCCCCATCTCCAGCCGCTGGCCGACCGTGTGCTCGAGGCGACCACCCCCGAGGTGCTCGCCGGGCACGACGTCGTCTTCCTGGCGCTGCCGCACGGCCAGTCCGCCGCCGTCGCCGAGCAGCTCGGCCCGGACGTGCTGGTGGTCGACATGGGCGCCGACTTCCGGCTCAAGGACGCCGCGGACTGGGAGAAGTTCTACGGTTCGCCCCACGCCGGCACCTGGCCGTACGGCCTTCCCGAACTGCCGGGTGGCCGCGCCGCGCTGGAGGGGGCCAAGCGCATCGCGGTGCCCGGTTGCTACCCGACCGCCGTCTCCCTCGCGCTCGCCCCGGCGTACGCGGCGGGCCTGGTCGAGCCCGAGGCCGTGGTCGTCGCGGCGTCCGGCACCTCCGGGGCCGGCAAGTCGCTCAAGCCCCACCTCCTCGGCAGCGAGGTCATGGGGAACATGACGCCGTACGGCGTCGGCGGCGGCCACCGGCACACCCCCGAGATGATCCAGAACCTGAGCGCGGCGGCGGGCGAGCGGATCTCCGTCTCGTTCACGCCGACGCTCGCGCCGATGCCCCGCGGCATCCTCGCCACGTGCAGCGCCAAGGCCACGGACGGCGTCACGGCCGACACCGTGCGCGCCGCCTACGAGAAGGCGTACGGGGACGAGCCGTTCGTGCGGCTGCTCCCCGAGGGCCAGTGGCCCGCCACCGCCGCCGTGTACGGGTCGAACGCGGTGCAGATCCAGGTCGCGTACGACGAGGCGGCGGGCCGCGTCATCGTCATCAGCGCGATCGACAACCTGACCAAGGGCACCGCAGGCGGTGCCGTCCAGTCCATGAACATCGCCCTGGGTCTCGACGAGACCACCGGGCTCTCGACGATCGGAGTCGCGCCGTGAGTGTGACGGCAGCCAAGGGATTCCAGGCCGCGGGCATCGCTGCCGGAATCAAGGAGAGCGGGAACCCGGACCTGGCCCTCGTGGTCAACCGCGGCCCCCGTCTCGCGGCCGCGGGCGTCTTCACCTCCAACCGCGTCAAGGCCGCCCCGGTCCTGTGGTCCGAGCAGGTCCTCAAGGGCGGCCTCGTGTCCGCCGTCGTCCTCAACTCCGGTGGCGCCAACGCGTGCACGGGCCCCCAGGGCTTCCAGGACACGCACGCCACCGCCGAGAAGGCCGCCGAGGTCCTCGGGCTCAACGCGGGAGAGGTCGCCGTGGCCTCCACCGGCCTCATCGGTGTCCTGCTCCCCATGGACAAGCTGCTGCCCGGCGTCGAGACCGCCGCCGCCCAGCTGTCCGAGCACGGCGGCGAGAAGGCCGCCATCGCCATCAAGACCACCGACACCGTGCACAAGACCGCCGTGTACGAGGGCGACGGCTGGACCGTCGGCGGCATGGCCAAGGGCGCGGGCATGCTCGCCCCCGGCCTCGCCACCATGCTCGTCGTCCTCACCACGGACGCCGACCTCGACAGCGAGGTCCTCGGCAAGGCGCTGCGCGACGCCACCCGCGTCACCTTCGACCGCGTCGACTCCGACGGCTGCATGTCGACGAACGACACGGTGCTGCTCCTCGCCTCCGGCGCCGCCGAAGTCACCCCCGGGTACGCCGAGTTCGCCGAGGCCGTCCGCACCGTGTGCGACGACCTGGGCCGGCAGCTCATCGGCGACGCCGAGGGCGCCAGCAAGGACATCAAGATCGAGGTGATCAACGCGGCGAGCGAGGACGACGCCGTCGAGGTCGGCCGCTCCATCGCGCGCAACAACCTCCTCAAGTGCGCCATCCACGGCGAGGACCCGAACTGGGGCCGCGTCCTGTCCGCCATCGGCACGACCTCCGCCGCCTTCGAGCCCGACCGGCTCAACGTCGCGATCAACGGCGTGTGGGTCTGCAAGAACGGCGGCGTGGGCGAGGACCGAGACCAGGTCGACATGCGGTTCCGCGAGGTCGTCGTCACCGCGGACCTCGCGGCCGGCACCGAGGCCGCGACGATCTGGACGAACGACCTGACCGCCGACTACGTCCACGAGAACAGCGCGTACTCGTCATGACCGAGACCCCGAAGAACACGTCCCCGCAGAACGAGTCCCCGAAGAGCGAGTCCCCGAAGAGGGCCGGCGCCCGCAAGCACACCGCGCTGCCCAAGGCGCAGACCCTCATCGAGGCGCTGCCCTGGCTGACCCGCCACCACGGCAAGACCGTCGTCATCAAGTTCGGCGGCAACGCCATGATCGACGAGGAGCTGAAGGCCGCCTTCGCGCAGGACGTCGTCTTCCTGCACCACGCGGGCCTCAAGCCCGTCGTCGTGCACGGCGGCGGCCCGCAGATCAGCAAGGCCCTCGACCGGCACGGCATCGTCAGCGAGTTCAAGGCCGGCCTGCGCGTCACCACCGAGGACGCCATGGACGTCGTACGGATGGTGCTCGCCGGGCAGGTCCAGCGCGAGCTCGTCGGCCTGCTCAACCAGCACGGGCCGCTCGCCGTCGGCCTCACCGGCGAGGACGCCCACACCATCACCGCCACCAAGCACCAGCCCCGCATCGAGGGCGAGCTCGTGGACATCGGCCGGGTCGGCGAGATCACCGAGATCGACACCGGCGCCATCGAGGCCCTGCTCGCCGACGGCCGCATCCCGGTCGTCTCCTCGATCGCCCGTTCCCAGGACGACCACCATGTCTACAACGTCAATGCTGATACGGCGGCTGCGGCACTCGCTGCTGCGCTGGACGCCGAGACGCTGATGGTCCTGACCGACGTCGAGGGCCTCTACGAGGACTGGCCGAACTCGGACGAGGTCATCAGCCGGCTCACCGCGAGCGAGCTGGAGAAGCTGCTCCCCGACCTGGCGAGCGGCATGGTCCCGAAGATGGAGGGCTGCCTGCACGCCGTGCGCAACGGGGTGCACACCGCCCGCGTCATCGACGGGCGCGTCCAGCACTCGATCCTGCTGGAGATCTTCACCGACGAAGGCATCGGCACGATGGTCGTGCCGGACGGGGAAAAGGGGGGAACGGCATGACCGGCACCGCGGAGCTGGCCCAGCGCTGGCAGGGCGCCCTGATGAACAACTACGGCACACCCCGCATCGCCCTGGCCAAGGGCGCGGGCGCACAGGTGTGGGACGCCGACGGCAAGCGGTACCTCGACTTCGTCGGCGGCATCGCGGTGAACGCGCTGGGCCACGGCCACCCCGCGATCGTCGACGCGGTCTCCACCCAGATCGCCTCCCTCGGCCACGTCTCCAACCTGTACATGGCCGAGCCGCCCGTCGCCCTCGCCGAGCGGCTGCTGCAGCTCTTCGGCCGCGACGGCGCGGTGTTCTTCTGCAACTCGGGCGCCGAGGCCAACGAAGGCGCCTTCAAGATCGGCCGGCTCACCGGCCGCCGCCACATGGTCGCCACGACCGGCGGCTTCCACGGCCGCACCATGGGCGCCCTCGCCCTGACCGGCCAGCCCGGCAAGCAGGACGGCTTCACCCCGCTCCCCGGCGACGTCACGCACGTCCCGTACGGAGACGTGGAGGCGCTGCGGGCCGCGGTCACCGAGGACACCGCCTTCGTGATCATCGAGCCCGTCCAGGGGGAGAACGGCGCGGTCACCCCGCCCGCCGGCTATCTCAGGGCTGCCCGCGAGATCACCCGCGCCACCGGCACCCTCCTCGTCCTCGACGAGGTGCAGACCGGCGTCGGCCGCACCGGCCACTGGTTCGCCCACCAGGCCGAGGAAGGCGTCGACCCCGACGTCGTCACGCTCGCCAAGGCCCTGGGCGGCGGCCTGCCGCTCGGCGCCACCGTCGCGTTCGGCGAGGCGGCGAAGCTCCTGAAGCCCGGACAGCACGGCACCACCTTCGGCGGCAACCCCGTCGCGTGCGCCGCCGGTCTCGCCGTCCTCGACACCATCGCGGCCGACGGACTCCTCGAGAACACCCGGCGCGTCGGCGAGCGCATCACGGCCGGAATCGAGTCCCTGAAGCACCCACTGGTCAGCCACGTCCGGGGCGCCGGACTGCTGCTGGGTATCGTGCTCACCGGGCCGCGCGCACCGCAGGTGCAGCAGGCGGCCCAGGACGCGGGCCTCCTGGTGAACGCGCCCGCCCCCGACGTCATCCGGCTCATGCCCCCGCTGAACCTGACGGACGCCGAGGCGGACGCGTTCCTCGCGGCGCTGCCCGCCGTACTGGACACGGCCGCGGCCGACGGGGAAGCAGGATCCTGAGGATGGGACGACGACGATGAGCAGCAAGGCGGAGAACGACCTGCGCGCAGCCGAGAACCTCGCGCTGAGCGCGGTATCCGGCCCGCAGGTGCCGCAGACACGCACGGCCCGCCACCGCAGGATCGTGGACATCCTGAACCGGCAACCGGTGCGCTCGCAGAGCCAGTTGGCGAAGCTGCTCGCCGACGATGGACTGAACGTCACGCAGGCCACGCTCTCGCGCGACCTGGACGAGCTGGGCGCCGTCAAGATCCGCAACACCGGTGGCGAGCTGATCTACGCGGTGCCCAGCGAGGGAGGCTTCCGCACCCCGCAGGCGCCGCTCGGCGAATCGGCGAAGGAGGAGCGCATGCGGCGCCTCGCCGGTGAACTGCTGATCTCCGCCGAGGCCTCGGCCAACCTGGTGGTGCTCCGCACCCCGCCGGGCGCCGCCCAGTTCCTCGCCTCGGCGATCGACCAGGCGGAGCTCCAGGTCATCCTCGGCACCATCGCCGGCGACGACACCCTGATGCTCATCAGCCGCGACCCCGCCGGTGGTCAGGCGCTGGCCGACCACATGCTGCGGCTGGCGCAGAACGACCACTGAGCGCACCCCCGCGGGACGTACGTACCGGGCGTCAGGCCGAGCGCCGCGCCCGGTACGACATCCAGGCCGCGACCAGCGCGCCCGACACGTTGTGCCACACGGAGAACACGGCGGCGGGCAGTGCGGCCAGCGGACTGAAGTGGGCGGTGGCCAGGGAGGCGGCGAGGCCCGAGTTCTGCATGCCGACCTCGAAGGCCATCGCCCGCGACGAGGGCGCGCCGAGTCGCGCCGCCTTGCCGGCGCCGTAACCGAGCAGCAGACCCAGGCCGTTGTGCAGCACCACGGCGAGGAGCACGAGCCCGGCCGCCGACCTGATGGCCTCGGCGCTGCCCGCCACCACCACGGCGACGATCACGGCCACCGTCAGCGCCGACAGCCACGGCAGCACCTTCAGCAGCCGGTCGACGTACCGGCCGAGCACGAGCCGCACCACCAGACCCGCGAGCACGGGCAGCAGCACCGTCTTCAGGATGTCCGTCATCATCGACGCGGCGTCGACGGGCAGGTAGGCGCCCGCGAGCAGCAGCGTCAGCGGCGGCGTGATCAGCGGCGCGAGGACAGTGGAGACGGTGGCGACCGACACCGACAGGGCGACATCGCCGCGTGCGAGATAGGTGACCACGTTCGACGAGGTGCCGCTGGGCGCGCAGCCGACGAGGATGACACCGGCCGCCAACTGCGGGGACAGGCCCAGTGCGTGGGCGATCAGCCAGCCCAGGCCCGGCATGATCACGTAGTGCGCGACGAGCCCGAGGCCCACGGCCCAGGGGCGCTTGGCGACGCCTTTGAAGTCGTCGAGCGTCATCGTGAGGCCCATGCAGAACATCACGACGCCGAGGAGATAGGGCACGTTGGTGCCCCAGCCGGCGAAGGTGCCGGGCGCGGCGAGTCCCCAGGCGCCCGACACGAGGACGAGGACGGGGAAGACGGTGACCGCGAGACGGGCCGCGCGGTCGGCGGACGCGCTCGCCGCGGGGGCTTCGGTGGACGGGAGTTCGGTTCGGCTCTGCACCCGGCGATGCAACGCCGTCGGCCCGGAGCCCCGCAACCGTGTCTCGTTATGTGGTCGCTACACGGGTTTCGGGCCGGCGGTCGTCGGCGGGGCCGGTGCGGGGCTCAGTAGCGGGTGATCGCGGTGGCACCGGACCGGGTGCCGATCGCGATGTGCGGCGCCTTGGCCGGCTGCACCCAGGTCAGGATGCGGCGCATGGCCTCGCGCGGCACGGAGACGCAACCGGCCGTCGCCGCCCGGCCGTTGACGTGCAGGAAGATGCCCGCGCCGCGACCGCGCACCGGAGTGCGGTAGTTGAAGCCGACGACCAGCGCGTGCGCGTACTGGGTGCCGTAGTCGGCGAGGTGCTCGGACTCGGTGGCGCGGCAGTCGGCCGGCCGGGGGTCCGTCCAGCGGTTGTAGGTGCGCGAGTCGTTGTCCTGGCACCACCAGGAGCTGTCCCGGACCGGCCGGTACGGGACCGAGGTGCCGGCCGGCGCCGCCTCGACACCGAAGGCGAACGGCAGGTCGTACAGGCCGGCCGGCGTCGTGTTCGTGCCCTGCTCGCGGCGTGCCCCCTCGACCAGTCCGTTCGCCCCGAAGCGGGCCGGGGCCGAACCGGCCTTCGCCCAGCGGCCGTCGGGCCGCCGGTCCCACCAGCTGACCGTGCCGCTGGTGGCCGCCGCGCGGGGCGCCTCCGCGGTGATCAGCTGGCGGCCGCCGCCCGTGTCGGCGAGGCGCTCGGGCAGCGGGGCGGAGGGCGGGGTGCCGGGCGCGGCCGCTCCGAGCGCCGCGCAGGCGGCGACGGAGACGGCGAGGCCCGCACGGACTGCTCGTGAGCGGCGCATGGGTCAGAAATTAGCGGGCGGCAGCGGGAGCGGCAGCCCAGGTAGGCCATCCAGGCTCTGTCCGATGTGCTCCTTCTTCCGGAAGTACGCGTCCAGCGAGGCGTCGTCCTCCCGCCCGAACCGCTTGCCGTGCAGATCGCGGTCCTCGTCGTACGACAGGAACGGGACCCCGTAGCCGCATGTGTCGCGGACGAGCTCCGCGGTCACGACGATCACGGCGCGCAGGCCGTGCTGCGACGGATCGATGTCGGGGAAGCGGGTGAGGAGTTCGGTGAAGCGCGGGTCGTCGCGGAAGACGGGCTCGCCGCGGCCGTGGACGCGCACGATGTTGGGCGGGCCCTGGAAGGCGCACCACATGAGCGTGATCCGGCCGTTCTCCCGCAGGTGGGCGATCGTCTCCGCGTTCGACCCCGCGAAGTCCAGATAGGCGACGGTTCGCTCGTCCAGCACGGCGAACGAGCCCGTGAGGCCCTTCGGTGAGAGATTGACCGTGCCGTCACCGGCGAGCGGTGCGGTGGCCGTGAAGAACATGGGCTGGGACTCGATGAAGGTGCGCAGGCGTCCGTCGATGTGTTCGTAGGTCTTTCCCATGCGGGCATTGTCGATCGTCCTCGCGGCCGTCGGCATCGCCCGTGAGGACGATTGACGAATCATGCAGAGCACTGCATACTCATGCATGAGACTTTCACGCATGAACGCCCGGCTTGAGGAGCAGAGCACGTGAGCAGCAACACCGGCGATGTCCGCCTCTGGGGCGGCCGGTTCGCCGACGGCCCCGCCGAGGCCCTGGCCAAACTGTCCGCGTCCGTCCACTTCGACTGGCGCCTCGCGCCGTACGACATCGCGGGCTCCCGTGCCCACGCGCGCGTGCTGCACACGGCGGGCCTGCTCACCGAGGACGAGCTGACCCGCATGATCGCCGGGCTCGACCAGCTCGAGGCCGACGTCGCCGACGGCTCCTTCGTCGGCACCATCGCCGACGAGGACGTCCACACGGCCCTGGAGCGCGGCCTGCTCGAGCGCCTCGGCCCGGACCTCGGCGGCAAGCTGCGCGCGGGCCGCTCGCGCAACGACCAGGTGGCGACGCTCTTCCGGATGTACCTGCGCGACCACGCCCGGATCATCGGCGGCCTGATCGCCGACCTCCAGGAGGCCCTCGTGGGCCTCGCGGAGGCGCACGCGGACGTCGCGATGCCCGGCCGCACGCACCTCCAGCACGCCCAGCCGGTCCTCTTCGCCCACCACGTCCTGGCCCACGTCCAGTCCCTGTCCCGGGACGCCGAGCGGCTGCGCCAGTGGGACACCCGCACCGCCGTGTCCCCGTACGGCTCGGGCGCGCTCGCCGGCTCCTCGCTCGGCCTGGACCCGGAGGCGGTCGCCCGCGACCTCGGCTTCGAGCAGGGCTCGGCGGCCAACTCGATCGACGGCACGGCCTCCCGGGACTTCGTCGCCGAGTTCGCCTTCATCACGGCGATGATCGGGGTGAACCTCTCCCGCATCGCGGAGGAGATCATCATCTGGAACACGAAGGAGTTCTCCTTCGTCACCCTCCACGACGCCTTCTCCACCGGCTCCTCGATCATGCCGCAGAAGAAGAACCCGGACATCGCCGAGCTGGCGCGCGGCAAGTCCGGCCGCCTCATCGGCAACCTGACGGGCCTGCTCGCCACCCTCAAGGCGCTGCCCCTCGCGTACAACCGCGACCTCCAGGAGGACAAGGAGCCGGTCTTCGACTCCTGCGACCAACTGGAGATCCTGCTCCCCGCGTTCACCGGCATGATGGCCACCCTCACGGTCAACCGGGAGCGGATGGAGGAGCTGGCCCCGGCCGGCTTCTCGCTCGCCACCGACATCGCCGAGTGGCTCGTCAAGCAGGGCGTGCCGTTCCGCGTCGCCCATGAGGTCGCCGGCGAGTGCGTCAAGGTCGCCGAGGCCGAGGGCAAGGAGCTCGACGAGCTGACCGACGACCAGTTCGTGAAGATCTCCGAGCACCTCACCCCCGAGGTCCGCACGGTGCTCAACGTGCCGGGCGCCCTCGCCTCCCGCTCCGGCCGCGGCGGCACCGCGCCCAGCGCGGTCGCGGTCCAGCTCGCCGAGGTCAAGCAGGACCTGACGGTCCAGCGGACCTGGGCGGACGCCAAGAAGTAGCCCCGCCGACAGCGGTTCACGCGGCCCGGCCCCTCGTGTGGGGGACGGGCCGCGTCGCGTTGTCAGTGGGCCCCTCTAGAGTTCCCGGCAGTTGATCAGCACGGCTGTCGGGGAGGCAGTGATGGGGTGGATGCCCGCGGGCGACTACGAGGTGGCCCTGGACGAGAACGGCAAGGTCATCTGCCGGAACGGGAAGGGCCGCCTGCTCAAGTCGGTGCCGCCCAAGATCGCGGACGAGCAGGCCGTGATCGGCCTGCGCCAGCTCACCGAGTGGCTGGAGCGCCACGAGCGCGACTGCCGCGACCAGGTGGAGAACTGGATGACGCGCTCCCTGCCCGTCCCCACCGCCGTCCTCGCCCGCGTCTGGCCCGACCCGGCCTGGCGCACCGCGCTGCGCGACCTCGTCGTCACCGGGCCCGACGGCGCCGTCGCCGGATTCCTGCGCGACGCCGACCCCGAGCGCGGCATCGGTCTCGTCGACCTCGACGGCGATACCGTCCGCATCAGCCCCGAGCAGATCCGCATCCCCCACCCCGTCCTCCTCGACGACCTCGACGAACTGCGCGAGTTCGCCGTCGAGCTCGGCGTCGAGCAGGGCGTCCAGCAGCTCTTCCGCGAGACGTACGTGCGCGGAGCCGACCGCGACACGGGCGCCCGGGGCGTCGACGACTACGAGGGCGGCGTCTTCAAGGAGCTGCGCTTCCTCGTCGGCCGCGCCACCTCCCTCGGCTACCGCGTCCGCGGCGGCCAGGCCGTCCTGCCCGTCCTGGAAGCCGGCCGCGGCATCGAGGCCCGCGTCTGGGTCGGCGACTACGAGGGCTACGAACAGACCGAGACGGGCCCGCTGACCTGGACCACCCCCCAGGGCGGCGCCCTCACCCTCGGCGAGGTGGGCCCCGTCGCCTGGTCCGAGGGCATGCGCATGGCCGCCGCGCTCTACGCGGGCCGCGACGTCGAGGACGGGGAGCAGGCGGCGTGAGCACCAACGGCATCAGCGACCAGCACACACGGAACAGCGCGACGGGGGACCGGCGGATGAAGGACGACGAGCAGACGCAGGACACGGGAGCACTCCTGGAAGCGGGCGCCGTCCTGCTCCCCGGCACCCACCGGGGCGAGGACGCGGACGAGCTGACCGTGCGCGCCTACGAACACCCCGTCCTCGAAGGCCGCACCGTCGTCCGCCTCGTCCCCGGCACCCTCGGCGAGGCCGAGGACCTCGCCCTCGACTTCCTCGGCCTGACCCGCACCGCCCGCCACGACGGCCTCGGCCAGGTGCGCCGCGAGACCCTCGGCTTCCCCGCCTGGGCCCTCGTCCACGACCCGGCCAACGGACACCACGCGCTCGCCCTCGTCAAGGACGTCGAGCGGTTCTCCCGCATGGCCAAGTCCCGCGCGGGCGCCGCCAAGGAGGGCTTCGAGGCGCTCGGCGAACGCCTCGGCCGCTCCGTGCCCCACTTCCTGCCCACGTTCTACGAGGAGGCGGGCCGCGCCTTCCTGCGCCACGAGAACACCACGTACGCGGCCCAGTTCTTCGGCAAGGCCCGCGAGGCCGAGCGGGTGCACAGCCTGGCCGTCGACGAGGCCCGCCGGCGCGCGGTGTTCCTCGAGTTCGCCTTCGCCGGGGCGCTCACCGTCAAGGCCCTCAAGGAGCACGTCGCCGACCTCAGCGCCCGGCTCAGCGCCGAGGACGCCTGGCACCAGTACCGGCAGCTCGTCGTCGAGCGCTGCGGCGCCGGCATGCCGCCCTACGCCGCCCTGCCCCAGGACGCGCGCAAGCTCATCAAGGCGGCCGGTCTCGACCGCGTCACCGAGGAGACCTCCCTCCTCGCCGACCTGCTCGCCTCGCCGGCCGTCGTCCGCGCCCCCGCCTCCTTCTGGACGGCGTACCAGGCCACCCTCGTCGGCCTCGCCAAGGAGCGGCCCGAAGTGCGGGCCCGCCTCCTGGAGTTCGTGCCCACCGGCCTGGGCCGCGGCGCCGCCGCCGAGCAGCAGTGGCTCGGCCTGCTCGCCGAATCCGGCGCCGAGCAGCTCCTCACCGGCCCCGCGACCGGCGCGGAGGTCTCCGCGAGCGACTGGCTGGCCCGCTGGGCAGCCCACCTCCACGGCGGGTACCGAGGCCGCCGCCGCACCCCGCTGACGTACGCGCTCGTCGAGCGCATGGCCCCGCGCCTGATCGCCGACGGCCGGCCCGTGGACCTGAACAAGGCGAGCACCCAGTGGGCCAGCCGCCTCGACCTCGACCTCCTCGACCTGTGCCTCGCCCTCGGAATCCCCGTCACCGACCCGTCCCCGGAGGCGAACCCGCACTCCTACAGCGGCCGACGCGACCTGGGCCTGAGCGAATGGCTCGACGGCAGCGCCGAGGGACGCCGCGACCTGGCCGCCCTCGCCGCCGACGAGCGCTACGGCCCGCGGCTGCGCTCCGACGTCGGCCACAGCCGGTGGAACGAGAAGCTCCACCTGCGCACCGTCGCCGAACACCCGGTGCTGCGCGGCGTCCTGAGCGCCTGGATCGACGAGCGGACCGACGCCTACACGGCCGCCGCCGGACTGCCCGGCGCCGAGACGGTCCTCAACCAGCTGCGCCGCTTCCGCGCCGTCGCCGCCGAGGTCGCCCCGGACGCCGTGGACCGCGTCCGCCGCCACGACCTCTCCCGCAACCTGGCCCGCACCCTGCGCACCGGAGTCTTCGACGAGCTCGCCTGGCCCGCGCTCGAAGAGGCGATGGACCGGCTCGGCCCCGCCCCGAAGGACAACGGCCGAGGCGGCATCCGGGTCAACGAGGCCTGGCCCGCCCTGATCGTCTCCCACCGCGACAAGGCGGTCGTCGCGGGCCCCGACCAGGTCCTCCTCGAGCACGACCTGCGCATCCCGAAGGAGGCGGACCGCTGGACCGACCCCGCCTTCCGCTACGTCGACGGCGACCTCCTCGTCATGTGGCGCGAGGACGGCCGCGACCGTGCCTACTGGACCTCGCGCCCCGGCGACGTCTTCGCCCTCTCCGCCCCGCACACCGTCTTCTTCCACCACCGCGAGCGCGGCGCCAGCCTGCCGCTGCCCACGGGTGGCCGCACCGCCGGACGCCGTCCGCTGCACGCCGGTGACACCCAGCTCACCGAGGAAGAGCGCGTCATCGGCGACGGCATCGGCCACTGGCGGCTGCGCACCACCAGCGCGGGGTCGTCCTGGATCGAGTACGACGCGGCGACCGGAGCGGTCGGCCGTGCCTCGCTGCCCGCCACCTTCGCCGCCGCCGTGCGCGACGGCAGCACCCTGCGTCCCGCCGACTGCGAACTGCTGCCGATGCAGCCCGGTACGGAGCAGACCCCGCTCGGCACCGACGGCACCGTCCTCGGCCACTGGGTCCGCGCCGACGGCGACACCCTCACCGCAGGCACCCCCGACGGCACCACGGTCAGCCTCCCCGACGGCCTGGGCGCCGTCCCGGTCGGCGCCCTGCGCCTGCCCGGCAGCGCGCCCGTGCTCGCCCGCCAGGGCGGCCTGGCCGCCCTCTACGAGGAGGGCGCGACCCAGGCCGCCGGTCCGCTCCTCACCGCGCAGCCCGGGAACGCGGGCGGCCGGTTCGCCGCCGGCACCGTGCTCGTACCGCCGCTGCCGTTCTGGCACCTGCTGCGCGTCCGCGACGAGGCCGGATCCAAGGCGCTGCGGGACTGCACGGACGAGCTCGCCGCCTCCCTGGTCGACACCCTCGCCGACATCATCGACGCGCACATCGCCGCCACCAGCGGTACACGCAGCGAGGAGCAGCGCGCCCAGGACCGGCAGGAACTCACCGCCGCGACCACCGCCGCCGTCGCCCGCGCCCTGCCCGGCATCACCGACCCCGCGCTGCTCGCCGGCGTCACCTCGGTCGCCCTGGTCCCGGTCGGCCTGCGCGCCACCGCCCGGCGGTACACCGACCCCGAGCCGGCCGAGCCGAACGGCCCGGCGGCGCCGCGCCCGCCGCAGGCCATGTACGCGGAGTTCTCGCCGGAGCACGGCGGCGACAGCACCCTGCTGAGCGCCGTCCGCGCCGCCCTCGGCCACACCGTCACCGGCTACTGGTCGGGCGACGAGCCGACCGTGCTGCGCCACATCAAGGCCGTCAACGACGTGCTCGCCGGCACCCCGGCACACGGCCCCGCACCGCACCCCGACACCCGCCCGCTCGCCGAGGGCTGGACCCGGGACCCGGGCACCGTCCCCACCACCGGCAGCGGCTGGCCCCAGCTTCTGGACCGGCTGCCGGTGTTCGCCACCCGCGCCGCCGCCCCGTCCCTGTTCGAGGGCGAACGGGCCGCGCTGCTCCACCTGTTCGAGGCCGTCGCGGCCGGCCCGCTCGGCGCGGGCGGCAGCACGCTGCGCGTCGTCCGGCTCCGCGAGCCCCTGCCCGGCAAGAACGGATCGCCCCAGCGCCGCGGCGAGGTGCACCGCCAGGGCGCGCGCACCCTCGTCTTCCTGGAGGCCGAGTCCCTGTACGGGGAGGACCGCGGGCAGTTCCTGGCCTGGCGGGCACTGGACCACGACCCGTCCGGCGCCTTCGGGGCCGTCGGCCACTTCACCGTGCACGCCGCCACCCCCGTCAGCGCGGGCGTGACTTCTGAGCGTCTCACCGAACTCGCCATGCTGGTACGGGCGAACGGGCCCGCGTCGTGGGACGCGCAGGCCGTCGACCGGCTCGCCGCCGCCCCCGGCTGCGGACCCGCCCAGGCCGCGCTGCTGCTCACGGGCCGGCCCATGGGCACCGTCACCACCATGGACATGGCCGAGTGCCGCGAGCTGACCGGCTTCACCCGCGCCCAGATCGAGGACGGCGAGGAGCGGCTGCGTGCCCTGCCCCTCGACGAGCGCTGCGAGGTCGCCGCCGCCCTGCTGCCCGAGGACCTCGGCGCCCTGTGGCGCACCGGCCTCGACGTGGACGCCGCGCACGCGGCGTGGACCGAGCGGTTCGGCACCCTCGTGCGGCTGCCGGAGGGCGGCGACGCCGACGTCCCCGACCTCCCCGCCACCGAGGCCGTCCTCAACCCCGCCCGGCAGGCCTGGCTGACCCGCACCACCACCCAGCGCCTGGACGAGAACGGGCGGCTGCGCGCCGACGACCCGTCCGCGGTGCCGAACCGCCGCACCCTCACGGGCGCCGTCGAGGGCCTCGCCGCCCTCGCCTACGGACTCCCGTACGGGCACCCGCTGCGCGCCCGGCTGCCCGAGGGGCTCTCCGCATTGCGCGAGCGCCTCGCCGACCCCGCACTGCTCCTGGACGCCGATCTGTCCTGGGCCGCCGAGGGCCGCCGCACGACCGCGGCCCGGCTGCGCAAGGCCTACGGGATGCCCGAGGCGGGCGGCGCGGAAGCGGACGGTATGACCCGCGCCGGCACCGCGTTCGTCCTCCACCCTTGGTACGCGGAGAACGAGGGCACGCTGCTGCGCCCCGCCGGGCTCACCGGGTCCGACGACCCGGCGGTCGGCCTGGCCGAGGGCATCGCCCGGCCCTCCGCCGCCCTCTTCGTCCGCCGGATCGCGGCCGTGCGCGGTGACGAACTCGCCCGCACCCTCGCGGCCGACGGCGGCTTCGAGGGCCACGCGCAGGACCCGACCCGCAGCGTGCCCGAGCTCGTCGCCGAGGTGGCCGAGGCCCACGGCATCGGCGCCGACACCGCGGCCCTCTACCTCCAGCTGCTCGCCCTGCCCGACCCCACGGACCGCAACGTGGCCCGCTGGACCGGCTGGAAGCCCGCCCGTCTGAAGAAGGCCCGCGCCGAACTCGCCGCGACCGACCTCGTCGTCGAGGCCAAGCGCGCCCGGGCCGGCCGGGCCCTGTTCCTGCCCGGCGGCTGGCTCGCGCACAAGGCCCCGGCCCTGCCGGTGGAGGCGTGGAAGAGCGGTCTGTACCCGGTGCCGGGCGACAGCAGAGCGGTCCCGATGCTGCCCGTGCCGGAGCTGTTCGCCGTCGCCTGGCAGCGGGTCCGCTCCGGCGACGTCCCCGCGTACGAGGAGCTGACCACCCGCGCCACCAGCAAGGGCCGCAAGCGTGGCTGACCGCGCGGACGGCCACAGGACGCGCAGTTCGAACGACAGAACGACAGTGAGAAAGACGGGGTCATGACCATCACCGAGACGAGCACGGCGACCGGCGCCGCACCGGCCCGCCAGATCGTGCCGCCCGAGGAGCTGTACGCGGCGGAGCTGGCGTTCCTCGCGGCCCACGACGCGGGGCCCCGGCCGCCCGGCTGGGCGCTGACGCCCCGCGCGGTCGTCACCTTCGCCATGGGCAGCGACCAGCCGCTGAGCCTGCCCGAGGGCGCCGCCGTGCCCGAGGGGACGCCGCGGCGCATGACGATCCGCCGCAAGTTCGTCGGCGAACGGGCGCTCGTGGAGCGGTGCGTGGTGACCCTCGCGGGCGAGCGCGGGCTGCTCCTCGTCGGTGAGCCCGGCACCGCCAAGTCGATGCTGTCCGAGCTGCTCGCGGCGGGCGTCAGCGGGACCAGCGCCCTCACCGTCCAGGGCACCGCCGGCACGACCGAGGACCAGCTCAAGTACGGCTGGAACTACGCGCTGCTGCTCGCGCAGGGCCCCAGCCCGAAGGCGCTCGTGCCCTCGCCGGTCCTCACCGCGATGCGCCGCGGCGCGATCGCCCGGGTCGAGGAGGTCACCCGCTGTCTGCCCGAGGTGCAGGACGCGTTGATCTCGCTGCTCTCCGAGCGCCGCGTCGCCGTGCCCGAGCTCGCCGGCACCGAGGACTCCCAGGCGCACGCGGCCCCGGGGTTCAACGTCATCGCGACGGCCAACCTCCGCGACAAGGGCGTCTCCGAGATGTCCGCCGCGCTCAAGCGCCGGTTCAACTTCG
The DNA here is from genome assembly GCF_055558275.1 of Streptomyces sp. NPDC025806. Lineage (NCBI taxonomy): Bacteria > Bacillati > Actinomycetota > Actinomycetes > Kitasatosporales > Streptomycetaceae > Streptomyces > Streptomyces sp. NPDC025806. The sequence continues at coordinate 142,040 of NZ_JBVHMU010000013.1, read as the reverse complement.
AGACCGTCGGTCCCATTGGCGACTTCGAGGCCGAACTGGACCTGGTGCGCAGCCAGTCCAGGGCCGCCGTGGAGCGTTCCGGCGCCGAGTACCGGCTCGACGACACGGTCCTCGACATCCTCGTGACCGCCTTCCGTGAACTGCGCACCGGACGTTCGGCCGAGGGCTGGGAGATCGAGCGGCCCTCCACCGTCATGAGCACCGCCGAGGCCGTCTCCGTGGCCACCGCCCTGGGCCTCGCCACGGCCTACTTCCCCGGCGACCGGGACCCCCTCGCGCTGCTGCCCGGCCACCTCACCGGCGTCGTGCGCAAGGACGACCCGGCGGACGCGGCCCGGCTGCTCGGCTACTGGGACGGGGCCGTGCGCCGCCGCGCCGAAGAGGGCTCCGCCACCTGGCGCACCCTGTGGGACCTGCGTCCGGTGCTGGAGGGCTGACCCGCATGACCACCCCGCCGCCGCTGCCGCAGGCCCCGGACGAGGCCGTCGCGGCGCTCACCGCGCCCGACGGCCCGTACCTGATCGGCGTACGGCACCACGCGCCGTCGCTCGCCGCCGCCGTGCCCCGGCTGCTCGACGCGGCGCGGCCCGACGTGCTGCTCGTCGAACTGCCCGCGGAGACCCAGGACTTCCTGGGCTGGCTGGCCGACGAGGAGACCGTCGCGCCCGTAGCCCTCGCGGCGGTCCCGGAGCCGGAGCCCGGGGCGGACGCGGCGGCGGACCGGCGGGGCCCGGCGTTCTACCCCTTCGCCGACTTCTCGCCCGAACTGGCGGCGCTGCGCTGGGCCCGGGACGCGGGCGTGCCCGTGCTCGCCTGCGACCTGCCGCTCGCCGACCGGGCCTGGCGCGAACCTCGGCAGCACGGCCCGGCCGCCTCGGGCCCGGGCCTCCGGCACGCCCTGCGCGACCGGCTGACCGGACGCGACGGCGACGACCTGTGGGACCGCCTCGTGGAGGCCCCGGCCCCCGGCGCCACCCCCGAGGAACTGCGCCGCGCCGCCCTGCTCACGGGCTGGGCCCTGCGCCGTGACGCGGCCGACGGCCCCGGCATCGACCCGCTCGACCTCGCCCGCGAGTCCTGGATGCGGGCCCGCCTGCGCGAGGCGACCCGGGACGGACGCCGGGCGGCGGCGGTGATCGGCTCGTTCCATGCGGCGGCCTTGACGGGGGCGGCCCTGGGCACGGAGGCGCCGGGTGCCGAACGGGATGCGGCCGAGGACGGCGCGGGTGGCGCACGGGGGTCGGTCGTCGGCGCGGCAGTCGCGCCGCACGCGCCCGACGCCCCGGCCGCCGCACCGGAATCCGGCGAGGGCCCGGCCGCCATCGCGCCGGGGGCGGCGGACAGCGGTTCGGGTGTCGCACCGCAGGCGGTCGACAGTGGCCCGGGCGTCGTACCGGAGGCAGCCGACAGCGATCCAGGTGCCGCACCGCAGGACCCACGGCGCTCCGCCGACGCCCCCGGCACGGCCTCGCCCGCCGCGGCAGGATCGGGCAGTGCCCCGCAGGCCGCGCCCCCCGCGGGCCCCGGCAGCACCGTCAGCCTCATCCCGTACACCTATCCGCTGCTCGACGCCCGGTCCGGCTACCCGGCCGGCATCCGGGACCCGGAGTGGCAGCACCGGGTGCTGGACGCGGCCGGGGACCCGGACGCGCTGCGTGAGGCCGTGGTGCGGGCCGCCGTCGCCGTCAGCGCCGACCTCCGCGCCCAGGGGCACCCGAGCGGTCCGGCCGACGCGCGCGAGGTGGCCCGGGTCGCCGGGGACCTCGCCGCCCTGCGCGGGCTGCGCGCGCCCGGCCGCGGTGAACTCGTCGAGGCGCTCCAGACCGTGCTCGCCCAGGGCGAACCCCTCGGGAGGGGCCGCGCCGTGGCCCGCGCGATGGAGCGCGTGCTCGTCGGCGAGCGCACCGGCCGGCCCACCCCCGCCGCGCCCCGCGGCGGACTCGGACCCGCCGTCGAGCGGGAGGCGGCCGAACTGGGACTGCCCGGCCCGGCCGAGCCCGGCAAGGAGCGCGACCTGCGGCTCGACCCGCTGCGCACCCCGCGTGACCGGCGCCGCGAGATCCTGCTGCGCCGCCTGACGGTCTGCGGTGTGCCGTACGCGGACGAGCAGGGGGTCACCGGCGCGGGCGGGGCCGACGCGCTCACCACCCGGTGGACCGTGACCTGGACCCCGGCGACGGCCGCCGTGCTCACGACCGCGAGCGTGCGCGGCGTGACCCCGGCCCAGGCGGCACAGGGCGTCCTGCGCGCCCGGGCCCGCGCCGCCCGCGACGAGGGCGGGCCCACCCCCGCCCAGGCCCTCGCCGCCCTCGTGGCCGCCGCCGAATGCGCGCTGCCCGAGCTCGCGGAGGAGGCACTGGAGGAGCTGTCCCGGGCGCTCCCGGCCGCCGGTTCGCTCGCCGAACTGCTCACGGGGCTGGCCCTCGTGGACCGGCTCGCCGCCGGGCACGTCGCCGGGTTCACGCCCGACGGCGACCGGCCCGACCGGCTCGCCGCCGCGTCCGAGGTGCTGAGCGCCGCCGCGGTGCGCGCCGTCGAGGGGATCACCGGTTCCGAGGACCCCGAGGACGCCCGCGCCCTGGTCGAACTGGCGCGCCGCGCCGACGCGCTGGGGTCCCTGCGGCTCACCGACGCGCTGGCCGCGCTCGCCGCCGACGGCACCCCGCTCATGGCCTCCGCCGCGGCGGCCGTACGGGTCCTGCTGGGCCACGCGTCGGCCCCGGAGCTCGGCGCTCGCGTCGCCTCCTGGGTCGACGCCGCCTCCGGCTCCGCCGCGCGCGCCGCCCTGACCGCCCGTCTGACCGGTCTGTGCACCGCCGCCGGCGCCCTCCTGGAGACCGCGCCGGACGCGCTGGACCCGCTGCTCGACCGGGTGACGGAGCTGTCCGACCGGGCGTTCCTCGACCGGCTGCCAGCCCTGCGCGGCGGCTTCGACACCCTGTCACCGGCCGCGCGCGAGCGCCTCCTCGAGACGGTCGAGACCCGCATCGGCACCGCCGTCGGCGACCTGACGGTCGACCCGGCGACCCAGGCGGCCTGGACGCGGGCGGACCTGGCGGCGGCGCAGGCCGTGGCCGCGCTGGATCTCGGCGTGCCGCTGACACCCGTACCGGAGGAGAGCGCCGCACGGCACCCCAGCGGCCCCGTGACCCCGGTCGGCGGAACCGGCGGGAGCATCACCCCGGCCGAGCGCTGGCGCCTCGTACTGGGACGCCGTGCCGACGAACTGTCCCCGCGCACCGCCCCGTTGGCCACCGCGCTGGACGAGCTGTACGGGGCCGGCCGCGGCGAGGGCTCCCGCGGCGGGCTCGGCGGACGCGGCGGCGGGCGCGAGGCCCCGTACCCCGGGGTGCGGGAATGGGCCGAGGAGCTCACCGCGCTGTTCGGCCCCGGCGTACGCGAAGAGGTGCTGGCCGCCGCCGCGGCAGCGGGCCGTACCGACGCGGTCGAGGCGCTCGACCCCGACGCGGCACGCCCCTCCGTGAAGCTGCTGCGGACCGTCCTGCAGCACGCGGGCGGCCTGCCCGAGTCCCGGATCGCCGCACTGCGCCCGCTCGTCCGCCGCCTCGTCGACGAGCTGACCCGGGCCCTCGCCACCCGCCTGCGCCCCGCGCTCACCGGCGCCGCCACGGCCCGGCCCACCCGGCGCCCCGGCGGCGGCCTCGACCTGGCCCGCACGCTCCGCGCGAACCTCGCGACGGCGCGCCGCGCGGACGACGGGCGGATCGTCGTCGTGCCCGAGCACCCGGTCTTCCACGGGCGGGCCCGGCGCTCCGCCGACTGGCGGCTGATCATCGTCACGGACGTCTCCGGCTCGATGGAGGCCTCCACGATCTGGGCGGCGCTGACCGCGTCCGTCCTCGCGGGGGTGCCGGCCCTGTCCACGCACTTCCTGGCGTTCTCGACCGAGGTCATCGACCTCACCGAGCACGTCGACGACCCGCTGTCGCTGCTCCTGGAGACACGGGTCGGCGGCGGTACGCACATCGCGGCCGGGCTGCGCCACGCGCGCCGTCTGGTCACCGCGCCGTCCCGCACGCTCGTCGTGGTGATCAGCGACTTCGAGGAGGGCTACCCGGTGGGCGGCCTGCTCGGCGAGGTGCGGGAACTGGTCGGCGCGGGCTGCCACGTGCTCGGCTGCGCCAGCCTGGACGACGCGGGCCGGCCGCGCTACTCGCCGGGCACGGCAGGTCAACTCGTCGCGGCGGGCATGCCCGTGGCCGCCCTGAGCCCGTTGGAACTCGCCCGCTGGGTGGGGGAGAGGATCCGATGACCACCGCTGGACTGCCGCCCGTGCCGCCCGAGGTCACCGCCGAGATCGTCGAGGCACTGACCCCGCGGCTCGCCAAGCGGCTGGACGCCGCCGCGGCCAAGCTCGCGGCTCGCCCGCACACGGTGGACCCGGCGTCGGGTGTCCACCGGATCGCCGTGGACGAGGAGTCGAACGTCGAACTCCGCCCGACGGACGGCGTCGTGACCACCCCGGACGCGATCCGCTGCGACTGCCTCCTGTCCCCGTCCTGCGTCCACCGCGCTGCGGCGGCGACCCTGGCGCCGGTGGCGCTCGACTCCGCCCCGGACACGGACACGGACGGGGAGCCGGAGTCGGGCGCGGAGGAGGATTCCAGCGAGGCGGCGGGCTCGCCGGTCGCTCCGGAGCCGAGTGACCCGGAGCGGACGAGCACCCCGGAGCTGAGCACTCCGGAGCTGAGCGCTTCGGAGCGGACGAGCACCTCGGCGCACGAGGTCACCGAGCACGCCACGGACACCGCCGCCGCCCGCGCCCTGTGGACCGCCGCCGCGCGCCTCCTCGACGCCGGGGTGGACGGGGCCGGGGCCGTCGCCCAGGCCGGACTGCTGCGCGCCGCGCACATCGCCAAGGTCGCCGGGCTGCACCGCCCCGCAGCCGCAGCGATCCGCGTCGTGAACGGCGTGCGCGCGGCGCGGAGCGCAGACCCGGCCCACCGCACCGTCGAACTGGCCGACGCACTCACGGAGTTGCTGGGCCTCGCCCACGCCCTGGGCAGGCCCGGCACGGACCCCGCCGCGACCGCCGCCCTGCGCGGCACGGCCCGCCGCAGCTACGCACAGGCCGGATCGCTGCGCCTGTACGGCCTGTTCACCGAGCCCGTGCTGACCGCGACCGGTCACGCGGGCTGCGTCACCTGGACCGCCGACGCCGACGGCACCCTGTACCAGGTCCCCGACATCGCCCCGGGCGGGGCGAACCGGGCGCGGGGTGTAGCCGATCGCGCCGTGCGCCTGGGCGACACCGCCCTGACCTACCGTGAGCTGTCCGGGGCCGGACTCGTCGTCTCCGGCGCCACGGTCGCCGGAGACGGCCGCCTCGGCGCGGGCAAGGGGGTTCAGGCGGTCCGGGCCAAGGGCGCCGACTGGACCGAAGCGCCGCTGGACGCCCTGTGGTCCGTACCCCTGGCCGAGCAGGCGGCGCGGGCGCGCACGTCGCCGGACGGGCTGCTGTTCCTGGACGCCACCCTCGGCGGTGTCCTGCGCGAGCGGGACGGCGAGAGCCTGGCGGCCGACTGCCAGGGCGTCACCGTCCGACTCTCGGTGGCTCACGACGACCCGGCGCTGGCCCACCGCGAGAACCTCGCCCTGCTCGCCTCGGCCCCCGGCACCCGCGTCCGGCTGATCGCCCGGCTCCTGCCGTCCACCTCCGCCCGCGCGACCCCGCTCGCCGTACGGCTGCCGTCCGGCGCACGCCACGACCTGGGCCTGGACCGCCTGACCCGCGCCGACCTGCCCGTACCCGCCACCACCGGCGAGGCCCCGCCCGGCCCCCGGACCGGAGACGGCGCGACCCCGCCCCCCGTCCACCCCCTGCGCCGCCGCGTCGAGCAGTCCCTCGTCGCGGGCCGCCGCGCCCTCACCCTCGCCCGGCCCGACGACGCCCCCGCCCTGCGCCGAGCCGGTCTGCCCACGGCCGCGGCCCTCCTGGAGGCGCTGCTCCGCGCTGCCGCCGACCGGGGCCGGGACCCGTTCGGCCGCCTGGCGCCCGCCGACCTCGACGCGTTCGCCCGCACCTGGCTGGCCTGCGCCCGCTACACCCAGGAGGTCACCGAGGCCCTCGGCGCCGAGGCCTGGAAGGCGTAGCCCGCCAAGACCTCGTACCTCGCACACCTCACGAACCCCACACGAGGTGAGACGTCATCCTTTCGGATGAGACATCAATGTCTCATTCAAGCTATGCTCGTCTCATGGCTGTCGACCGATCCCAGACGCTGCACGCCGCCGCGGCCCTCCTCACCCGCAAATCCACCGCCACGATGGACGAGGTGGCGAAGGCCGCGGGCATCAGCCGTGCCACGCTGCACCGCCACTTCGCGGGCCGTGACGCTCTCGTGCGCGCGCTGGAGGAGCTGGGCATCCAGGAGTGCGAGGCGGCGCTCGACCGGGCGCGCCTCGACGCGGGCCCGGCCGGGGACGCGCTGCGCCGGCTCGTCGGCGAGCTCGAGACGGCCGCCCCGCTGCTGGCCTTCCTCAACACGGAGAACCAGCTGTTCGAGGGCGAGGAACAGCACGCAGGCTGGGCCCGCATCGACGCCCGCATGGTCGCGCTGTTCCGGCGCGGCCAGGAATCCGGCGAGTTCCGGATCGATCTGACCCCGGCCTGGCTGTGCGAGGCGCTCTACGGCCTCATCGGCAGCTGCGCCTGGGCCGTACAGGACGGCCGCGTCGCGGCCAAGGACTTCTCATACATGATCGCCGAGCTGCTGCTCGGCGGCGCACGACGGAGCGTGGAACCATGACCAGCACTCACCAGCGACCCCAGGTACCGGAGGTGGTGGCGCGCCCCGGCCGGTGGCTCGCCCTCTCCGTACTCGTGCTGGCCGTGCTGCTCGTCGCCGTGGACGCGACAGTCCTCGGCCTCGCGACCCCCTACATCAGCGAGGACCTGGAGCCGTCCGGCACGCAGCTGCTGTGGATCGGCGACGTGTACTCGTTCGTCATCGCCGGACTGCTCGTCTCCATGGGCAGCCTCGGCGACCGCATCGGCCGCAAGAAGCTGCTGCTCACCGGAGCCGTCGCGTTCGGCGCGGTCTCGGTGCTCAACGCGTACGCGACGACGCCCGAGCTGATGATCCTGGCGCGCGCCCTGCTCGGTGTCGCCGGTGCCACCCTGATGCCCTCGACCCTGGCCCTGATCCGGAACATCTTCCACGACCCGCGCGAGCGTTCCCTCGCCGTCGGCATCTGGGGCGCCATGGCCTCGGCCGGCGCGGCCGTCGGCCCGGTCGTCGGCGGTTTCCTGCTCGAGCACTTCTGGTGGGGCTCGGTCTTCCTCATCAACCTGCCCGTCATGGCGGTGCTCGTCGTGGTCGGGGTCAAGCTGATCCCCGAGTCGAAGAACCCGGTGCAGGGCCCCTGGGACCTGCCCAGCGTCGCCCTCTCGCTCGTCGGCATGATCGGGGTGGTCTACGCGGTCAAGGAGGCGGCGGCACACGGCCTCACCTGGGACGTCGCCCTGTCCGCGCTCGTCGGCCTGTCCGCGCTCGCCGGGTTCGTACGGCGCCAGCTCACCCTGGCGTCGCCGCTGCTCGACATGCGCCTGTTCCGCAACCGCGGCTTCTCCGGCGCGGTCCTCGCCGACCTGCTGACCATCCTCGGCCTGTCCGGCCTGGTGTTCTTCATGTCCCAGTTCCTCCAACTGGTCCAGGGCCGCAGGCCCTTCGAGGCCGGTCTCGCCGAACTGCCCGCCGCGATCGGCGCGGTGGTCGCCGGACTCGTCGCCGGCGCCGTGGCGCGCCGCTTCTCGGTCCGTGTCGTCGTCGCGGGCGGACTCGCGGCGGTCGGTCTGTCCCTGGCCGTCCTCACCGGCCTGAGCCAGGACACGGGCTACCCGCTGCTCGGCACGGTGCTCCTGGTCGTCGGCGTCGGCGCCGGCTTCTCGTTCACCGTGACCGCCGACGTGATCCTCTCCAGCGTCCCCAAGGAGCAGGCGGGCGCGGCCTCCGCGGTCTCGGAGACGGCGTACGAGCTGGGCGCGGCCCTCGGCATCGCCCTGCTCGGCTCGATCGTCACCGGCGTCTACGCGGGCTTCACGGTCCCGGCCGGCACCCCCGCCGAGGTCGCCGACGCGGCCCACGCCTCACTCGGCGGCGCTGTCGAGTCCTCCGCCGCGCTGCCGCCGGCCCAGGCCCACGAGCTGCTCGGCTCGGCCCAGGGCGCCTTCGTCGACGGGCTCCAGGTGGCCGCGGGCATCGGCGCCGCGGTGCTGCTCGCGACCTCGGTCGCGGCCTGGTTCCTCCTGCGCGGCCAGCAGTTGGAGAAGTGACCCGGCGGGGGAACCGCACGGCTGGAGAAGTGACACGCCCCGGTGACGCCGTCCGGGTGACGCCGTCCCGATGGACAGGGCGCAACGACCGGGGCCCGGTCCCGCGGAGCGAACTCCGCAGGGCCGGGCCCCGGTCACAGCTGGTGGAGGGTTACGCGGCCTTCGCCTTCGTGGCGTACATGTCCACGTACTCCTGACCCGAAAGGCGCATGACCTCGGCCATCACGGAGTCGGTCACGGCCCGCAGCACGTACCGGTCGCGACCCATGCCGTCGTAGCGGGAGAACTCCATCGCCTCGCCGAAGCGCAGGGTCACCCGGCCCGGGCGCGGCATGCCCGCGCCGCCCGGCTGGAGCTTGTCGGTGCCGATCACGGCGAACGGCACGACGGGCGCGCCGGTCATCAGCGTCAGGCGCGCGATGCCCGTACGGCCGCGGTACAGGCGGCCGTCGGGGGAGCGGGTGCCCTCCGGGTAGATGCCGAAGACCTTGCCCTCCTCCAGGACCCGGCGGCCCGTCATCAGCGCGGCCACACCGCCGTTGGCTCCGTCCCGGTCCACCGGGATCATGCCGACGCCGGTGAAGAACCACGCCATCAGGCGGCCCTTGAGGCTCTTGCCGGTGACGTACTCGTCCTTGCCGATGAAGAACACCTGCCGGTCGCAGACGAGCGGCAGGATCATCGAGTCGATGAACGTCAGATGGTTTCCGGCCAGAATGACGGGGCCGTCGCCCGGGATGTTCTCGGCGCCCTCCACCCGTGGGCGGAACATCAGGCGCATGATCGGTCCGAGCACTGCCTTGATGAGCGCGAAGCGGGACAACGGGCCCTCCGGGGTCAAGGAATGGACATAAGGTCTGTGCAGGTGAGGACGATACTCGCGCGTACCGCCCTCCCGCACATCGGGTTCACCGAGTGGATACAGAGTGTTGATGCGGGTTGATCCCGCACGACGTCACCGACGCACCCCTGCCACGCGGACGACACACAGCGGTCATCCCGCATCACCCCGACGTTCCGTACGCGGTCTCCCCCTGGTCACTCCCGCGCACCTACGATCGGTCCCGCTTTGACAGGTACAAGGCGGTAACTCGGCGGGAGGAGCGCTCCATGGGGAACGAGAAGGCTCAGGCGGCACACGAGGCGGGCACCGGTGGGGGAGTGGGCCGGCGGGCGCTGCTCGGCGCCGCGGTGCTGAGCGCGGGCGTGGCCGCCGTCGCCCTGCCCGGCACGGCCCGGGCCGCCGAGCGGGCCAGTGGCGGGAATCACTCGGGGCAGGGCTACACGTCGCTGCCCGTGCCCACCGTCATCGCCCACCGCGGCACCAGCGGCTACCGCCCCGAGCACACCCTCGGCTCCTACCAACTCGCGCTCGACATGGGCGCCCACGTCATCGAGGCCGGCGACATCGTCCCCACCAAGGACGGCCGGCTCGTCTGCCGCCACGAGCCGGAGATCGGCGGCACCACGGACGTCTCGGCCCACCCCGAGTTCGCCTCCCGCACGACCACGAAGGTCATCGACGGCGTCTCCACCACCGGCTGGTTCACCGAGGACTTCACCCTCGCCGAACTGAAGACCCTGCGCGCGGTCGAGCGCATCCCGGGCAACCGGCCGCACAACACCCTCTACAACGGCCGCTGGGAGATCCCCACCTTCGACGAGGTCCTCGACTGGCGCGCCGAGCAGAGCCGCGCCCGGGGCCGCGAGGTCTGGATCCACGTCGAGACCAAGCACCCCACCTACTTCCGCAAGCTCGGCCTCGGCCTCGAGGAGCGGATCGCCAAGCTGCTGCGCGCCCGCGGCCTGCACCGCAAGAACGCGCCCGTCTTCCTGCAGTCCTTCGAGCCGACCAGCATCCAGCGACTGGACAAGCTCGTCGACAACCCGCTCGTCGTCCTGCTCTCCTCGGCCGGCTCCCGCCCCGCCGACTTCGTCGAGAACGGCGACCCGCGCACCGTCGCCGACCTCATCACGCCCGCGGGCCTGAAGGAGATCGCCGGCTACGCGCAGGGCATCGGCCCGACCCTCGACCTGATCATCCCGAAGGACAAGAGCGGCAAGCTCGGCGAACCCACCACCCTCGTCGCGGACGCGCACGCCGCCGGGCTGATCCTGCACCCGTACACGATGCGCAACGAGAACACCTTCCTGCCCGCGGACTTCAGGAAGGGCACCGACCCGAACGCGTACGGCGACGCCTTCGGAGCCTTCCAGACCTACTTCGCGACCGGCATCGACGGCATCTTCACGGACAACTGCGACACCGGTCTGCTCGCCCGCGAGGACTTCGTCAACGGCTGAGCCGCCGGTCCCGGTTGGAGTGAGACGCGGCCGCCCCGGCAACCGGGTGACCGGGCGGCCGCGTCCCGCCGGGCATGATCCACGACACCGTCTTCGAGACCCTGCGCCCGCTGCTCGCGGCCGAGGCCCGCGCCGAGCTGCCCGGCGAGGGGCGGGCCGACCTCGAGCAGGCCGTCTGGCTCCGCCTCCTGGAACACCTCGACACCCAGGGACCACCCGCCGACCCCGCCGCCTGGCTCACCGCCACCGTCCGCGCCGAGGCCCGCCGCCACCGCCGCACCGCCCGGCACGAGCAGCCCTACGCCGTGGATCCCGTCGCCGAGCACCCCGACCACGCCGACCCCGAGCACCACACCCTGCTCACGGAGCGCGCCCGTGCCCTGCATTCGGCCGTACGCCGGCTGCCCGGCCGCTGCCCCGGCCTGATCGGCGCCCTCCTGTCCCCCAAAGACCTCACTTACCGTGAAATCGCAGGTGAGTTGGGTATCTCACAGGGCAGTCTTGGACCGGAACGTTCCAGATGTCTGGGATGCCTGCGCAGAATCCTGCCCGCCGAGGTTGCGCCGAGGCGGCGCCGGGGAAAAGAGTGAGGGGCAACCGGCGAACAGGTGAGCGGGAGGCATGCACACATGGGCATGAGCGTGACCATCTCTGCGGCGACCGAAGCGGACGCCGAGCAGATCCTCAAACTGCAGTACCTCTGCTACCAGAGCGAGGCGCAGCTGTACGGGGACTACTCGATCGAACCGCTCACACAGTCCCTCGACTCGGTCAGGGCCGAAATGACGGGCGGCACCGTTCTGGTGGCCCGCCTGGGTGACGAGGTGGTGGCCTCCGTCCGCGGGACCGTCGACGCGGACGGCACCGCACGGATCGGCAAGCTGATCGTCCATCCGCGCATGCAGCGCCACGGCCTCGGCGGACGGCTGCTCGCCGCCATCGAGTCCGCGTTCGCCGGCACGGCCAAGCGGTTCCAGCTGTTCAGCGGCCACCGCAGCGAGCACAACCTGCGCCTCTACCGGAAGCACGGCTACGCGCAGGTCTCCACCCGCCAGGTCGACGAGCGGCTCACCCTCGTCACCCTCGCCAAGGAGATCGACGCCTCGGCGCTCGCCACGAGCGCCTGACCGCGGCTCAGGCGGCGGTGGCCTCCGGCCGCTGCCGCAGCACGCCCTTGCGCAGCCAGTACATCCCGGTGACCGGCAGGAGCACCGGGATGAACAGGTACTCCATCCCGTAGTCCGACCACACGGTCTGGTCCGGGAACGCGGAGGCGTCCACCAGCGTCCACGTCCCGACGATCAGGACGCCCGCCAGCTCCAGGGCGCAGCACGCGAAGGCCGAACGCCGGGCGCGGTCGCCGCCGCGCACCAGCGAGTACGTGATGAAGCCGTACACCAGGCCCGCGACCGCCGACAGCGAGTACGCCAGCGGCGCCTTGTCGAACGCGGTCGAGATCTGGAAGACCGACCGCGACACCGCGCCGACGACCATCACGCCGTACAGCCACACGAGCAGCAGCCCGGGACCGCCGATGAGTCGGCGCCGCCCGCCCTCCGGCTTCTCTTCCGTCTCCGCGTGCTCCGAAGAGGTCACCGCCACCTCATCCTCCCCAGATGTCGTAGAGCCGTACTTCGAGGACCGCGAGCACGACACCGCCCGCGGCGACCGTCACCGAGCCCCAGCGGGTCCGCTCGGCCAGCGACATGAACCCGGCCGCCGGCACGCACGCGAACGCCCCGATCAGATACGCGACGAAGATCGTCGTGCCCTGGTCCGGCTTCTCGCCGCGCGTCAGCTGCACGATCCCGACCACCAGCTGGAGCAGCGCCAGCGCCGACACCACGGCCATCCCGATGAAGTGCCAGTCCTTGGTCGGCTGGTCGCGAGAGGCGGCGAAACCGCACCACGCGGCGAGCGCGAGCGCGGCGAGACCCGTCACCAGGGTCAGGACATCAAGCATGGCCCAGACCCTATTACGGGACAGAAGGCCCGCCGCCCTCGCCCCCGGCGGCCCCGGCCACCGGCCCGCCGACCGTGGCGTTGACCACAGCGCGCCCCACGCGGGACCCGTCCGCCGGCGTCGTCGTGGAGGACCTCCCGGCCGTGTCAGCGCTGGCCACGACGGCCGGCGTGGAGTCCACCGCGGGGGAGCGAGGCGTTCCGCATGCCCGTCCACGGCTGTCCGCTATACGGACAGCGCTGGTCGGAAAGGCCCTCACGTCTGCTTTACTTGCCCGCATGACCACGACGAGCAGCCGCATCCTTGCGACCGAGGCGACCAGGACGCCCGGTGCTCGCTGTATGTGTCGAATGTGCGCCTTCTGAGGGCCCCCGCTCCTCTCCCGTGCCCCTAGGGCAGGGAGGGAACCCCGTTCTCGCGCCCCGAAGCGAGATGCAGGTCTGCCCGCGCACAGTCTCCACGTACTGGTTCCAGTACCGCTCCCCGTCGAGAGCGAGAGCACGCGCGCCCGGACTTCCGCAACTTCCCGAATGAATGCCCCGTGCCCGGCGACACCCGTGCCGCGCACTCGACAGTGACGGAAACCCACGTGATCACCACCCAGGGCCTCACCAAGGTCTACCGCTCGCGCGGCCGCGAGGTCACCGCCCTCGACGGCGTCGACCTGCACGTCCGCGAAGGCGAGGTGTACGGCGTCATCGGCCAGTCCGGCGCCGGCAAGTCCTCCCTCATCCGCTGCGTCAACCTCCTGGAGCGCCCCACCTCCGGCACCGTGACGGTCGCCGGCCAGGACCTCACCGCGCTCGCCGGGCGCGGCCCCCGCGCCGGCAAGCAGCTCCGCGAGGCGCGCAGCCGCATCGGCATGGTCTTCCAGCACTTCAACCTGCTGTCCTCGCGCACCGTCCAGGACAACATCGAGCTGCCGCTGGAGATCCTCGGCAAGTCGGGGAAGGAACGTTCTGCCAAGGCGCTGGAACTGCTCGACCTCGTCGGCCTCTCCGACAAGGCCAAGTCCTACCCCGCCCAGCTCTCCGGCGGCCAGAAGCAGCGCGTCGGCATCGCCCGCGCCCTGGCCGGCGACCCGAAGGTGCTGCTCTCCGACGAGGCCACCAGCGCCCTCGACCCCGAGACCACCCGCTCCATCCTCCAGCTCCTGCGCGACCTCAACCAGCAGCTCGGCCTGACCGTCCTGCTCATCACGCACGAGATGGACGTCGTCAAGACCGTCTGCGACTCCGCCGCCCTCATGGAGCACGGACAGATCATCGAGTCCGGCACCGTCAGCGAGCTCCTCGCGACGCCCGGCTCGGAGCTCGCCTCCGCGCTCTTCCCGGTCAGCGGCGACGCCACCGGCGCCGACCGCACGGTCATCGACGTCACCTTCCACGGCGAGTCCGCGACCCAGCCCGTCATCTCGCAGCTCTCGCGCACCTACAACATCGACATCTCGATCCTGGGCGCCGCGATGGACACCGTCGCCGGCAAGCAGGTCGGCCGCATGCGCATCGAACTGCCCGGCCGCTACGAGGACAACGTCGTGCCCGTCGGCTTCCTGCGCGAGCAGGGCCTCCAGGTCGAGATCCAGGGCCCGCAGGGCGAGACCGCCCCCGTACTGCAGAAGGAAGGTGTCACCAAGTGACCTGGTCGGAGATGCAGCCGCTGCTGTCCCAGGCGTGTTGGGACACCCTCTACATGGTCGGCTGGTCCACGCTCATCGCCATCGTCGGCGGTCTGCCGCTCGGCGTGCTGCTCGTCCTCACGGACCGCGGTGGACTGCTCCAGAACGCGCTGGTGAACAAGATCATCGGGCAGGTCGTGAACATCGTCCGCTCGATGCCCTTCATCATCCTGATGGTCGCGCTCATGAGCTTCACGCGTGCGGTCGTCGGCACCACCATCGGCCGCGAGGCCGCCATCGTGCCGCTCGCCATCGGCGCCATCCCGTTCTTCGCCCGGCTCGTCGAGACCGCCGTGCGCGAGGTCGACGGCGGCCTGGTCGAGGCCGTCCAGTCCATGGGCGGCAACACCTGTACCGTCGTGCGCAAGGTCCTCGTACCCGAGTCGCTGCCCTCGCTGATCTCCGCGACCACCACGACGATCGTCGCCCTCATCGGCTACTCGGCCATGGCGGGCACCGTCGGCGCCGGCGGCCTCGGCGACATCGCGATCCGCTACGGCTACCAGCGCTTCGAGGGCAACCTCATGTGGATCACCGTCGCGGTCCTCGCCGTCGTCATCTCGCTCATCCAGTTCGCGGGCGACAGCGGAGCCCGCGTCCTGCACCGCCGCGCCGGCAAGGGCGGCGAACCGCTCCGCTTCCGGCTGTTCGGCGGCTTCCTCCCCGGCGGCCCCGTCGCCGCCGAAGCCACCACCGGCAAGACCACCGGCTGAATCACCCGCCGCACCCAGACTCCCCGTCCCCCGGCGGGTTGCACCACCCATGGAGAAAGGCACTTTTCGTGCGTAACACCACCAAGATCACCGCTGCTGTCCTCGTCACCGGAGCCCTCACCCTCGGCCTCAGCGCCTGCGGCTCCGACAAGGGCGACACCAAGGCGAAGGCCTCCGACCCCCTGGTCGTCGCGGCCACTCCCGTCCCGCACGCCGAGGTCCTGAACTACATCAAGGACCACCTGGCGAAGAAGGAAGGCCTCAACCTCGAGGTCAAGGAGTTCACGGACTACGTCCAGCCGAACAACGCCACCGAGGACGGCTCGGTCGACGCCAACTACTTCCAGACCGTCCCGTACCTGGAAGACTTCAACAAGAAGAACGGCACGCACCTCAAGTCCGTCGCGGTCGTCCACCTCGAGCCCCTCGGCCTCTACTCCGAGAAGTTCAAGAAGCTCGACGAGCTCAAGAAGGGCGGCACCATCGCCCTGCCGAACGACGCCGACAACGAGAGCCGCGCCCTGCGCTTCCTCGCCTCGACCGGCATCATCGGCCTGAAGAAGGGCGCGGAGGCCACCGCCACCCCGCAGGACATCGCCAAGAACCCCAAGGACCTCCAGTTCAAGGAGGTCGAGGCGGCGCAGACCCCGCGCTCCCTGCAGGACGTCGACGGCGCGGTGATCAACGGCAACTACGCCATCGGTGCCGACCTCAACCCGGCCAAGGACGCCCTCGCCCTCGAGTCGACGAAGGGCAACGCGTACAACAACGTCCTCGCCGTCAAGGAGGGCAAGGAGAACGACCCCCGCGTGAAGAAGCTCGCCAAGCTCCTCACCTCGCCCGAGGTCAAGAAGTTCATCGAGGACAAGTACAAGGGCTCCGTCCTGCCCTCGTTCTGATCCCGCGTCACTTCCGCGGGCGCCTTCGAGGCGTTCCCAGGGGGCCGTACCCGGCAACGGGTGCGGCCCCCATGTGCAGTGACGTGCCTTCATGCTGCATGCTGGGCACTCACCCCGGCCGGCACGAGGGACGAAGAGGCGGCCACGAAGGTTACGGAGCGCCGCATGACGAACACCTTCCCCGAGATCTCCATCAGCACGGAGCGCTTGGTGCTGCGCCGCCTCGACGAGGACGACGTCCCCGCCCTCACCGAGATGATGAACGACGAACTCGTCGCCGCCTGGACCTCGGTCCCGCAGCCCTTCACCGAGGAGGGCGCCCGCCGCTGGATCACCGAGTACGCGCCCCGCGAGCGCGCCTCGGGACGCGGCCTCGACCTCGCCGTCACCGAGTTCCTCACCCAGCGCCTCGTCGGCGTCGTCCAGCTCACCAAGACCAACTGGCACGTCCGCGCCACCGAGTTGTCGTACATCGTCGCCCCCTGGGCCCGCGGCGAGGGCTACGCCTCCGAGGCCGCGCTCGCCACCGCCCAGTGGCTCTTCCGCGACCAGCGCATGGAGCGCATCGAACTGCGCACCGCCGCCGACAACACGGCCTCCCAGCAGGTCGCCCAGAAGATCGGCTGCATCAGCGAAGGCGTCCTGCGCAACGCCTGCATAGCGCGTACGCGCACGGAGGACGGTGGCTGGGCCGAGGTCCGCACGGACTTCATCGTGTGGAGCCTGCTCCCGGAGGACCTCGAAGGCGTCACGGAGCAGCTCGCGGAGGCCGGCGGCTTCACCGCCTTCTCCGACTGGAACTGACCCGACCGTTTCGTCGCCGGGTGCGGGTAGGTGGGGGCTGGTCGCGCCCCGCGGCGGAGCCGCCAATGGACACAGTCCCGCGCCCCTGGAGATGCGCACTTCGTGCGCGATCTCCAGGGGGGCGGTGCCCCGTCGGGGAAATGCGACGCGAAGCGTCTGCATTTCAGGGGCGCGGGGAACTGCGCGAGAAGCCCCACCGGCCCGCAGCCCGCGACGAGACCCCCGAACCCCACCGGGTACGCTCACCCTGCCCAGCCCCCCGCGCACACCCAGGAGACAGACGACGATGGCCGACCGGGTCACGGTGATCGGCTGGGACGGCTCGCCCCTGACCGCGGCGGCCCGCTCCGCACTCGGCGCCGCCACCCTCGTGGCCGGCGCCGCCCACCACCTGGCACTGCCCGAGGTCCCGCCCACCGCGGAGCGGATCCGGCTCGGCAGTGTCTCCCTCGCCGCCCGCCGCATCACCGCCCACCGCGGCACCGCCGTCGTCCTGGCCGACGGCGACCCCGGCTTCTTCGGCGTCGTCCGCACCCTGCGCGCCCCCGAGTACGGACTCGAGGTCGAGGTCGTCCCCGCCGTCTCCGCCGTCGCCCAGGCCTTCGCCCGCGCCGGCATGCCCTGGGACGACGCCAAGGTGGTCGTCGCACACCGCCGCACCCTGCGCCGCGCGATCAACGTGTGCCGCGCCCACACCAAGGTCGCCGTCCTCACCTCGCCCGGCGCCGGCCCCGCCGAACTGGGCCTGCTCCTCGAAGGCGTCCACCGCACCTTCGTCATCTGCGAGGAACTCGGCACCGACCGCGAACAGGTCACCGTCGTCACCTCCGACAAGGCCGCCGACCACACCTGGCGCGACCCCAACGTCGTCATCGTCATCGGCGGCCACGCCACCGGCACCTCCGAGAGCGGCGCCTGGCTCGCGGGCGGCGAACCCGGCACCACACCGCGCGGCTGGGCCCTGCCCGCCGCCGAGTACACCGGCCCCTTCGGCGAGGGCGAGACCGAACAACTGCGCGCCGCCCAACTGGCCCGCCTGGGCCCGCGCACCGGCGACCTCGTCTGGGACATCGGCTGCGGCAGCGGCGCCTTCACCGCCGAGTCCGCCCGCTTCGGCGCCGCCGTCATCGCCGTCGACAGCGACCCCGACGCCTGCGCCCGCACCCTGGCCACCACCCGCCGCCTCGGCGTCCAGGCCCAGATCGTGCACGGCACCGCCCCGCACGTCCTGGAGGACCTGCCCGAACCCGACGTCGTACGGGTCGGCGGCGGGGGAGCGGCGGTCGTCTCCGCGGTCGCCGACCGGCGCCCCGCCCGCATCGTCACCCACGCGGCGACACGCGACGCGGCCGAACTCGTCGGCAGAGACCTGACGGAGCACGGCTACGACGTCGAGTGCGCCCTCCTGCAATCCGTCGAACTGGACACACGCCGCTGGACGGAGAAGGAGCGGACCGTGGGGTTCCTGCTGTCGGGGCGCCTTCCGGATCGCCACCCGTGACCCTGACGGCCGGGCGCGCGCGGTAGGCTGACCGATCGTTGTACCGCACCAGGACACCTGACGATCCGTCGGTCAATGTTCCGGAAAGGTCCCGTAAACGCACCATGTCCGGGGCGCTTGTGGTACGACGCCGACCGGAGGACGCGCAACGTGGCGCAGTCCACAGAAAGCCATGGTCGAACTACGTACCGTGGCCGCGTTCCGACCGGGACAATGCCTGTTGTCCGGGTCGGTTCGTGCCGCGCGGCGTGTGCGCTCGTTCTACTGGACGGGCGGACGACGCACCGCTCCGGTCAAGGGGGTTGCATCTCCGGCGGTCGGCCGGGGGCGGCCAGTAAGTTCTCACGATGGGCGAGGGGTAGGCATGACCGAAACCGGTCAGGTTCCGGGCGAAGGACTGCCGGAGAACGCGGGAGGGGTGGACCAGCCGGGCGTTCCCGCCCCGGGCGCGTACACCTACCTCGATCCTGCCGACGCCGTCGCCGAGGACGACGAACTGCTCCTGATGCCCGGCTCCCAGGGCGCCTGGGGTCAGCCCCAGGCCGCGATGCCCCCGCACCAGCAGCAGCCGGGCCCCGCCGTCGTGCACGAGCCGGGTCCGCACGAGACGGGTGGCCGCGACAGCGGGCACCACGACCTCGGCGCGATGCAGATGCCCCAGGCCCAGGCCCAGGTCCAGGCGCCGAGCCAGGGCGGCCCGCGCCGCCCGCTGCACATGGGCCCGCCCGTGCCCGAGACCGGCACCGGCCCCGTGCGCTCCCTCGCGGACCGCGGCCCCGCGCAGCAGACGCCGCCGCAGGCCATGCCGATGCACCAGTCCGGGCCGCCCACCACCGGCCCCGAGTACCTCGACGTTCCGCCGCAGGGCGCCGCCCCGTGGCAGCCCGCCGGCGCACAGCCGGAGCAGGCCGGGTACGACCTGGCGGGCGGGATGCCCGTCGCCGCCGCAGAAACGGTCGTCCCGGAGGCCGTCCCGGCGCAGTACGCCGACCACTCCGGGCAGTTCCCGCACCCGCAGGGGCCGGGCGCCGCCCAGGACTTCCAGCCCGTGCCCGAGCAGCAGCCGGTCGGCGCGTACGCCGGGCAGCCGGAGCCGGTGGTCGCGTACGCCGGGGCGCCCGACGCGCAGGCCGCGCAGCAGTTCGCCGGTGAGCAGCCGCTGGGCCAGTTCGTGCCCGTGGAGGGCTCGGTGCCCACCACGCCGCACCTGGCGCCGACGCCGCCGCAGGCCATGGTCGTACCGCCGCTGCCGGAGCCCGAGGCCGAACAGCCAGTGGCCGAACAGCCAGTGGCCGAGCAGCCGGTCGCCGTTCAGCCCGTCGCCGAGCAGCCCGTCGCGGAGCAGGCGCTCGCCGAGCAGGGCGGCGCGGGTCAGCCGGTCGCCGAGCAGCCCGTTGCCGAACAGCCGGTCGCCGAGCAGCCTGTTCCGGACCAGCCGGTCGCGGAGCAGCCCGCGGGCGAGCAGCTCGTCGCCGAGCAGCAGGTCGCCGAGCCCGTGGCGGACGTGCCCGCGCAGCAGCCCGTCGCCGAGGGCCCGCAGAACGAGCAGGCGGAGCAGGCCGAACAGCCCCAGCCCGCCGAGCCGGAGCAGCCGGCTCAGGAGCAGCAGGTCCAGGCCGCCCAGCAGGCACAGCCCGCCCAGAACCCGCAGCCCGGCCAGAACCAGCAGCCGCAGGACGCCCAGGCGCAGGAGCCGCAGGGCCAGAGCCCGCAGATCCAGGAGCAGGCCGCCGAGCAGGCTTTGCAGCTCCAGGAGACCCCGGCCGAGCCCGGGGCCCAGGAGGTCCCGGAGATTCAGGAGGCCCCGACCGCCGAGGCCGCCGAGGCCAGGCAGACTCCGGAGCAGCCCGTCGCGGAGACGGGGCAGCCGGTCGCCGCCGAGGCCGTCGTGACCGAGCCCGCCGCCGAGCAGCCCACCGAGGCCGCCCCGGTGACGGAGCAGCCCGTCGAAGAGCCCGTCGCCGCAGCCGTCCCGGCCCCGCGCGACGGCGCCGCCGCCGACGAGTCCGAGCCGGCCCAGTCCGCCGACGACCTGCCCACCGCCGAGGGCGACGCCGAGCCCACGCTCGCCGGCCCCGCGGCCCCCGCCTACGACGACGCCGAGCGCGAGGCCGTGCTGCGCGTCATGCGCGAGCGCCGCGACATCCGCAACGGCTTCCGCAGCGACCCCATCCCGCACGAGGTGCTGCTGCGCGTCCTGGAGGCGGCCCACACGGCGCCGTCCGTGGGCCACTCGCAGCCCTGGGACTTCGTCGTCATCCGCTCCGCCGACACCCGGCGCACGATGCACGAACTGGCCGAGCGCCAGCGGGACGCGTACGCCAAGTCCCTGCCCAAGGGCCGCGCGAAGCAGTTCAAGGAACTGAAGATCGAGGCCATCCTCGACACCCCGGTCAACATCGTGGTCACCGCCGACCCGACCCGGGGCGGCCGTCACACCCTCGGCCGGCACACCCAGCCGCAGATGGCCCCGTACTCCTCCGCGCTCGCGGTGGAGAACCTGTGGCTCGCCGCCCGCGCCGAAGGCCTCGGCGTCGGCTGGGTCTCCTTCTTCGACGAGCGCGAGATGGTCCGCACGCTCGGCCTGCCCGAGCACCTCGAAGTGGTCGCGTACCTGTGCGTCGGCTACGTCGACGAGTTCCCCGCCGAGCCCGAGCTGATGCAGGCCGGCTGGTCCAAGCGGCGTCCGCTGTCCTGGGTCGTCCACGAGGAGACGTACGGGCGTCGGGCCCTGCCCGGCGAGGACCCGCACGACCTGCTCGCCGAGACCGTCGCCAACATCCGCCCGCTGGACGCCAAGGCGCTCGGCGAGGCCTGGGAGCGGCAGAAGCGCATGACCAAGCCGGCCGGCGCCCTCGGCATGCTGGAGATCATCTCCGCGCAGCTGTCGGGCCTGTCCCGGATGTGCCCGCCGCCGATCCCGGAGCCCGCGGCGGTCGCGATCTTCGCCGGCGACCACGGGGTGCACGCCCAGGGCGTCACCCCCTGGCCGCAGGAGGTCACCGGCCAGATGGTCGCGAACTTCCTGGGCGGCGGCGCGGTCTGCAACGCGTTCGCGAACCAGGTCGGCGCCGAGGTCTGTGTCATCGACGTGGGCGTCGCCTCCGAACTCCCGGCGACCCCCGGCCTGTTGCCGCGCAAGGTCCGCGCCGGCACGTCCGACATGACGACCGGCCCGGCCCTGACCCGCGAAGAGGTCAAGGCGGCCATCGAGGTCGGCATCGAGACCGCCCGCGACCTGGTCGCGGCGGGTAACAAGGCGCTGCTGACCGGCGAGATGGGCATCGCGAACACCACCGCGTCCGCCGCCCTGATCTCCGTCTACACCGAGGCCGACCCCGCCGAGGTCACCGGCCGCGGCACCGGCATCAACGACGAGACGCACGCCCGCAAGGTCGAGGTCGTGCGCCGCGCCCTCGAACTGCACCAGCCCGACCCGGCGGACCCCATCGGCGTCCTCGCCGCGGTCGGCGGTCTGGAGCACGCGGCCCTCGTCGGTCTGCTCCTGGGCGGCGCCTCGCTGCGCACGCCGGTGATCCTCGACGGCGTGAGCGCCGGTGCCGCCGCGCTGGTCGCCCGGGCCGTCGCGCCCGAGGTGCTCGCCGCGTGCATCGCCGGTCACCGCAGCGCCGAGCCCGGCCACGTCGCCGCGCTCAACAAGCTGGGCCTGCGCCCCCTGGTCGATCTCGACCTCCGCCTCGGTGAGGGCACGGGCGCGCTGCTCGCCCTCCCGATCGTCCAGAGCGCCGCCCGCGCGATGCACGAGGTCGCCACCTTCGACTCGGCCGGCGTCACCGAGAAGTAGAGACCGCCCACAGGAACGCCTGCCCGCCCCGCCGCGGGCAGGCGTTCCGCCGGGGAACGGGTGGGGCGCGGCCCCCGGTGCCGGACGCGCCCCGGGAGGGCCCCGGCATAAGCTGACCTCGCACCCGAACGCGCACGTCACAGGGCTCCGACGACGCAGCCCAGAACAAGAGCCCAGCCGCACCAGGAGCCCGTCCGCCCATGCCTCAGCACCCCGCATACCCCGTAGGCCTCCGCCTGACCGGCCGCAAGACGATCGTCATCGGCGGCGGCCAGGTCGCCCAGCGCCGGCTGCCCGCCCTGATCGCGGCGGGCGCGGACATCACGCTGATCTCCCCGTCGGCCACCCCGTCCGTCGAGGCGATGGCGGACGCGGGCGAGATCGCCTGGACCCGCCGCCGCTACGAGCACGGCGACCTGGCGGACGCCTGGTACGTGCTGATCGCCACCGCCGACCGCGCCGCGAACGACGAGGCCTCCGCCGAGGCCGAGGCCGGCCGGACGTGGTGCGTCCGCTCCGACGACGCCGAGGCGGCCACCGCCTGGACCCCGGCCACCGGCCGCACCGAGGGCGTCACCGTCGCGGTCCTGTCCGCCGAGGCCGCCGACCGGGACCCGCGCCGCACCGCCGGCATCCGCGACGCGCTCGTCGAGGCCCTGCGCGACGGCACCGTCTCGGTCCAGCGCGAGCACAAGCCGGGCGTGGCCCTGGTCGGCGGCGGCCCCGGCGACCCCGACCTGATCACGGTGCGCGGACGCCGCCTGCTCGCCGAGGCCGACGTCGTCATCGCCGACCGGCTCGGCCCCCGCGACCTGCTCGACGAACTCCCGCCGCACGTCGAGGTGATCGACGCCGCGAAGATCCCGTACGGCCGTCAGATGGGCCAGGAGGCGATCAACCAGGCGCTGATCGACCACGCCAAGCAGGGCAAGGCCGTGGTCCGGCTCAAGGGCGGCGACCCGTTCGTCTTCGGCCGCGGCATGGAGGAGGCCCAGGCGCTGGCCGCCGAGGGCATCCCGGTCACCGTCGTGCCCGGCATCTCCAGCTCGATCTCGGTGCCCGGCGCCGCCGGCATCCCGGTCACCCACCGCGGCGTCGCCCATGAGTTCACCGTGGTCAGCGGCCATGTCGCGCCGGACGACGCGCGCTCCCTGGTCGACTGGTCCGCGATGGCCCGGCTGACCGGCACGCTCGTCATCCTCATGGGCGTCGACAAGATCGGCAAGATCGCCGAGGCGCTCGTCGCCCACGGCAAGGACCCCCAGACCCCCGTCGCCCTGGTCCAGGAAGGCACCACCGCCGCCCAGCGCCGCGTGGATGCCACCCTGGCCACCGTGGGCGCGACGGTCCTCGCCGAGGGCGTCAAGCCCCCGGCCGTCATCGTGATCGGCCCCGTCGTCCACGAGAACCCCGTACGTAACCCGCGGTAACGTCAGTTCGTACCGAGCCGTTGGCACCGCACCCAGGACAAGGCAGTATCGACCCGTGGCAGAACCCAGAGGTCTCATCACCATCGAGGACCCCGACGACCCGCGCCTGCGCGACTACACCGGCCTGACCGACGTCGAGCTGCGCCGCAAGCGCGAGCCGGCGGAGGGCCTGTTCATCGCCGAGGGCGAGAAGGTCATCCGGCGTGCCCGGCTCGCCGGGTACGAGATGCGCTCGATGCTCCTGTCCGCGAAGTGGGTCGACGTCATGCGCGACGTCATCGACGAGGTCCCCGCCCCGGTCTACGCGGTCGCCCCCGACCTGGCCGAACAGGTCACGGGCTACCACGTGCACCGCGGCGCCCTCGCCTCGATGCAGCGCAAGCCGCTCCCCACCTCCGACGAACTCCTCACCACCGCCCGCCGGGTCGTCGTCATGGAGTCCGTCAACGACCACACCAACATCGGCGCGATCTTCCGCTCCGCCGCGGCCCTCGGCATGGACGCCGTCCTGCTCTCGCCGGACTGCGCCGACCCGCTGTACCGCCGCTCGGTGAAGGTCTCCATGGGCGCCGTCTTCTCGGTCCCCTACGCCCGACTCGAAGCCTGGCCGAAGTCGCTGGAGACGGTCCGCGCGGCCGGCTTCAACCTCCTCGCCCTCACCCCCGCCGACCAGGCCAAGTCCCTCGACGAGGTCGCTCCGCACCGCATGGACCGCGTGGCGCTCATGCTCGGCGCCGAGGGCGACGGCCTGTCCACCAAGGCGCTGATGGCCGCCGACGAATGGGTCCGCATCCCGATGGCCCACGGCGTCGACTCGCTCAACGTGGGCGCGGCCGCGGCCGTGGCCTTCTACGCCGTCGCCACGGGGCGCCCCGAACTCTGAGCCGGGGCCCCGGCTCAGCTCTCCGGCCGCGCCGAGCCCGGTGCGGTGCTCGCCGGGCCGGTGGCCGGCCGGTGGTCGTCGCCGAGCCCGCGCGAGGGACCCTGGCAGCCCTGCGCCGCCGCGATCGCCAGCGCCACCAGCAGCGTCACCACCACGAACACGAACAGCCGCTGACGCAGCAGCCGGGGATTGGCCGGACGCAGCTTCTTGCCGGTGCCTGTCCCGTTCGTCCGCGGCGCCGGACGTCCCGCACCACTGCGCGGCGCGGGACGGCTGCCCGAGCGCGGGTTCGTCGAGCGCGGCGCGGGACCCCGGCCGCCACCGCCCCCGGTCCGCGGCCCCTGCGTGCCCGGCTGCGTACGCCGCTGCGTGGTCCGCTCACCCCGGTCCACGCGCTCCGTGTACGTCTCCGTGAGCCGGCCCGTCGGACGGTCCGGGTCCGTGCGCGGCGCCGGAGGCCGGGCCTCGCCGAGCCCCTGCGCCTCACGGGCCGCGATCTCCTTCAGGCGCAGCGACAGCTGCAGCGTGCTCGGCCGCTCCTCGGGGTCCTTCGCCAGACACGCGCGCAGCAGCGGCGCCAGCGCGTCCGGGACCCCGTGCAGCTGCGCCTCCTCGTGCACGACGCGGTACAGCATCACCTCGGAACTGCCGTGCCCGAAGGGCGAGTCGCCCATCGCCGTGTACGCGAGCGTCGCCCCCAGGGCGAACACGTCGGTCGCGGGCGTCACCGCGGCGCCGCGCACCTGCTCGGGAGCGAGGAAACCCGGGGAACCCACGGCCGTGCCCACGTGGGTCAGCGTCGAGGCGCCGGTCGCCCACGCGATGCCGAAGTCGATGATCCGCGGACCCTTCGGGGACAGCAGGATGTTGGACGGCTTGAGGTCACGGTGCACGACCCCCGCCTCATGGACGGCGACGAGCCCCTCGGACAGCGCGGCCCCGACGGCGGCGACGTCCGCGGCGGCCATCGGGCCCTCCTCGGCGACCTTGTCGTGCAGCGAGGGCCCGGGCACGTACTGCGTCGCGAACCAGGGCCGGTCCGCCTCGAGGTCGGCGGCCACCAGCCGCGCCGTGCAGCCGCCGCGGATCCGCCGCGCGGCGGACACCTCGCGCGCGAACCGCGAGCGGAACTCCTGGTCCTCGGCCAGGTCGGGGCGGATCACCTTGAGCGCGACGCGCTGCCCCCGCCGGTCGGAACCGAGATAGACGACGCCCATCCCGCCGGCCCCGAGCCGTCTGTGAAGCCTGAACGAGCCGACGACGCGCGGGTCCTCGCGCCTCAGGCGCATCATCGCCATGTTCATCCCCGCTGCTGCCCGGTCCGCCCTCTGACGAGCCACAGCTTACGTTTCCCCGCCCTGCTGTGTGCTCAGGCCGCGCCCTCACGCCGGATTCGATTGTCAGTGCCTGGCCACAGACGTGAAAGCCGGTCAGGGAGCGGCGCATCGACGGGTCCTGATAGGGCGCCACACACCAACCGGCCGCCGGTGCAGGGGGATTGGGCTCCGTAGAGCGACCGCACGCGGTCGGCGCTCGGCACGGGTGACCGTACGCGCCGGTAACAGGTGGTGGCGGGCCGGGCGGACGAGACGGATCAAGGAAGGCGGACCGGGCCCCGATGGACCCGCGCGGAAGTGAGGGAAGTCACCCGCCCGTCACCCGCCGGACCGAAAGTCCCCTCGGGGAAGACCCCGAGACCTAGGCCCTCGTCTCCACCCAGGGGAGTACACGGGGCCCGAGCGCTCATCCTCCGGGAGGCCCGGCAATCGGTACGAGGGCATGACGCCCCGGACCGGCACCGTCCGTAGATTTGAGGTCAAGCGGCGGGTGCAGCACTCGTCCCCCGAGGTCAGGCACCCGCCGCTGCGAGCACCACAGAGCGAGAACTCAAGATTTCGACCGGGAGAGGACCATGGCGCACACGGCACCGCGGACGACAGCGTTCCGCACACGGTTCGGCCGGGCCGCAGGCCCCGCCACGGGCCGCCGTCACCCGCTGGTGGCCACGGCCATGGTCCTCCCTCTCGCGGCCCTTCTCGTCGTCGTCTTCGGCGGCTGGGACGCGATGGTCACACAGGCGTCGTCCGTGGGCGTGATGCTGGGGCGCTGAGCGGCGCTCCCAGGCCCGGATGAGCGGTCCGGGCGGGGACATCCGGCCAGGAAACCCCGTGGGGACGGGGGTGCGGCGGACGGCACATGATGCCGCGTGCAGCTGGGGAGCTGCACGCGGCATTGTCTTTTCCCGAGGATCCCCGGGCTTCCTCGGCTCGCCGGCCCCTAGGACCCGCCCGGCGCCGTAGGCTCGGCGCGAGACCACGCAGCACACCCGGGGGCCCGAGTGACCACGCCCAGCTCCATCCTTCCCACCCTCCGTGCGGCGGCGCGCGGCGCGGCCCACCCCGCGGGCATCGCCTGCGTCTGCGGCGCGCGGACCCTCGCCGACCGGGCCGACGGCACCGTCGTCCGGCACGGCGACACGGTCGCCAAGGCGCACGCCCCCGGCACCGACCCCGCCGAGCTGGAGCTCCGGCTCGCCGTCGCCGCCGCGCCCGCCCTCCACGGCGTACTCCTCGCCCCGCTGCTCCCGGCCGCGGCGCCCCTGGACGGCCGCCTCGTCACGTTCTGGCCGCACGGCACCCCCGTGGACCCGGAACACCCCGAGCACGCCCCCTGGGAAGCCGCCGCGACCCTGCTGGCCCGGCTGCACACCACCCCCGCGCACGAGCTCCCGGCCGGCCTGCCCCCGATGCGCGGCCCCGAGAAGGCGGCCCGCGCCGTCGCCCGGCTCCTGGCCGGAGCCCCGGACCACCGCGCGGCCACCCCCGTCCTCGCCGCCTGGCGCACGCTGCCGCCCTGGGCCCGCGCCGAGGCCCCCGTCCCGCACGGCCGCACCCTGTGCCACGGCGATCTCCACCTCGGCCAGTTGGTGCGCCACCCGGCCGACACGGGGGAGTGGCTCCTCATCGACATCGACGACCTCGGCACCGGCGACGCGGCCTGGGACCTGGCCCGGCCCGCCGCCTGGTTCGCCTGCGGCCTGCTGCCCGCCGAGGACTGGACCCGCTTCCTGTCCGCCTACCAACGCGCGGGCGGAGCCAAGGAGCTGACCGTCGACGACCCCTGGCCCGCGCTCGACGTCCCCGCCCGCGCCCTGACCGTCCAGACCGCGGCCCTGGCCGTGACCAAGGCCGTCGCCGCGGGCCGTGACCTCGACGAGGTGGAGGAGGCGGTGATCGACACCTGTGCCCGAATGGTCTCGGTCCCGCCCCCGTTGGGCGCGGACGGCGCCAAGTAGGGTGCGGGGGACCGAAGCCGGGAAGTGTTCCGGCGAAGCAACACCGAACGGCGAGGAGTTGAGCCGAGCATGCAGTGTCCGAAGTGTCACGCACCGATGCACACCTACAACCGCAACGGCGTCCAGATCGAGCAGTGCAGCGGTTGCCGCGGGATATTCCTGGACTACGGCGAGCTGGAGTCGCTGACCCGCCTCGAGTCGCAGTGGCAGCAGCAGGCCCCTCCGGCCCCGCCCGCCCCGCAGGCCTACCCGGCCGCCCCGGCCCCCGCCTGGGGAGCCCCGCACCACGGCGGTCACCATGGCGGCCACCACGGCGGTCACCACGGTCACCGCAGCTTCGGCCGGATGCTCTTCTCCTCCTGAGCGGCGCACAGCACGAAGAAGCCCCCGGTCCGAGGACCGGGGGCTTCTTGCTGGTGCGCGATACTGGGATTGAACCAGTGACCTCTTCCGTGTCAGGGAAGCGCTCTCCCGCTGAGCTAATCGCGCGGGAACGGGCCAGACTCTATCAGGCGCCGCGAGGGATAATGCCAGGTGGTGCGGTTACTGCGTGCGCGATACTGGGATTGAACCAGTGACCTCTTCCGTGTCAGGGAAGCGCTCTCCCGCTGAGCTAATCGCGCGGGACGGATCAGATACGAACCGGAGTCCGAAGATCCAGTGCGCGATACTGGGATTGAACCAGTGACCTCTTCCGTGTCAGGGAAGC
Organism: Streptomyces sp. NPDC025806; assembly: GCF_055558275.1. Taxonomy (NCBI): domain Bacteria; kingdom Bacillati; phylum Actinomycetota; class Actinomycetes; order Kitasatosporales; family Streptomycetaceae; genus Streptomyces; species Streptomyces sp. NPDC025806. Next base: position 113,760 of record NZ_JBVHMU010000013.1, on the reverse strand, counting down.
GCTCTCCCGCTGAGCTAATCGCGCATGGAGGTGGAGACGGGATTTGAACCCGTGTAGACGGCTTTGCAGGCCGTTGCCTCGCCTCTCGGCCACTCCACCAGGAGCTTATGGGGGTTCGGGAAGATCCCCCACATCCGAGCGAACGACCGGGTTCGAACCGGCGACCTCAACCTTGGCAAGGTTGCGCTCTACCAACTGAGCTACGTTCGCGTGTCTTTCCGTTTCGCTTGCGCGTCCCGGCGACGTGTTGAACTCTAGCGGATTCCCGGGGGAGGTCCAAAACGCGTTTGCGCAGCGTGCTGCGCTGCCGTCACCGGAGCGACCCCGAACGCTCCGTCCCAGGTCACCGTCCCGCCACCCGACCTAGACTCGAAAGCGTGCACGGCTCCCCCTCATCTGCCCCGCTCGCCCGCTTCGGCGAGCTCGTCGCCACCGACCTGCGCGACGTCACCAGCGACCCCGCCGCCCTGGACTCCACCGGCTTCTGGGCGGTCTCCGCCGACTTCGAGGGGCGCCTCGTCTGCGCCCGCTTCGGACAGGTCCGCAGGGAACCGGTGCCCGCCCCGCGCCCCGGCGCCTGGCGCGGCCCCGCCCCCGAGGACTGGACGTCCTCCCTCGACCACGCCGCGTACACGGACGGCGTGCGCCGCGTCCGCGCCCACATCGCGACCGGCGAGGTCTACCAGGCCAACCTCTGCCGCGTCCTGAGCGCACCCATATCCGCCGACGCCGACGTGGACGCCCTCACCGCACTCCTCGCGCGCGGCAACCCGGCCCCCTACGCCGGCACGATCCGGCTGCCCGGGCACGGCGTCGAGATCGCCACCGCGTCCCCCGAGCTGTTCCTGCGCCGCGACGGACGCGTCGTCGAGTCCGGACCCATCAAGGGGACCGGCCGCACCGAGGCCGACCTCCTGGAGAAGGACTACGCCGAGAACGTGATGATCGTCGACCTGGTCCGCAACGACCTGGGCCGCGTCTGCGCCACCGGCACCGTCACCGTCCCCGACCTCTGCGTCGTCGAGAAGCACCCCGGACTGGTCCACCTCGTCTCCACCGTCCGCGGCGAACTGCGCGAGGACGCAGGCTGGCCCGAGCTGTTCGCCGCCACCTTCCCGCCCGGCTCCGTCACCGGCGCCCCCAAGTCCAGCGCCCTGCGGATCATCGACGCCCTGGAGACCGCCCCGCGCGGCCCCTACTGCGGCGGCATCGGCTGGGTCGACGCCGACCGGCGCACCGGCGAACTGGCCGTCGGGATCCGTACGTTCTGGATCGACCGGGACACGGAGGGCGACCGGCTGCGTTTCGGCACCGGCGCGGGCATCACCTGGGGCTCCGATCCCGAGGGCGAGTGGCGGGAGACCGAGCTGAAGGCGTCCCGGCTGCTCGCGGTAGCGTCACACGGGTACGACGGGCACGACGGACGCGCGGACGCCCGCTAGTCCGGTTCAACTGGGAGGCACCACGTGAAGATCTGGCTCGACGGCGGGCTGCGGGACACCGACGCGGCACGCGTCTCCGTCTTCGACCACGGGCTGACCGTGGGCGACGGCATCTTCGAGACGGCCAAGACGATCGACGGCCGGCCGTTCGCCCTGACCCGGCACCTCGACCGGCTCGCCCGCTCGGCCCGCGGCCTCGGCCTGCCCGAGCCCGACCTTGACGAGGTCCGCCGCGCCTGCGCCGCCGTCCTGGAGGCCAACCCCATGCCGCTCGGCCGGCTGCGCATCACGTACACCGGCGGCCTCTCGCCCCTCGGCTCCGACCGCGGGACGAGCGGCACCACCCTCGTCGTCGCGCTCGGCGAGACCAAGCGGCGCCCCGACACCACCTCCGCGGTCACCGTCCCCTGGACGCGCAACGAGCGCGGCGCGCTCGCCGGCCTCAAGACCACCTCCTACGCGGAGAACGTCGTCGCCCTGGCCCGCGCCCATGAACACGGAGCCTCCGAGGCCCTGTTCGCCAACACGGTCGGACAGCTCTGCGAAGGCACGGGGTCGAACGTGTTCGTCGTCCTCGACGGTGAGATCCACACCCCGCCCGTCGCCTCCGGCTGCCTCGCCGGCATCACCCGCGCCCTCGCCGTCGAATGGACCGGCGCGAAGGAGACCGACCTCCCGCTGGCGGTCCTGAACGAGGCCGACGAGATCTTCCTGACCTCGTCCCTGCGCGACATCCAGGCCGTCCACCGCGTCGACGACCGCGCCCTCGGCGAGGCCCCGGGACCGGTCACCGCCAAGGCCATGCGGATCTGGGACGAGCGCGCCGCGGACGACCTGGACCCGTGACCGGCCCGGCGCCGTCACCGGAAAACCGCTGTCGCTCCCGGGCCGCATGCGGGTAGAACACCCGTGATGACGACGACTCTGCGGCCGACCGAGCCGCTCCAGCAGGCCGACGACGGACAGCGCTCACGCGGGTACGCGGTGTGTGTGAACAGCCGGCCCGTCGGCACGCTCCGCCTCGCCACGCACCCCGTCTTCGGCCCGACGGTCGCGCAGATCACCGACCTGCGCATCGACGAGGCGGACCGGGGGCGGGGCCGCGGCACCGTCGCGGCGCTCGCAGCCGAGGAGGTCGCGCGGGGCTGGGGCTGCGACCGCCTGGAGGCCTCCGTCCCCGCCGAGGAGACCGGCCTGCTGCGGCTCGCGACCGCCCTCGGGTTCGTCGAGCGCAACCGCGGCATGGTCAAGGACCTGCCCGGGAGTCCGCCCGCACTCCCTGCGGGCACCGTGGGACGCCCGATGACCGACGCCGAGTACGAGCCCTGGCTCGCCCACTCCATGGAGGACTACGCGCAGACCTGGATCGAGCGCGGCGTCCCGGCCGACGAGGCCCGCCGCAAGTCCGAGCGCGACCACTCCCTCAACCTGCCCGACGGACCCGCCACCCCCGGCGTGCGGATCTCCGTCCTGGAGCACGACGGCGAGCGGGTCGGCACCCTGTGGCTCGCCCCGCGCGAGGAGGCCTACTTCGTCTTCGACGTCGAGGTGGCCGCCGACCGCCGCGGCGAGGGCCACGGCCGGTCCCTGATGCTCCTCGCCGAGACCCAGGCGCTCGCCGCCGGAGCCGCCCGCATCGGACTCAATGTCTTCGCGGGCAACACCCCGGCACTGCGCCTGTACGAGTCGCTCGGCTACCGCACGACCTCGTACCACCTCTACAAAGCGCTCGTGTGACGGTCAGCCCCGCTCCGCCAGGAGCCGGTCTGCGATCTCCTCGATCCGGGCCCGCAGCCCGTCCTGGCTCTGACCGCCGTCGAGACGCTCCCCGCCGATGACGTAGGTCGGCGTGCCGGTCACCCCGATCGCCTTGCCCTCGGCCTGGTCGGCGTCGACGATCAGGATGTGCCGGCCGTCGATCAGCGCGGTGTCGAACTCCTCGGCGTCCAGGCCCAGTTCACCCGCGACCTCGACGAGGAACGGCTCGCCCCGGCGGTCGAACTCCTCGACCCGGCCGAGCACCGCCTCCACGTACGGCCACCCCTGGCCCTGCTCGAAGGCCTCCTCGACGGCCTGCGCGCCGGCGAAGGAGTGCTTGTGCTTCTCCAGCGGGAAGTGCCGGAAGCGCAGGTCGAGCCGGTCGCCGTAGCGCTCGCGCAGGGCCTGTACGTCGGCGAGGGCGGTGCGGCAGTCGGGGCACTGGAGCTCGCACCACACGTCGAGGATGGGGTTCGGGGCGTTCATGCGGCCAGTCTCCCAGGAGTGCTCGCGCACGCCCAACCTGGACCTGCGGAGGAGACCCGACCCCGAGATGACCCGGAGATCTGCCCGAGGTCGCCTCGCACCGTGGCCCGAACGGGCCTCGGCGGTGCAGGATGGAAGGGACGAAACCGCCCCGGTGCCGTCCCGCACGCCCGAGCCCAGGAGGACCGGATGATTGCCGAGACCGTCTGCTCCGCCGTCGCCGTGGCGGGCCTGGGCATCGCCGCGGTCACCGCCTACCGGAAGCGCTTCCTCGCCGCGGCCCGGCTCGCCGCGTACTCCCTGGTCCCGCTGGGCCTGGTGATGACCGGCGCGGTCGCATGGGTCGTGGACACCGCCTTCAGCCCGACCGCCTGGGCGGGCTTCGGTGTGCTCGGCGCCGCCTGGCTGCTGTTCATGAGCACTCGCGCGATCGAGCGCCGCTCCGGCGGCACCCGCAAGGAACGCAAGGCCGCCGAGGCCGCGCGGCGCGAGGCCGTCGCCCCCGCCGCGTCGGCCCCCTCGCTGGGCACGGGGGCTCAGCCGACGCCGGCCGCCCGTACGAAGCAGCAGGGCAAGGCCGCCGGGGGCGAGGACTTCAGCGACATCGAGGCCATCCTGAAGAAGCACGGCATCTGACGCCCGGGCCCCGCCGGACGCCGTGCTTCACCCTCTGCCCCGGTACGGGAGAGGTCAGAGCGACGCGAGCACGTTCACCCCGTTCACCCAGCGCACGCTCGCGTTCGCGCACCGCACCGCCCGGCCCCGTCCGGGGAAGCGCGGATCGGGCAGCGCCAGACCCAGCCGCGTCGCCCCACCGCCCAGCGGCAGCGAACCCCGGACCGTGTACGTGGCCGGACCCGTGTGGTCGTCGTCCGTCTCGGACCTGCCCTGCGGCTGCCAGCTCCGCCAGTCCGCGCCGCTGTCCGCGTCCGCCACCACGCGCCCCGCGTCGTCCAGCAGCACCAGCCGCACCGGGCGCGGCTCCTTCGGCGCCGCGAAGCCGCGGTTCACCAGGTCCACCTCCACCTCCAGCCGGCCCGAGCGCACCGAGGTCCGCGCCCGGCGTACCTCGATCCGGTAGCCGAGGTGATCGCGCAGATACTCGAACTGCGTACGCGCCACCGCCTGCCCGTCGCGGTCCCGGAAGTACCCGTCCGACACCGGCAGCAGCGCCTCCCGCACCTGTGCCTCCGTCAGTGCGGCCGCCTTCCAGCCGGGCACCGTCACCGTCGCGTTGTGCACGAGCGACAGGCTGTCCCAGCGCAGCGTCTGCAGCCTGCGCGCCGCCGCGACCCCCGGGATGACCGTGCTCCACGCGTACGGGTCGGCGCTCTGTCCCTTGTCCCAGGGCATCTCGCCGTCCATCGCGTGCGTCGGCCCGACCTCCAGATAGCGCGGCCAGCCCGGGTTGTCCGGCACGTAGTAGTCCCACAGCCCCTCGCCGAGGGTGATGTAGTCGTTGTGGAACCCGACCCGGTCCAGGATCGCCCGGTTCGTGATCATGTCCCGCTTCTCGGCGTACCGGACCTGGGTGTGCATCCCCGGCGGCAGCGCCGCCACCAGCGAGGTCATGATCGCCGTGACCGCGTCCGGATAGTTCTCGTGCTGGTAGTAACTGCCGTGCCACTCGCCCCAGGCGCCCAGGAACCCGGCCTGCCACACCGCCACGACATCGCTGTTGCGCGCCACGATCGGCGCCAGCTGCCCGATGTGCCGCTGGATGTCCTGCACCGTGTACTTCTGGCCCGCCCGCACCCCGTCGTCGTACGCGAACCGGAGCACCGCGGCGAACCCCTTGGCACGCAGTCCGCGCAGCACGCTCTCGATGTTGTCGAGCGCGCTCTGCGGTATCTCCCGCGTCGCGAAGTCCCAGAGGTAGAAGTACAGCTGGGTCAGATTCGCCCCCGGACCGTACTCGCGCTCCAGCGTCTCCAGGGTCTGGGTCACATCGGGGGAGTGGTCGGCCTCGTTGTCCCAGGGGCTCGTCAGATCGATGGCGTTGTACGACATCTCGTAGCGGAACCCGCGCCGCGGATTGGCCAGGGGCGCCCGTCCGTCCGGATCGTCGGGCCGCAGCCCGTGGTGCGGGACCGTGCGCCACCCGCCGGCCGCGGCCACCGCCGGCTGCGCGACCGCGCCCGCCACCAGACCCGCGGCCATCCCGGCCCCGACGACCCCCAACACCCGTCTGCGGGACGGTGATCCGGCCTCCGCCCCACGCCCGTCCTGTGCTGTCGACATGCGGTACTCCCTCGTACGCGATGGACGTCACCGGCACGGCTCGGGCCGCGCCGGACGACCGAGTCTGGGGCCGCGCCGGCGCCCGCGCCCATGGACGCGCGTACGAGAGCCGCTGGACTTTTCGCGCGGGCGGGCCGCGCGGCTCACGGGATCAGGCGAACCGCCCCCGCATCCGGGCGTGTTGGTCTCACGGGGTGGTCCGGCCGGGTCATCATCACCGCGAGATGCTGGACACACCACGGCTGCACGACCAGCCGGCCGCAGAGAAGGGCCCGGCCACCGTGCCGCCGCCCGCCCCCGGGAACCCCGAAGCGCAGCGCGGCTGCCTCTTCGCGCTCTCCCAGCCGCCCCTGATGATCTTTCTCGGGGTCATCGGCTGTCTGCTCCTGATGGCGGCGCTGCACGATCTCCTGCTGCTGTGAACCCCGGGTCCCGCTCCGGCCCGGTTCAGCCCGCGGCGGCTTCCTTGCGGCGGGCCCGGTACGCGGCCACGTGCAGCCGGTTCCCGCACGTACGGCTGTCGCAGTAGCGGCGCGAGCGGTTGCGGGACAGGTCCACGAACGCGTGCCGGCAGTCCGGCGCCTCGCACCGCCGCAGCCGCTCCTGCTCCCCGGCGACCACGAAGAACGCGAGGGCCATGCCGCAGTCCGCCGCCAGGTGGTCCGCGACCGAGGCGCCCGGCGCGAAGTAGTGCACGTGCCAGTCGTAGCCGTCGTGGTCCGTCAGCCGGGGCGTGGTGCCCGCGGCGGCCACCAGTTCGTTGATCAACGACGCCGCGCTGTGCGGATCCGGCGCCGCGAACACCTCGGCGAAACGGTCACGCACCGCACGCACCGCGGCCAGGTCGTCCTCACCGAGCACACCCACATCACTGATTTCATACTTTTCTACGAAATCTGCCAGAGCGGGCACGGTCGCGAGAGTGTCCGGTGTCGTGGCGCCGCCGGCGTCACCGTCGGTGCCGCTGTCCTGTACACGGTCCGGTGCGGTGTTCACCAGAGCGACGACGGCGTCGAGCGCGCACCGGGTGTCGTGGGTGATCAGCACGATTCGCTCCCTGGCCTGGAGGTCGGGCCTGCGCCCGCCGATGCCGGCAGAGCCTAGCGCCTGAAGGTCACGGGGGGATTCAGGGAACGCATCGGCGCCGTCGACGTGGGAGATCCACGGCGACGGCGCCGGTGTATGCCGTATGCGGTTGTCCTGCGGGTCCCGTCCGGGTCCGCGGCGTCTCCCCGAGTCGGACGCCACGGCACGCTCTCGCACTGCTCACGCCGGTCTGGTCCTGGTCGGCGTGGGTCCTGGTCCGCGGTGGTTCAGTTCTCCGCGAGGATGTGCGACAGCTCCTGGTCGAGATCGAAATGGCGGTGCTCCGTGCCGGGTGGCACGGCGGCGTCCGTCCGCTTGAGGAAGGACTCCAGGGCCCGCGCCGGGGCCTCGAGCAGAGCCTCGCCCTCAGGAGAGCTCAGGGCGATGCAGACGACCCCCTGACCGTGGCTGCGGGACGGCCAGACTCGGACGTCTCCGGTGCCGGTCGGCCGGTGGAGGCCTTCGGCGAGGAGGTCGCGGGCGAACACCCACTCGACCGTCTCCTCGGCTCCGGTGTGGAAGGTGGCGTGCACGGCATACGGATCGGCCGTGTCATACCGCAGTCCTGCGGGTACAGGCAGTGAGGACTCGCTCGACACAACGAGGCGCAGGTGCAGCTCGCAGCTGACCGTGGTGTTCATAAGCGCCAGGGCCTTTCGCTCAGTGTGCGCTCGGGGATTCGCACGTCGGCGAAATCGACATGCCACCTACGATGCCGTTGTAAACCCCTCTGAGTGTTTTGGGAGTCTTTACGTAGCTCGTACGGCCGAGTCTTTCTTGTTCGGGAACAGCCATTCCGGTGACGAGATCGGGTCCGGTAGGTTTGGGACCATGAATACGGGGAGTGACGAGGCGGCCGACGCGGCCTCCGGAGCCGAGACAGAGGCGTCCAAGGCCGAGGAGAAACCTCTCGGCTCGCGGGCGCCGGAGTTCGTCCGGGCCCGCCGGGCCCTGCACCTCAGCTGGCAGGTCGGCGTCTTCGTCGTCGGCCTCGCGGTCGTCGTCGCGGGCATCATCATGCTGCCGCTGCCGGGACCCGGCTGGCTCGTGATCTTCGGCGGCATGGCGATCTGGGCGACCGAGTTCGTCTGGGCGCAGTTGGTCCTGCGCTGGACGAAGCGCAAGGTCACAGAGGCGGCGCAGCGCGCCCTCGATCCCAAGGTGCGCCGGCGGAACATCATCCTGACGACCATCGGGCTGGTGATCATCGTGGTGCTCGGCGGGATCTACGTGTGGAAGTTCGGCCTCGAGATGCCGTGGAACATCAAGCAGTGACCGCAGGCGGCGCGGGGTGGTCCCAGGCACCCGCTGACATGGGGTAATGTTCTTCCTGCGCCCGGGCGATTAGCTCAGTGGGAGAGCGCTTCGTTCACACCGAAGAGGTCACTGGTTCGAACCCAGTATCGCCCACCCGGACCGAAGGCCCCGGAGACATCGAGTCTCCGGGGCCTTCGGCGTTTTCGATCACCGGTGACGGGCTCCGCGATCTTCTCGGTCCGCCTTCTTGAACCGAGTTCAGGATGATGTCTGAATTCTTCGACTGAATCCATCAGAAATCCGGCACCTCATTTCCAATACGCCGTCACATTTCCGCGCAAGTACGACAAGCGCGAGCACTCCGGTGATCCCAAGGCGCCCCCGGCGCCCGCGATCTGACCGCGCACAAGATCCGCGACGCACCGCTGACCTGCGGTCAGGTCGGGGACAAGGCGCCCCGCCCCGGGCAGACTCCCTCCATGCCGCCGCGCCATGCCTGGAGCCACTACCGCTTCCACAGCGTCTGGAACCTGCCCGCACCCCCCGCCGCCGTCTTCGCCGTCCTGGAGCGAGCCGAGGAGTACCCCGGCTGGTGGCCCCAGGTCCGCTCCGTCACCCCGCTCGACGAGACCAGCGGCACCGCCGTCTTCCGCTCCTTCCTCCCCTACGCGCTCATGGTCACCGCGCGCGAGCGGCGCCGGGATCCGGCCGCCGGGGTCCTGGAGATCGGCATGAGCGGCGACTTGGAGGGCTGGGCCCGCTGGACGCTGAGCCTCGCCCCGGGCGGCGGCACCCGCGCCGACTACGACCAGGAGGTCGAGGTCCGGCGCCCGCTGATGCGCCGGCTCGCGCTGCCCGCCCGGCCCGTCTTCCGCGCCAACCACGCCTGGATGATGCGCGGCGGACGGCGCGGGCTGACCGCGCTGCTCCAACCGGTTTGAACACACCCCGCGCAGACCTGTATGGTTCAACCCGTTCCCGGGCGATTAGCTCAGTGGGAGAGCGCTTCGTTCACACCGAAGAGGTCACTGGTTCGAACCCAGTATCGCCCACCCGGAGAAAGCCGGTCTGCACTACGCAGGCCGGCTTTTCTGATGTCAACACACGTTCTGAGGGGGGCGTCTTGGCAACTGGGAGCAGAAGCGGACGAAGACGGAGACTGCGCGGGTGGATCGCGATCGGCATCACGCTGGCGGTCTTCGCCGGAGCCGTCGCGGTGGCACAGCTCTTCGCCAACAAGGAACGGGTCACCGCGATGTGGGTCGGCGCCGAGATCCGCGCCGACGGCAGCGCCCACATCACCGAGGTCATCGACTACGACTTCGGCCACTCCGGCTTCACGCACGGCATCTACCGTGACGTGCCCGACGCCGACTTCTACGATTCCGACGTCCGCGCCACCATGGACGGGCACCGGGTGCCCTTCGAATCCACCCTCGGCGACAAGTACCGCGACGTGCACGGACGCAGCGGCTACGCGGACCGGCTCAAGGTCGGCGACCCCGACCGCACCGTCGGCGGCGTGCACCGCTACCGGATCACGTACACCGTTCCCGAGGTGGTCAAAGGCGGCAAGCTCGCCTGGGACGCGGTCGGTACCGGCTGGCAGGTCGACCGGGCGCGCGTGGAGATCCACGTCGTCGACCCGCGCGGACTGACCCGGCCGCGCTGCGTGTACGGCAGTTGGGACCACGGCAGGCCGTGCGCCGTCCGGCAGGCCGGGCCCGGGCATCTCGTCGTCCGCCACGACCGGCTCACCGGCCACGAGGGCCTCACCCTCTACGCCGGCACGGGGCGCGCCGAGACCGACCGCGAGGCCGCCCTGCCGCCCGCGCCCGTGGGCCGGGCCGTCGGCACCACCCTTCCGCAACCGCTGCGCGACGCCTGGATCTTCCTGGCCGTCGCGCTCGGCTGCGCCCTGCTCACCGTCGTCGTGCTGCGCCGGGCCGGGCGGGACCGGCTCGGGGAGGACGGCGGGCGGCGCGTCGAGATCGGACGGCTGGCCGGCACCGTCGCCCCCTCGTCCGCACCGCCACAGGATCTGACGCCGGCGCAGGGCGGCGTTCTGTACTCCGAGACGATCGAGGACCGGCACAAGGTCGCCTGGCTGCTGAACGCCGCCGCCGAGGGCCGCCTGACCATCGAGGGCGACGACCGGCAACCGGTCCTGCGCCGGCCGGAGGAGCCCGTGCTCCCCGCGAACCGCGAGATCCGAGACGTCCTCGACATGATGTTCTCCGGTCGGACCGGGATGGCGCTCGGCGCCCGCGACCCCTGGTTCAAGAAGGGGTGGGACGACCTCACCTGGAAGCTCGACGTCTGGCGCAAGAACAGCGGGCTCTGGGAGACCGCGAGCTTCCGGGCCGCCCCGCGCGCCGTGACCGCCTGTCTGATCGCCGGCATGCTCGGCCTCGTCCTCGCCGTCACCGGGGGAGCGCTCGAAGGCCGCAGGATCGCCGCCGGGACGGTCCTCGTGATCGTCGCCGCGGTCCTGTCCGGCACCTCCGTCGCCGCCCTCGTCAGGCTCTGGGAGCTGGAGCGGCGCACACCGCTCGGCTCGGCGCGCTGGCTGGAGGTCGAGGCCTTCCGCCGCTATCTGGCCGACCCCGCCGCCTGCCCCGGCGAACCGCTCGACCAACGGCGGACTGACCTGTACACGGCCTGGGCCGTGGCCCTCGGCGTCGAGGACGCCTGGGAGCGGGCCGTCACCGCCACGACGGCCCCCGAGCCGGTCACCGTCCGCCGGCCCTCCACCCTCGGCTTCACCGAGATCCTGCTCGCCGCCGCCGTCGTCTCCGCCATGAGCCCGCCGTCCTCCGGCGGTTCGAGCGGCGGCGGCTCGGGCGGCGGATCGTCCTCCGGCGGTGTCGGCGGCGGCGCCGGGGGAGGGGGCGGCGGCTCCTGGTGAACCCTCCGACGCTCCGGCGCCCGTGCTCACGGCGGACGCCGGACCGTCGGGCGCTCGGACACGGCCGGATCCCGCTCGCCGGCGTCAGGGCCGGGCGCGCGGTGAGACCTTCCGGTGAGCCCGTGACCGAGTCCGTCCCGGGTGCTCGCTCTCATGCCGCCGCGGGGAGTTCCGGCCGCAGCGGCCACGCCGGGTCCACCGCCTCCGGAGTGCCGCTGCGGGCGAACCAGGCCTGCAGGCCGCGCGCCTGCGCCGCGTGCCACACCGCCTGCAGCGTGTGCAGCTCGGCGGCGGACAGCCGGTCCAGCCGCGTCGCGAAGCGGCGGCCCACCGCGCGGACCACGTCGAGCGCCGCCAGCGCGTCCGCCGCCGCGTCGTGCGCCTCCGCCAGCTCCACCTCGTAGTGCGCGCACAGGTCCGTCAGCGTGCGACGGCCCTTGCGGTAGCGGTCCAGGTGCTTGTCCAGGACCCGCGGGTCCAGGACGAGAAGCGGCGCGGTGTCCAGATAGCGGGCCAGCGACGACGCGCGGTGGCGCCGCAACTCGCGGTCCAGGAGCGTCAGATCGAACGGCGCGTTCATCACCACCAGCGGACGCCCCGCCGTCGCCTGCTCCGCCAGCTCCCGGCCCACCTCCTCCATGACCGGCGCGGGCCAGCGCCCGTTGCGCCGCAGATGATCGTCGGTCAGACCGTGCACCTCCGTCGCGCCCGGCGGCACCGGCACCCCCGGATTCACCAGCCAGCGCGTCACCCGCGGCCGCGTGCCCGGCGCGTCCTGCACCACGAGCGCGGCCGACACGATCCGATCGGTCTCCACGTCCACACCCGTCGTCTCGGTGTCGAACGCCGCGAGAGGTCCCTCGTACCAGTGCGTCATGTCGATGCAACTCCTCGTTCCCGCGCGGCAGCTGACGTCCCGTCCGTCGTCGCCCCCTGCCCGCTTCGGTGATACCCGGGCCGTTTGCGTCGTACGCCGAGCGGTGACAACACAGGTACGAGTCATGGCAGTTCAGCGGCGTGCCGTCGACCCGTGCCCGCACATGCCCGGTCCCCGCCCGGGACCACCCCACTTCCGGAAGGTCAGTTGGACCATGGCGCTCGCGCAGCCCGAACAGGGCGGGCTGCTGCCCGAGCGGAACGCACCGCCGCGCGGCTCACTCGCCACCACCGCCTGCATGGAGACCTTGCAGGTCGGCTATCTCCACGCCGTGGCGGCGGCCGCCGGATGCTCGCTCTCGCAGCCCTTTCCCGACAACGGCATCGACTGGCACGTCAGCCACAGCGCCCCCGGGCACACGGTCGACGACGAGGTCACCATCAAGGTGCAGTTGAAAGCGACGTACCAGATCCCGCCGCACCCACCCGGCCCCGCCTTCTCCTTCACCCTCGACAACGCCCACCTGGTCAAGCTCGCCCGGACGCCCGTGTCCGTGCACAAGATCCTCGTGGTGATGCTCGTGCCGCGCTCCCAGGACGACTGGCTGCGGGCCGGTCACGACGCCCTCGACCTGCGGCACTGCTGCTACTGGACCAACCTCGCCGGACACCCGGTCACCGGCCGGCGCAGGACCACGGTGCGCGTCCCGACCGCGCGCATCTTCGACGACCGCGCGCTCTGCGAGATCATGACGCGCGTCGGCCGGGGCGGCCGCCCCTGACCGACCGGCGCGGTCGGCCCGCGGGCCCCGAAGGGAGCCACGACATGCAGCACCGCCCGACCGACGAACCCGTACGCTTCCTCGGCGTCGCCCGCGCCCACCCCGTCGACCCCGCCGAACTCGCCGGACCCGACCCGGGCCGCGTCGACCCCACCGTGCTCGGCGCCCTCCTCGACCGGCACGGCTGGCAGCGGCGCGGCGGCGCCGCCGGACGCTACGCCCGCTGGACCCTGGCCGGCACCGGACCCGGCGCCAGCCTCCTCGTCCCCGAGAGCCGCGCCTTCCCCGACAGCGAGGACCTGCTCGGCGAGGCCCTCGACGCCCTCGAACGCAGCGGCACCCCCGCCGCCCGCGAGGTCCTCGTCGCCCTCGCCGTCCCCAGCGACGAGATCCGCTGGTGGCGCGACGTGCCCCGCGCCGCCGTCGACGCCCCGTCCTGGACCGCCGAGGAACACCTGCGCGCCGCCGCCCGCCGGATGCTGCTCGCCGGGGCGCTCGCCGCCCGCGGACGTGCCGGCTACTACGGCGCCCGGCACCGCAGGCCCGCCGCCGCGGCGCTCGAACCCGTCCTCGTCCAGTCCGCGCCCGGTGGCCGCCGGCTCACCGCCTTCGTCCCCGTCGACACCGGCCGCACCCTCGCCGTCCGCCTGCACCAGGCGCTGTACGCGGTGCGCGAGGCCATCGACTACCGGCGCGCGACCGGCGGTATGGACGCCTTCGACGGCGCCGTCGAGGCCGGCGTCAGCCACGAACTCACCGAGGCGCTCGTCGCGTTGGTCCGCGGCACCGAGGGCGCCCGGGTCGGTGTCGCCTGGTCACCCGCCGCCGGGGTCCCCGCCGAGTGCACCGACGGCGACGACCCCGTCGAGTTCTCGCCCGGCGACCTCGACGTGCTGCGCGCCGCCTCCGCCCGCTACCTGCACGCCGAACCCGCCGTCTTCGTCCGCGTCACCGGCACCGTCGTCCGCATGCGCCGCACCGGGCCCCGCGGCGAGGGCACCGTACGGCTGCACGTCATCGCCGGCGCCGAGGTGCCCCACATCCGGATGACGCTCGACGAGGAGGCGTACCGGATCGCCGGGCACGCCCACCTCGTCGGACTGCCGATCCGGGTGCACGGAAGGCTGGAGAGCCGGGGCGGCTTCCGCCGGCTGACCGGCGCCGCCGGCGTCGTCCCCGTACAGGTGGAGGAGGCCGAGCGGGACCGGCTCATGAAGGCGCTCCAGGAGAACCTCGACTTCTTCGAGGAGGCCTGCGCCGGAGGGGACGAGCCCTAGGAACCTAGGAAGGCTGCGGCGTGTGCGCGTACAGGTCCCTGAGCAGGGCGATCTCCGCGCCGTGGTGGATCATCTCGCGCTGGATGTGCAGGACGAGCGTCGCCATCGGCTCCTTCGCGAACGGGCCCTCGGCCGGGCCGCACGGCTGCTCCAGGTCCGCCGCGTCCAGGCCGCGCACGCCCGTCGTCCAGCGCGCGTAGGACGCGTCCAGGCGGTCGAGCGCCTCCGCCGCCGTCCCCGGATACGCGTACGTCAGGTAGTCCACCGGGGGACCGCCGAAGTGGGAGGCGACGCGGGCGCCCAGGACGCCCACCAGGATGTGGCCGAGGCGCCAGGCGATCGTCGTCACGGGCGCCGGGACCGGCTCCGGATACGCGAAGTCGATCGTGAAGTCGCCGGAACCCGCCCGCACGGGGGCGGTGCCGGTGCCGCGCGGGCGCACGCTCCACACGCCCTCGGGGTCCGGCACGGGCTCCCAGAAGTACTCGTCGTCGGTGAGCCCGGCCAGGCGCCGGCGCAGCTGGTGCCGCCAGTGCCAGTCGAGCTGGTCGGCCAGCAGCGCGTTCCATTCCAGGGCCATGCGCCCACGCTAGGGGCGCCTCCGCCGGTGCGCACGGTCAACCGTTTCGCGAGCGGTCCCGGTGACTCGGTACGATCGGCCTTGCGCGCGTCACAGGTAATGGCGCGGCGTTTCGTCTTCAGGTAGGAGAGACCGGTGTCTGACGTCCGTGTGATCATCCAACGCGATTCCGAGCGGGAAGAACGCGTGGTGACCACGGGTACCACGGCCGCCGAGCTCTTCCCCGGCGAGCGCAGCGTCGTCGCGGCCCGGGTCGCCGGTGAGCTCAAGGACCTCGCGTACGCCGTCCAGGACGGTGAGGAGATCGAGCCCGTCGAGATCACCTCCGAGGACGGTCTGAACATCCTGCGCCACTCCACCGCGCACGTGATGGCGCAGGCCGTGCAGGAGATCTTCCCCGAGGCCAAGCTCGGCATCGGCCCGCCCATCAAGGACGGCTTCTACTACGACTTCGACGTCAAGGAGCCGTTCACCCCCGAGGACCTCAAGCGCATCGAGAAGAAGATGCAGGAGATCCAGAAGCGGGGCCAGAAGTTCTCCCGCCGCGTCACCACCGACGAGGACGCCCGCGTCGAGCTCGCCGACGAGCCGTACAAGCTCGAACTCATCGGCCTGAAGGGCAACGCGGCGCAGGCCGCCGACGGTGCCGACGCCGAGGTGGGCTCCGGCGAGCTGACCATCTACGACAACCTCGACGCCAAGACCGGCGAGCTGTGCTGGAAGGACCTCTGCCGCGGTCCCCACCTGCCCAGCACCCGCGTCATCCCCGCGTTCAAGCTGATGCGCTCGGCCGCCGCCTACTGGCGCGGCAGCGAGAAGAACCCGCAGCTCCAGCGCATCTACGGCACCGCCTGGCCGTCGAAGGACGAGCTCAAGGGCTACCTGGAGTTCCTCGCCGAGGCCGAGAAGCGCGACCACCGCAAGCTGGGCGCCGAGCTCGACCTGTTCTCCTTCCCGGAGGAGCTCGGCCCGGGCCTCGCGGTGTTCCACCCCAAGGGCGGCGTGATCCGCAAGGTCATGGAGGACTACTCGCGGCGCCGCCACGAGGCCTCCGGCTACGAGTTCGTGAACACCCCGCACATCTCGAAGGAGCACCTCTTCGAGACCTCGGGCCACCTGCCGCACTACGCGGAGGGCATGTTCCCGCCCATCCAGTTCGACGAGCAGAACTACCGCCTCAAGGCGATGAACTGCCCGATGCACAACCTGATCTTCAAGTCGCGCGGCCGTTCCTACCGTGAACTGCCCCTGCGCCTGTTCGAGTTCGGCACCGTGTACCGCTACGAGAAGTCGGGCGTCGTGCACGGCCTGACCCGCTCGCGCGGCTTCACGCAGGACGACTCGCACATCTACTGCACCAAGGAGCAGATGCCGGAGGAGCTCGACAAGCTCCTCACCTTCGTGCTCGACCTGCTGCGCGACTACGGCCTGACCGAGTTCGAGCTGGAGCTGTCCACCCGCGACGACTCCGACAAGTTCATCGGTACCGACGAGGACTGGGCCGAGGCCACCGAGGCGCTGCGTCTGGCCGCCGAGAAGCAGAACCTGCCGCTGGTCGCCGACCCGGGCGGCGCCGCCTACTACGGCCCGAAGATCTCCGTCCAGGTCAAGGACGCGATCGGCCGCTCCTGGCAGATGTCGACCCTCCAGGTCGACTTCAACCAGCCCAAGCGGTTCGGCCTCGAGTACACGGCCGCGGACGGCTCCCGCCAGCAGCCCGTCATGCTGCACCGTGCCCTGTTCGGCTCGATCGAGCGGTTCTTCGGCGTGCTCCTGGAGCACTACGCGGGTGCCTTCCCGGCCTGGCTCGCGCCCGTGCAGGCCGTCGGCATCCCGATCGGCGACGCCCACGTCCCGTACCTGGAGGAATTCGCCGAGAAGGCGCGCGCCCAGGGCCTGCGGGTCGAGGTCGACTCGTCCTCGGACCGCATGCAGAAGAAGATCCGCAACCAGCAGAAGGCCAAGGTGCCCTTCATGGTCATCGCGGGTGACGAGGACATGAGCGCCGGCTCGGTGTCCTTCCGCTACCGCGACGGCTCGCAGGAGAACGGCATCCCGGTCGACGAGGCCATCGCGAAGATCGTGAAGGTCGTCGAGGAGCGCGCGCAGGTCTGACGCTCAGCCCTTGCCGTCGAAGGCCCCCGGGAAGTTTCCCGGGGGCCTTTCGCCGTTCTCGCCCGCACTCCCGCCGTTCTCGTCCTCCCGCGCGAACACCTGGAGCAGCCAGGACGAGAACGAGCCGACGACCGCGCCGAGCAGCGCGAGCCCGCAGCCCATCAGGCCCACCGCGACGAGCCGGCCTACCGGCGTCACCGGCGTCATGTCCCCGTAGCCGACGCCCGACACCGTCGTGCACGCCCACCACACCGAGTCGCCGAACGTCTGGATCGTCGCGCCCGGTGCGTCGCGTTCCTGCTGGTAGACGGCGAGCGACGCGGCGAAGCCGAGCAGCAGCGTCGACATTCCCGCGTACAGCATCACGCGCGCGTGCAGCGCGAACCGGGGTCGGCCGTGCCGGCGCTTCACCCGCTCGTAGGCCTGCACGATGCGGACCGGGCGCAGCAGCGGCAGCAGCAGGACCAGGGTGTCCAGCCAGTGCGTCCGGACGAAGCGCGGCCAGCGCTGACCGCTGAGCCGCCGCCGCACCACGTAGTCCGCGGCGAAGAGCGCCCACGCCGCGCAGGTCACCGCCAGACACAGATCGCGCACGGCCCCGGGCAGCCCCGGGCCGAGCACCAGGACCGCGTACGAGGCGAGGAAGAGCAGGGACGCCGCGGCGAGGACGCCGGCGGTGCGTCGCTCCCAGCGGGTGAGGGCGCTGTCGGTCATCCGCACAGCATCGCGCGCGCGGGCCCGGGACGGGCCCCGGCGACACGCCCCGCCGAGGTCACGCCATATGCTGCACAGCATGACGAGTGAGCCGGAGCAGCAGATCGGTCCTGTGGGAGAGCCGGACGGATTCGGGCGTCTGTGGACCCCGCACCGCATCGCGTACATCCAGGGCGAGGGCAAACCGACCGGCCCCGGGGCCGACGACGGCTGTCCCTTCTGCGCGGCTCCCGGCAAGAGCGACGAGGACGCCCTCATCGTGGCGCGCGGCGAGCACGTCTTCGCGATCCTCAACCTGTACCCGTACAACGGCGGGCACATGATGGTGCTGCCCTACCGGCACGTCGCCGACTACACCGACCTCGACGCCGCCGAGACCGTCGAGCTCGCCGACTTCACCAAGCGGGCGATGACCGCGCTGCGTGCCGCGTCCGGCGCGCACGGCTTCAACATCGGCATGAACCAGGGCGCGGTCGCCGGCGCCGGCATCGCAGCCCACCTGCACCAGCACATCGTCCCGCGCTGGGGCGGCGACACGAACTTCATGCCGGTCGTCGGCCACACCAAGGTGCTGCCGCAGCTCCTCGCGGACACGCGCACGGCGCTGGCGAAGGCCTGGCCGACCGCCTGACCCGCCCCTCCGCCGATCCCGCGCGCCGCGGAGGCTACGCGTCGTAGACGTCGGCCTTCCGCGGCGACGGGTCCTGCACCAGGCCGCTGAGCACCCCCGAGCGGTTCCCGAACTTCTCCGTGTCCACGCCGTGCTCCTTGAGGACCTTGAAGGCCGCCGCGTGCACGACGCGCAGCACCGGCGTCGCCGTGCGCAGCGCGTCGTCCGCCATGAAGCGGTGCCGCCACGGCTGGTCCGCCCAGGCGTGCCGCAGGCCGAACGGCTCGGGCAGCGCCAGCTTGCCGCCCAGGTAGTCGAGCAGCGGCGGGTACCAGGTGAGCGGGGCACGGACCGCTATCCGGACGACCTCGTCCGCGTCGATCAGCGGCAGCGTCTTCGTGGTCGTCTCCCAGAACCGCACCGACTTGGCGATCTCCTTGGTCTTCGGCTCGGGCTTCGAGGTGAACAGCGAGTTCACCGGGCCCAGCGCGTGGCCCGTCACCTCGATGCGCAGCGTCTCGTGCAGGACCGTCACCGTGATCAGCATGGTGATGACCAACTGGCCGTCCCACAGCGTGAACTGGACGCCCAGATAGTGGCGGTCGCCGCTGCCGAACTGCTGCTCGTTGCAGATCCGCTGTATCTCGTGCGGCTTGATCCGGTACGCGTCCACGTCCGCACCGGTGGGGCGGGACACGCCCTTCGCGTTCTCCCCGATCGGGGTCACGATCCAGTGCTCGACCGAGGGGCGCGGGAAGCCGCCCGTGTGCAGCGTCTTGCGCTCCAGGAGCTTCAGCTGGTCGTGGATCGCGCGGACCACGTCCCAGCTGCGGAACGGGTGGATCTCCTTGTCGGGGTCGGCCGAGACCAGCTCCTCGGCCAGCTGCCAGCTGCCCCAGCGGGTGCCCATGCCGAGGATGCCCTTCGGGCCGGCGTAGAACACCGCGTTCGACTGCTGCTCCGCGGAGAGGCGGGCCAGGCCCTGGCGCAGCTGCTCCGCCGCGGTCTCGCCGGGGCTGCCCGGAACCGCCTCGGGGATCTTCGCGCCGATGCCGCCGCCGGAGAGCAGCGCGTCCCACCGCTCGCGCAGGTCCTTCGCCGTGCGCTCGCAGACCTGGCGCGCCCACAGCCCGCCGACGACGGGCACCACGAAGGAGGCGCGCAGGTACCAGGCCCAGCCGCCGGCGAACGGCAGCTTGAGCAGCACGATGACGACGGCCACCCCGACGATCGCCATCAGGGCCGTCGTCAGGGCCGCCGTGCCGCGGACCTTGCGCTCCTTGTTCCGCGCCTCGGTCTTCGGCGCCCCGGCCGCGGCGTCCTGGGTGGCCTTCTCGGCGGCCGCCACCTTGTTGTTGCTCGTACGGCGGAGCTGGAAGGCGATCAGCCACAGCACGAACCCGGGCAGGAACACGAGGCCGAACAGCACGGTGATCAGGGTCAGCAGCGCGTCCCGCTGACGGCGGATCCGGGTCGCCGCGAGGCAGTGCTCCACGACGACCTGCGGCTCCGTGCCGAAGGACTGGATGAGCGGCTTGCGCCCGCCGCCGAGCATCCGGACCTGCACCGCGCGCGAGAACGCCTCACCCAGGTTCGGCGCGAACAGCGACCAGACGCCCTTCTTCACCTCGGACTTGTGCCACTCGTTGTTCGCGTCCTCGATCTTCGCGGCCGGGTCGTCCCGGTACGCGGCCGAGGCGATGGCGAACGTCGCCGCGGTCTGCCCCGCCGAACCCTGCAGGGGGACCTGTGCCCCCGGCCTGAAATCGAACGCGTCGTCCGCCACTGCCGCCCCCATCACCGCACGTCTCGCACCGCACGTCGCTGCTGCTGCGGCTCTTCCCGACTTCCTTGCCCCGCACACCTGTTGATCAGCTGATCGTCCTGATCCGACTGATCCGACTGATCTTCGACCAGCGTAACGGCCGCCACCGACATCCGTCCCGGCAAGCCGGACGCCGGTCGCCGCACCGGGGGCACGGGGGCGCACGACCTCGCGCGGCACCCCAACTAGGCCGTGTCCGCGGCCTGTTCCCTGATCCGCTCCCCGATGTGGGCCGGCATCGGCTCGTGCCGGGCGTAGCTGCGGCTGAACTGCGCCGTGCCGTGCGACAGGGAGCGCAGATCGACGGCGTAGCGCCCGATCTCGATCTCCGGCACCTCGGCCCGTACGAGGGTCCGGCCGCCCGGCGCCTGCTCGGTGCCGACGACGCGCCCGCGCCGCCCGGACAGGTCGCTCATCACCGCGCCCACGAAGTCGTCGCTCACGAGCACCTGGACCTCGGCCACCGGTTCGAGGAGATGGATCGTGGCGTCGGCCGCCGCCTCGCGCAGCGCCAGGGCGCCCGCCGTCTGGAACGCGGCGTCGGAGGAGTCCACCGAGTGCGCCTTGCCGTCGAGCAGCGTGACCCGCACGTCGATCAGCGGGTACCCGGCCGCGACGCCCTTGGCCGCCTGGGCCCGCACACCCTTCTCCACCGACGGGATGAACTGGCGCGGGACGGAGCCTCCGACGACCTTGTCGACGAACTCGATGCCCGAACCGTTGGGCAGCGGCTCCACCTCGATCTCGCAGATCGCGTACTGGCCGTGCCCGCCGGACTGCTTGACGTGCCGGCCCCGCCCCGCGGCCCGGTCCGCGAACGTCTCGCGCAGCGACACCTTGTGCGCCACCACGTCGACCTGCACCCCGTACCGCGCCGACAGCCGCTCCAGGACCACGTCCGCGTGCGCCTCGCCCAGGCACCACAGCACCACCTGGTGGGTGTCCGGGTTCTGCTCCAGCCGCATCGTCGGGTCCTCGGCGACGAGCCGCGCCAGGCCCTGCGACAGCTTGTCCTCGTCGGCCTTGCTGTGCGCCTGGATCGCCAGCGGCAGCAGCGGGTCCGGCATCTCCCACGGCGCCATGAGCAGCGGCTCGTCCTTCGCCGAGATCGTGTCGCCGGTCTCCGCCCGGCCCAGCTTCGCCACGCAGGCGAGATCACCGGCGATGCAGTGCGACAGCGGCCGCTGCTGCTTGCCGAAGGGGACCGACAGGGCGCCGACCCGCTCGTCCACGTCGTGGTCCTCGTGCCCGCGGTCGGTCAGCCCGTGCCCCGACACGTGCACCGTCTCGTCGGGGCGCAGGGTGCCCGAGAAGACCCGTACGAGCGAGACGCGCCCCACGTAGGGGTCCGACGCCGTCTTCACGACCTCGGCGACCAGCGGGCCGTCCGGGTCGCAGGCCGGGATCGTGCGGGGCGTGCCGTCCGGGGTGGTCACGATCGGGGCCTCGCGCTCCAGCGGGGTCGGGAAACCTCCCGTGATCAGCTCCAGGAGCTCGACCGTGCCGATGCCCTGGCGGGCACCCTCGGGGGCCGGGGCCGCCGCGAGGACGGGGTGGAAGGTGCCGCGCGCGACGGCCCGCTCCAGATCGTCGACGAGCGTCTTGAAGTCGATCTCCTCGCCGCCCAGATAGCGGTCCATCAGGGTCTCGTCCTCGCTCTCGGCGATGATCCCCTCGATGAGCCGACCGCGCGCCTCCTGGAGGCCCGGCACCTGGTCGGCGTCCGGCGGCGACTCCTCGAGTGCGCCCGACGCGTAGGCGTGGATCCGCTGCGACAGGAGCCCGATCAGGCCGGTCACGGGGGAGTGGCCGTCCGGGGTGCGCTCGCCGTGCAGCGGCAGGTAGAGCGGGAGCACGGCGTCGGGGTCGTCGCCGCCGAAGGTCTCGGCACAGACCCGGGTCGTCTCCTCGAAGTCCGCGCGCGCCGCCTCCAGGTGCGTCACGACGATGGCCCGCGGCATGCCGACGGCCGCGCACTCCTCCCAGACCACGCGCGTGGCGCCGTCCACCCCGTCCGCGGCCGAGACGACGAAGAGGGCCGCGTCCGCAGCGCGCAGACCGGCCCTCAGCTCCCCGACGAAATCCGCGTATCCGGGGGTGTCCAGAAGATTGATCTTGCAGCCGCCCCAGTCGACCGGGACGAGCGAGAGCTGCACCGAGCGTTGCCGGCGCCGTTCGATGTCGTCGTAGTCCGAGACGCACGTGCCGTCCTCGACGCGGCCCGCGCGGTTGACCGCCCCCGCCGTGAGCGCGAGAGCCTCCACCAGCGTCGTCTTGCCGGAGCCGCTGGGGCCGACCAGCACCACATTGCGCACGTCCGAGGGCCGGTCGGCCGTAGCCGCCCTGCCGGCGGCCCCGGGATGTGTGTTCGCCTTGTCAGCCATGTCCCTTGCCTCCCGGTTCGCATCCACGGTGAGGGGGCCCGTCGGGGCCTGTGGAAGTGCGGCAGGCGGACACGCGAACCCGCGTGTGAGAGGCGGCTCCGGCGACGCCCGCGGTGTCTTCGAGCTTTGCACTCGTGTCACCGTGCGTCCATACGTCGTACGGGATCCCCCGCGCGCGTGGTGGCCCGACGGCCGCGGCGGCGGGTGCGTGGCTACGATGGGCCAGCCGGTGGCCAGAGGGGCCGCACGGCCACCGACCCCTCGGGAAGGCCATGCTGAACAAGTACGCGCGTGCATTCTTCACGCGTGTCCTCACACCGTTCGCCGCGTTTCTCATCCGTCGCGGGGTCAGTCCCGACACGGTCACGCTCCTCGGCACCGCCGGGGTGGTGGCGGGCGCGCTGGTCTTCTACCCGCGCGGGGAGTTCTTCTGGGGCACGGTCGTCATCACGCTGTTCGT
Source organism: Streptomyces sp. NPDC025806 (assembly GCF_055558275.1). Classification (NCBI taxonomy): domain Bacteria; kingdom Bacillati; phylum Actinomycetota; class Actinomycetes; order Kitasatosporales; family Streptomycetaceae; genus Streptomyces; species Streptomyces sp. NPDC025806. The sequence goes on along the minus strand of NZ_JBVHMU010000013.1, from coordinate 90,959 downwards.
CTTCTCGGACCTCGTGGACGGCAACATGGCGCGCCAGCTCGGCCGCTCCAGCCGCTGGGGAGCCTTCCTCGACTCGACCCTCGACCGGGTCGCCGACAGCGCCATCTTCGGCGGCCTGGCGCTCTGGTACGCGGGGGGCGGGAACGACAACGCGCTGTGCGCGGTCTCGATCTTCTGCCTCGCCAGCGGCCAGGTCGTCTCGTACACGAAGGCCCGTGGAGAATCGATCGGCCTGCCCGTCGCGGTCAACGGTCTGGTGGAGCGCGCCGAGCGGCTCGTCATCTCGCTCGTCGCGGCCGGCTTCGCCGGTCTGCACAAGTTCGGCGTGCCCGGCATCCAGTACCTGCTGCCCGTCGCCCTGTGGATCGTCGCCGCCGGCAGCCTCGTCACGCTGATCCAGCGCGTGGTCACCGTCCGCCGCGAGTCCGCCGAGGCGGACGCCGCGGCCGCCGCCCAGGAGGAGACCGCCTCGTGAGCGGCGCGCAGGAACGGATCACCGACGCGCTCTACGGGCTCGGCTGGGGCACGGTCAAGAAGCTGCCCGAGCCGGTGGCGAACCGGCTGGGCCAGTCCATCGCCGACGCCGTCTGGCGCAAGCGCGGCAAGGGCGTGCTGCGCCTGGAGTCGAACCTCGCGCGCGTGGTGCCCGACGCCACGCCCCAGCGGCTGCGGCAGCTCTCCCGGGCGGGCATGCGCTCGTACCTGCGCTACTGGATGGAGTCCTTCCGGCTCCCCGCCTGGAGCAAGGACCGCGTCCGGGAGGGCTTCACCCCCCAGGACGTGCACCACCTGACCGACGGGCTCGCCTCCGACAAGGGCGTCATCCTCGCGCTGCCCCACATGGGCAACTACGACCTCGCCGGCGCCTGGGTCACCACCAAGCTGGAGACCCCGTTCACGACGGTCGCCGAGCGTCTCAAGCCCGAGACCCTCTACGACCGCTTCGTCGCCTACCGCCAGGGCCTCGGCATGGAGGTCCTCCCGCACACCGGCGGCGCCGCCTTCGGCACCCTCGCCCGGCGGCTGCGCGACGGCGGCCTCGTCTGCCTGGTCGCCGACCGCGACCTGTCCGCCGCGGGCGTCGAGGTGAAGTTCTTCGGCGAGACCACGCGCATGCCCGCCGGGCCCGCGCTGCTCGCCCAGCAGACCGGCGCTCTGCTGCTGCCCGTGACGCTCTGGTACGACGGCTCGCCGATCATGCGGGGCCGGGTCCATCCACCGATCGACGTGCCCGAGACAGGCACCCGCGCCGAAAAGACGTCTGTCATGACACAGGCGCTGGCCGATGCCTTCGCCACCGGGATCGCGGACCATCCGGAGGACTGGCACATGCTGCAGCGCCTGTGGCTCTCGGACCTGGACACCGCCAAGAACACCGAGGAGCGGCCGGCGTGAAGATCGGAATCGTCTGCCCGTACTCCTGGGACGTGCCGGGCGGCGTCCAGTTCCACATCCGCGACCTCGCGGAGCACCTGAACGCGCTCGGCCACGAGGTCTCCGTCCTCGCCCCGGCCGACGACGACACCCCGCTGCCGCCCTACGTGGTGTCCGCGGGCCGCGCCGTGCCCGTGCCCTACAACGGCTCGGTGGCCCGGCTGAACTTCGGCTTCCTGAGCGCCGCGCGCGTGCGGCGCTGGCTGCACGACGGCACCTTCGACGTCATCCACATCCACGAGCCGACGTCCCCGTCGCTCGGCCTGCTCACCTGCTGGGCCGCGCAGGGCCCGATCGTCGCCACCTTCCACACGTCGAACCCGCGCTCGCGCGCCATGATCGCCGCCTACCCGATCCTGCAGCCCGCCCTGGAGAAGATCAGCGCGCGGATCGCCGTGTCCGAGTACGCGCGCCGCACCCTCGTCGAGCACCTCGGCGGCGACGCGGTCGTCATCCCGAACGGCGTCGACGTCGACTTCTTCGCGCGGGCCGAACCCAAGGCCGAGTGGCAGGGCGACACCATCGGCTTCATCGGGCGCATCGACGAGCCCCGCAAGGGCCTGCCCGTCCTCATGAAGGCGCTGCCCAGGATCCTCGCCGAGCGGCCGCAGACGCGGCTCCTGGTCGCCGGGCGCGGCGACGAGGAAGAGGCCGTCGCCTCGCTCTCGCGCGAGATGCGCGCCCGCGTCGAGTTCCTCGGCATGGTCAGCGACGAGGACAAGGCCCGCCTGCTGCGCAGCGTCGACGTGTACGTCGCCCCGAACACCGGCGGCGAGAGCTTCGGCATCATCCTCGTCGAGGCCATGTCGGCCGGCGCGCCCGTGCTCGCCTCCGACCTCGACGCCTTCGCCCAGGTCCTCGACCAGGGCGAGGCCGGCGAGCTCTTCGCCAACGAGAACGCCGACGACCTGGCCGCCGCCGCCCTGCGGCTGCTCGCCGACCCCGAGCGCCGCACCGAGCTGCGCGAGCGCGGCAGCAAGCACGTGCGCCGCTTCGACTGGTCGACCGTCGGCGCCGACATCCTCTCCGTCTACGAGACGGTCACCCAGGGGGCCGCGGCCGTGGCCACCGACGAACGCACCGGCCTGCGCGCCCGCTTCGGCCTCGCCCGCGACTGACCCGAAGGGGGCGCCGGGGGGAGGCGGGAGCCGCTCCCCGCGGACAGCGGCGGCTGATGTGCACCCGGCGCGGGGGTCTCGGCCCGCCTCGGCCGTGCGGGCGGCCTGCCCGAGACTCCGCACTCCAGTCGCCCCACCGGACGGCGCCCCACAGAAAGGCCGCCGGAGTCGTTCCGGGTCCGTCCCGGCGGTGCCGCACGTGAAGGGCCACCTCCGGCGTCCCCCGCCGGACGGCGTGCCCCTGGGCGGGCGTCCGTGCCACCCGGCGGGCCCCGGTAGCCTTGCCGCCCGTGACCGTCACCCTGATCTGGATCGCCGTAGCCCTCTTCGCGATCGGCCTCTACCTCAGCTGGACCGCGGGCCGGCTCGACCGCCTGCACGCCCGGATCGACGCGGCCCGCGCCGCACTCGACGCCCAGCTCCTGCGCCGCGCCTCCGTCGCCCAGGAACTGGCCACCTCCGGAGTGCTCGACCCGGCCGCCTCGATCGTCCTCTACGAGGCCGCGCACGCGGCGCGCCAGGCGGAGGAGGAGCAGCGCGAGGTCGCCGAGAGCGAGCTCAGCCAGGCGCTGCGCGCGGTCTTCGGGGAGGCCGACCAGGTCGAGGAGGTCCGGGCCGCCCCCGGCGGCGAGGAGGCCGCCGAGGAGCTCGCCCAGGCGGTGCGCCGGGTGCCCATGGCCCGCCGCTTCCACAACGACGCCGTACGGGCCGCACGCGCCCTGCGCCGGCACCGCAAGGTCCGCTGGTTCCGCCTCGCCGGGCACGCCCCGTTCCCCATGGCCTTCGAGATGGACGACGTGCCGCCGACGGCCCTCGCGGACCGGGCCACCACGTAGTCCCGCAGGCCATGATCACGGTCCAACACCTGGATCGCAGGCCAAAAGGAGCCACCGCCTCCCTATTGGCTCTTGTAGTGGCCTCGGGCACAGATGTTTCCTCGGTGCAGCAACGGCGTGCAGCGCGCACGCCGTGACAGACCCTCTTCACTGAGTTCACCGAGCGAGGTCCCCGTGTCCACTGTCGAAAACCAGGCTCCCGCCACCGGCACCGCCCGCGTCAAGCGCGGCATGGCCGAGCAGCTCAAGGGCGGCGTGATCATGGACGTCGTCAACGCCGAGCAGGCGAAGATCGCCGAGGACGCGGGCGCCGTGGCCGTCATGGCCCTCGAGCGGGTCCCGGCCGACATCCGCAAGGACGGCGGCGTGGCCCGCATGTCGGACCCGAACATGATCGAGGAGATCATCGAGGCCGTCTCGATCCCGGTGATGGCCAAGTCCCGCATCGGCCACTTCGTCGAGGCCCAGATCCTCCAGTCGCTCGGCGTGGACTACATCGACGAGTCCGAGGTCCTCACCCCGGCCGACGAGGTCAACCACAGCGACAAGTTCGCCTTCACGACCCCGTTCGTGTGCGGCGCCACCAACCTGGGCGAGGCCCTGCGCCGCATCGCAGAGGGCGCGGCCATGATCCGCTCCAAGGGCGAGGCCGGCACCGGCAACGTGGTCGAGGCCGTCCGCCACATGCGCCAGATCAAGAACGAGATCGCCCGCCTGCGCGGCTTCGACAACAACGAGCTGTACGCCGCCGCCAAGGACCTGCGCGCCCCGTACGAGCTCGTCAAGGAGGTCGCCGAGCTCGGCAAGCTCCCCGTCGTGCTGTTCTCCGCCGGTGGCGTCGCCACCCCGGCCGACGCCGCGCTCATGCGCCAGCTCGGCGCCGAGGGCGTCTTCGTCGGCTCCGGCATCTTCAAGTCCGGCGACCCGGCCAAGCGCGCCGCCGCCATCGTGAAGGCCACCACCTTCTACGACGACCCGAAGATCATCGCCGACGCGTCCCGCAACCTGGGCGAGGCCATGGTCGGCATCAACTGCGACACCCTCCCCGAGACCGAGCGCTACGCGAACCGAGGCTGGTAAGCACCCATGAACACCCCCGTCATCGGCGTCCTGGCACTCCAGGGCGACGTACGGGAGCACCTCATCGCCCTGGCCGCGGCGGACGCCGTGGCCAGGCCGGTGCGGCGCCCCGAGGAACTGGCCGAGGTCGACGGCCTGATCATCCCCGGCGGTGAGTCGACCACCATCTCCAAGCTGGCCCACCTCTTCGGCCTCATGGAGCCCCTCCGCGCGCGCGTGCACGCCGGAATGCCGGTCTACGGCACCTGCGCCGGCATGATCATGCTCGCCGACAAGATCCTCGACCCGCGCTCGGGCCAGGAGACCATCGGCGGCATCGACATGATCGTGCGCCGCAACGCCTTCGGACGGCAGAACGAGTCCTTCGAGGCCGCGGTGGCCGTCCAGGGTGTCGAGGGCGCTCCCGTGGAGGGCGTCTTCATCCGCGCCCCCTGGGTGGAGTCCGTCGGTGCCTCGACCGAGGTGCTCGCCGAGCACGAGGGGCACATCGTGGCCGTGCGCCAGGGCAACGCCCTCGCGACGTCCTTCCACCCCGAGCTCACCGGCGACCACCGCCTCCACAGCCTGTTCGTGGACATGGTCCGGGGCAAGGACGCGCCGGGTTCCTTGTAGGATCTCTGGCGTTCGTTGTTGAGATGGGTTACGCGAAGGAGACAGGCAGATGTCCGGCCACTCTAAATGGGCTACGACGAAGCACAAGAAGGCCGTGATCGACGCCAAGCGCGGCAAGCTCTTCGCGAAGCTGATCAAGAACATCGAGGTCGCCGCGCGCATGGGCGGCACCGACATCGAGGGCAACCCGACGCTGTACGACGCCATCCAGAAGGCGAAGAAGCAGTCGGTCCCCAACAAGAACATCGACTCCGCGGTCAAGCGCGGCGGCGGCCTCGAGGCCGGCGGCGCCGACTACGAGACGATCATGTACGAGGGCTACGGTCCCAACGGTGTCGCGGTGCTCATCGAGTGCCTCACCGACAACCGCAACCGCGCCGCCTCGGACGTCCGCGTCGCCATGACCCGCAACGGCGGCAACATGGCCGACCCGGGTTCGGTGTCCTACCTGTTCAACCGCAAGGGCGTCGTCATCGTCCCCAAGGGTGAGCTGACCGAGGACGACGTCCTGGGCGCCGTGCTCGACGCGGGCGCCGAGGAGGTCAACGACCTGGGCGAGTCCTTCGAGGTGCTCTCCGAGGCCACCGACCTCGTCGCGGTCCGCACCGCCCTCCAGGAGGCCGGCATCGACTACGACTCGGCCGACGCCAACTTCGTCCCGACCATGCAGGTCGAACTCGACGAGGAGGGCGCGCGCAAGATCTTCAAGCTCATCGACGCGCTCGAGGACAGCGACGACGTGCAGAACGTCTTCGCGAACTTCGACGTCTCCGACGAGGTCATGGAGAAGGTCGACGCCTGACCGGACATCAGCGGCGGGGGGGGGGGGGGGGGGCCCCCCCGCCCCCCCCGGGGGCGGGGGGGGGGGGGGCCCCGCCCCCCCGCGCGGGGGGGGGGCGGCCGAAAACAAAAAAATTTGGGGGCGGCGGGACGGCGACCCACACCCCCCCCCCC
>NZ_JBVHMU010000013.1:0-84915 GCF_055558275.1 Streptomyces sp. NPDC025806 | reverse complement strand
AGGCTCCCGGCGGGGGGGGGGGGCGGGGCGGCCCCCCCCCCCCCCCCCCCCCCCCCCCCGCGGGGCGCGGCGGGGGGGGCGCCCCCCCCGGCGGCGGGGGGGGGGCGCCGCCCCCCCCCCCCCCCCCCCCCCGCCGCTTTGTCAGTGGCACCCGATAGCCTGCGCAAACAGGCGATCGAAAGTGGGGGCGTGGCGTGCGTGTACTGGGCGTGGACCCGGGGCTCACCCGGTGCGGAGTCGGCGTGGTCGAGGGGGTCGCCGGCCGGCCGTTGACCATGCGCGGCGTCGGCGTCGTACGGACCCCGCCGGACGCCGAGCTCGGTCTGCGCCTCGTCGCCATCGAGCAGGGCATCGAGCAGTGGCTCGACGAGCACCGGCCCGAGTTCGTCGCCGTCGAGCGCGTGTTCAGCCAGCACAACGTGCGCACCGTGATGGGCACCGCGCAGGCCAGCGCCGTCGCCATGCTGTGCGCCTCGCGCCGCGGCATCCCCGTCGCCCTGCACACCCCCAGCGAGGTCAAGGCCGCCGTCACCGGCAGCGGCCGCGCCGACAAGGCGCAGGTCGGCGCCATGGTGACCCGGCTGCTCCGGCTCGAAGCGCCGCCCAAGCCGGCCGACGCCGCCGACGCGCTCGCCCTCGCCATCTGCCACATCTGGCGCGCCCCCGCGCAGAACAGACTGCAGCAGGCCGTCGCCCTCCACTCCGCCAAAGCAACGCACGCATCGAAAGGCCGTACCGCATGATCGCCTTCGTGAGCGGCCCCGTCGCCGCGCTCGCCCCCGACGCCGCGGTGGTCGAGGTCGGCGGGATCGGCATGGCCGTCCAGTGCACGCCGAACACGCTGTCCGGCCTCCGGATCGGGCAGCAGGCCAAGCTCGCCACTTCCCTCGTCGTACGGGAGGACTCGCTCACCCTGTACGGCTTCGCGGACGACGACGAGCGGCAGACCTTCGAGCTGCTCCAGACCGCCAGCGGTGTCGGCCCCCGCCTCGCCCAGGCCATGCTCGCCGTGCACACCCCCGACGACCTGCGCCGCGCCGTCGCCACCGGCGACGAGAAGGCGCTCACCGCGGTCCCGGGCATCGGCAAGAAGGGCGCCCAGAAGCTCCTCCTGGAGCTGAAGGACCGGCTCGGCGAGCCCCTCGGCACCGCGCGCCCCGCGATCGGCACCGCCGTCACCACGGGCTGGCGCGAGCAGCTGCACGCCGCGCTCATCGGGCTCGGCTACGCGACCAGAGAGGCCGACGAGGCGGTCGCCGCCGTCGCCCCGCAGGCCGAGGCCGCCGAGGGCAGCCCGCAGGTGGGACAGCTCCTCAAGGCCGCGCTGCAGACCCTCAACCGCACGCGCTGAGCACCGCAGCCCGAAGACTCCCCGCACAGACGCCGCCCGCCCCCGATCCCGTAACGCGAGGCACAGAACATGAACTGGGACGAGACGACCGACGCCGCCGAGCCGCAGGCCGACCGGCTCGTCGGTGCGGCCGCCGACGGCGAGGACCAGGCCGTCGAGGCCGCCCTGCGCCCCAAGGACCTGGGCGAGTTCATCGGCCAGGAGAAGGTCAGGGAGCAGCTCGACCTCGTCCTGCGCGCCGCCCGCGCGCGTGGCGCCACCGCCGACCACGTCCTGCTCTCCGGCGCCCCCGGCCTCGGCAAGACCACCCTCTCCATGATCATCGCCGCCGAGATGGGCGCCCCGATCCGCATCACCTCGGGGCCCGCCATCCAGCACGCCGGCGACCTCGCCGCGATCCTCTCCTCCCTCCAGGAGGGCGAGGTCCTCTTCCTCGACGAGATCCACCGCATGTCGCGGCCCGCCGAGGAGATGCTCTACATGGCGATGGAGGACTTCCGCGTCGACGTCATCGTCGGCAAGGGCCCCGGCGCCACCGCCATCCCCCTCGAACTGCCCCCGTTCACCCTGGTCGGCGCCACCACCCGCGCGGGCCTGCTGCCGCCCCCGCTGCGCGACCGCTTCGGCTTCACCGCGCACATGGAGTTCTACGAGCCCACCGAGCTGGAGCGCGTCATCCACCGCTCGGCCAACCTGCTGGACGTGGGCATCGACCCGCACGGCGCCGCCGAGATCGCCGGCCGCTCCCGCGGCACGCCCCGTATCGCCAACCGGCTGCTGCGCCGCGTCCGCGACTACGCGCAGGTCAAGGCCGACGGTCACATCACCCGGGACATCGCCGCCGCCGCGCTCGGGGTGTACGAGGTGGACGGGCGCGGCCTCGACCGGCTCGACCGGGCCGTCCTGGAGGCGCTGCTCAAACTGTTCGGCGGCGGACCCGTCGGCCTGTCGACGCTCGCCGTCGCCGTGGGGGAGGAGCGCGAGACGGTGGAGGAGGTCGCCGAGCCGTTCCTCGTCCGGGAGGGACTGCTGGCCCGTACGCCCCGCGGACGCGTCGCGACCCCGGCCGCCTGGGCGCACCTCGGCCTCACCCCGCCGCAGGCAAGATCGGGTGCAAGCGGACAAGGGGACCTGTTCGGGGCGTGACGGCGCGGGTACTCGCCGGGCCAGGAACCCCGGTGGGATGCTGAGCGTTGTTCCCAGATGGCGGACTCGCTTAGACTCCGCCGACGTCGTCCTTCTGGTTTCGCTGGTTCCGGACGACGGCCGACCCCCGAAACCGACAAGGCCGCACCCCGGCGCGGTCGCCTGAAGGAAGTTCCCACCCGTGAGTCTCGCAGCCCTCCTCCCGTTCGTTGTGCTCATCGGGGCCATGTTCCTGATGACCCGGTCTGCCAAGAAGAAGCAGGCGCAGGCCGCCTCCATGCGCAACGACATGCAGCCCGGTTCCGGCGTCCGCACGATCGGGGGCATGTACGCCACGGTCAAGGAGGTCAACGAGGACACGGTCCTCCTCGACGCCGGCCCCGGCGTCCACCTCATGTTCGCGAAGAACGCGATCGGTGCCGTGCTCTCCGACGAGGAGTACAACCGCATCGTGCACGGTGTCGAGGCCGACGCCGAGCTGACCGACGACGCCGTCGTGCCGGACGACGCGTCCTCCCTCACCGAGACCGACGAGACCGCCGCCGACGACGCGCGCATCGACCTCGGCAAGAAGGACGAGCCCGTCGAGGCCGAGAAGGCCGACGAGGCCCCCAAGGCCGACGACGCCGACGCCGAGCCGAAGAAGACCGACGGCGAGTCCGACGCGAAGTAGCCACGACCACCTCCGTGGGGCCCGCCACCGCGTGCCCCACGGTCCTGGTTCGTGCGTGATCCGCGCGGATTCTCGACCATTTCGTGGCCGTCCGGGCAGTCCGGGGCACGCATCCCGATGCCGGACGGATGGAGAGGGAGTACGAGAAGGTGGCCACACCTAAAAAGAGCCGAGGGGCGGGGGCGCAGAGCAAGCCGGGCCGCGCCCTGAGCCTGATCGTGATCATCATGATCGCGCTCGTCGGTGGGATGTTCATCTCCGGTACGTTCACGCCCCGCCTCGGCATCGACCTCGCGGGCGGCACCAGCATCACGCTGCAGGCGAAGAACGAGCCGGGCAAGCCCAACGCGATCAACAAGACCAACATGGACACCGCGGCGGACATCATCAACCGCCGCGTCAACGGCATGGGTGTCTCCGAGGCCGAGGTCCAGACGCAGGGCAACGACAACATCATCGTCAACATCCCGCGGGGCACGAACCAGAAGCAGGCGCGCGAGCAGGTCGGCACGACCGCGCAGCTCTACTTCCGCCCCGTCCTGACGGTGGCCGCAGGCGCTCCCGCGGCGGACAACTCCGCCAGCCCGTCCCCGAGCGCCTCCTCCGGTGACAAGGCGACCGGCAAGCCGACCGCCAAGGCCACCGACAAGGCCGAGGAGAAGGCGACCGACGGAGGCTCCGCGTCCGCGACGCCCTCCGCCACCTCGCAGGGCCGCGCCGTCACCGACGGCCTGAAGGCCGACGCGACGCCGAGCGCCGGCGCCAGCGACAAGCCCTCCGCCAAGGCGAGCGACAAGCCCGCCGCGTCCCCGACGCCGGACAAGGCCACCACCGCGCTGCAGAAGAAGTTCACCGAGCTGGACTGCACCGACAAGGCCGCCCGCACGAAGGTCAACGAGGGCGCCAAGCCCTCCGACACGATCATCGCCTGCGGCGAGGACAACCCGGGCCAGTGGTCCAAGTACGTCCTCGGCCCGTCCGAGGTGAACGGCAAGGACGTCAAGAAGTCCCAGGCCGTCATCAACCAGCAGTCGGCCCAGTGGGTCGTCAACATGGAGTTCACGGGCTCCGGCTCGAAGAAGTTCGCGGCGATCACCAGCAAGCTGTCGGCACAGCAGTCCCCGATGAACCAGTTCGCCATCGTCCTCGACGGCGACGTGGTCTCCGCGCCCAGCGTCCGCACGACGCTCAGCTCGAACGCCGAGATCTCCGGCAACTTCAACCAGCAGTCCGCCCAGGACCTGGCCAACGTGCTGTCCTACGGCGCCCTGCCGCTCACCTTCCACGAGCAGAGCGTCACCTCGGTGACCGCCGCGCTCGGCGGCGAGCAGCTGCACGCCGGTCTGATCGCCGGCGCCATCGGCCTCGCTCTGGTCGTGATCTACCTGGTCGTCTACTACCGAGGCCTGTCGCTCGTCGCGCTCGCCTCGCTGCTGACCTCCGCGATCCTCACGTACACGCTGATGACGCTCCTCGGCCCGGCCATCGGCTTCGCGCTGAACCTGCCGGCGGTCTGCGGTGCGATCGTCGCCATCGGTATCACCGCCGACTCGTTCATCGTGTTCTTCGAACGGATCCGGGACGAGATCCGCGAGGGCCGCTCCGTGCGACCCGCTGTGGAGCGGGCCTGGCCGCGTGCCCGGCGCACGATCCTCGTCTCCGACTTCGTGTCCTTCCTCGCCGCCGCGGTGCTCTACATCGTGACCGTCGGCAAGGTCCAGGGCTTCGCGTTCACGCTGGGTCTGACCACCCTGCTCGACGTCGTCGTGGTCTTCCTCTTCACGAAGCCGCTCATGACGATCCTGGCCCGCGGGAAGTTCTTCTCGGGCGGACACAAGTGGTCCGGCCTCGATCCCAAGCGCCTCGGCGTCCAGCCCCCGCTGCGCCGCACGCGCCGCGCCGCCCGCCCTGTCGACCCGAAGGAGGCGTGAGATGTCGAAGCTCGGCACTCTCGGCGCCAGGCTGTACAACGGTGAGGTCGGCTACGACTTCATCGGCAAGCGCAAGCTCTGGTACGGCGTCTCGATCCTGATCACCATCACGGCCATCGTCGGCCTCGTGGTGCGCGGCCTGAACATGGGCATCGAGTTCGAGGGCGGCGCCGTCTTCACCACTCCGAAGACGTCCGTCTCCGCCGCCCAGGCGGAGGGGTACGCGGAGAAGGCCTCCGGTCACGACGCGATCGTGCAGGAGCTGGGCAACGGCGGTCTGCGCATCCAGGTCGCCGGCGTCGACACCGCGAAGTCCGACCAGGTCGCGGCCGAACTGTCCAAGGACATGAACATCCCCGCGGACAAGATCAACGCGGACCTGGTCGGTCCCAGCTGGGGCGAGACGATCGCCAACAAGGCATGGCAGGGCCTGGCCATCTTCATGGTCCTCGTCGTGATCTATCTGGCGATCGCGTTCGAATGGCGGATGGCGCTGGCCGCGCTCATCGCCCTCATCCACGACATCACCATCACCGTGGGTGTGTACGCCCTGGTGGGCTTCGAGGTGACCCCGGGCACGGTGATCGGTCTGCTCACGATCCTCGGTTACTCGCTCTACGACACGGTCGTCGTCTTCGACTCCCTCAAGGAGCAGACGAAGGGCATCGAGAAGCAGACCCGCTGGACCTACAGCGACGTCGCCAACCGCTCGATCAACGGCACGCTGGTCCGCTCGATCAACACCACGGTCGTGGCGCTGCTCCCGGTGGCCGGCCTGCTGTTCATCGGCGGCGGCTTCCTCGGCGCCGGCATGCTGAACGACATCTCGCTGTCGCTCTTCGTGGGTCTGGCCGCAGGCGCGTACTCGTCGATCTTCATCGCCACCCCGCTGGTCGCCGACCTCAAGGAACGCGAGCCGAAGATGAAGGCCCTCAAGAAGCGGGTCCTCGCCAAGCGGGCCGCCGCGTCGGCTCAGGCCGACAGCGGAGCCGTCGTCGGCCACCAGGCCGAGGGCGAGTTCGCCGACGAGTCGCAGGACGCGGCTCCCGCGGGCGCCGGTCCGCGCAACCAGCCGACGTCCCGCGGCCGCGGCCGGGGCCGTCCCTCGGGCAAGCGCCGCTGACCCGGCGGACCACCGCAGCGCACACGGGCGCCAGGAGCCGACGAGGCTCCTGGCGCCCGCGTCGTTCCCGCACCGCCCGACTGCTAGGGTTGTCGATCGCGCAAGCGCCCCGTGGCACCCGCGCGGAAGACTCGTAGAACGCCCATCACCCACACGCTGAGGTGCAGAAATGACCGACATCAAGGAGCTGCTCCTCAGCCGCATCCGTGATGTGCAGGACTACCCGGAGCCCGGGGTCCTCTTCAAGGACATCACCCCGCTGCTCGCCGACCCGGCGGCCTTCACGGCCCTCACCGACACGCTCGCCGAGCGCTGTATCGCCGCCGGCGCCACCAAGGTCGTCGGCCTGGAGGCCCGCGGCTTCATCCTCGGCGCCCCCGTCGCCGTCCGCGCGGGCCTCGGCTTCATCCCCGTACGCAAGGCGGGCAAGCTCCCCGGGGCCACCCTCGCGCAGGCCTACGACCTCGAGTACGGCTCCGCCGAGATCGAGGTGCACGCCGAGGATCTGACCGCCGAGGACCGCGTCATGATCGTCGACGACGTGCTGGCCACCGGCGGCACCGCCGAGGCCGCCGTCCACCTGGTGCGCCGCGCGGGCGCCGAGGTCGCGGGCGTCTCCGTGCTCATGGAGCTGGGCTTCCTGCCCGGCCGCGAGCGACTGGAGCCGGCCCTCGAAGGAGCCCCGCTCGACGCCCTGCTCGTCGTCTGACCCAGCGCGGAAACAGCAGGTCACAGCCGCCCGGGCGGGCCCTGAGGAATCAGGTGCCCGCCCGTCGCGTTCTCCCGGTACGAAACTGTCCCACCGGCCGAATACGTTCGGTGGCCGCAGGATCGATACCATGGGCTCCCCGGGACCTGTACGGGGGACCCGTCGCGCACGAGGAGCGCCGTTGCCAGACGAGGCCAAGCCACTCACCGCCGCCAAGGCCGACCAGCAGGCAGCCCCGGCGGCCGCTTCCGGCGCGCCCGCGAAGAACGACCGGCCCGCGACGAGCGCCAAGCCCGCGCCGCCCGGCGGCAAGCCCGCGGCGGAGCAGCCCCGCCCGCAGCCCCCGGCCGACAAGCCACGCCCCTCGGCGAACCCGCCCGCGATCCGGCCGGCCGCGAACCCACCGGCGCGCTCCGGCTCCTCCAACCGGGTCCGCGCCCGCCTCGCCCGTCTCGGCGTCCAGCGCTCCAACCCGTACAACCCGGTCCTCGAGCCGCTCCTGCGGATCGTGCGCAGCAACGACCCGAAGATCGAGACGGCCACCCTGCGCCAGATCGAGCGCGCCTACCAGGTCGCCGAGCGCTGGCACCGCGGGCAGAAGCGCAAGAGCGGCGACCCGTACATCACGCACCCGCTCGCCGTCACGACGATCCTGGCCGAGCTGGGCATGGACCCGGCGACGCTGATGGCCGGGCTCCTGCACGACACCGTGGAGGACACCGAGTACGGCCTGGACACCCTCAAGCGCGACTTCGGCGACCAGGTCGCCCTGCTCGTCGACGGGGTCACCAAGCTCGACAAGGTCAAGTTCGGCGAGGCCGCGCAGGCGGAGACCGTCCGCAAGATGGTCGTCGCCATGGCCAAGGACCCCCGCGTCCTCGTCATCAAGCTCGCCGACCGCCTGCACAACATGCGCACGATGCGGTACCTCAAGCGCGAGAAGCAGGAGAAGAAGGCCCGCGAGACGCTGGAGATCTACGCTCCGCTGGCGCACCGCCTGGGCATGAACACCATCAAGTGGGAGCTGGAGGACCTCGCCTTCGCGATCCTCTACCCCAAGATGTACGACGAGATCGTGCGGCTCGTGGCCGAGCGCGCGCCCAAGCGCGACGAGTACCTGGCCATAGTGACCGACGAGGTGCAGTCCGACCTGCGCGCGGCCCGCATCAAGGCGACCGTCACCGGACGCCCGAAGCACTACTACAGCGTCTACCAGAAGATGATCGTGCGAGGCCGCGACTTCGCCGAGATCTACGACCTGGTGGGCATCCGCGTCCTCGTCGACACGGTCCGCGACTGCTACGCGGCACTGGGCACCGTCCACGCCCGCTGGAACCCGGTTCCGGGGCGGTTCAAGGACTACATCGCGATGCCCAAGTTCAACATGTACCAGTCGCTGCACACGACGGTCATCGGGCCCAACGGCAAGCCCGTCGAGCTCCAGATCCGTACGTTCGACATGCACCGCCGCGCCGAGTACGGCATCGCCGCGCACTGGAAGTACAAGCAGGAGGCCGTCGCCGGTACCTCCAAGGTACGCAGTGACGCGCCCCGGACCACCGGCAAGGACGACCACCTCAACGACATGGCGTGGCTGCGCCAGCTGCTCGACTGGCAGAAGGAGACGGAGGACCCGGGGGAGTTCCTGGAGTCCCTGCGCTTCGACCTGTCGCGCAACGAGGTGTTCGTCTTCACCCCCAAGGGCGACGTCATAGCGCTGCCGGCCGGGGCCACCCCGGTGGACTTCGCGTACGCGGTCCACACGGAGGTCGGCCACCGGACCATAGGAGCGCGGGTCAACGGGCGGCTCGTGCCGCTCGAATCCACCCTGGACAACGGTGACCTGGTCGAGGTCTTCACCTCGAAGGCATCCGGGGCCGGCCCGTCCCGTGACTGGCTCGGCTTCGTCAAGTCGCCGCGGGCGCGCAACAAGATCCGGGCCTGGTTCTCCAAGGAGCGCCGCGAGGAGGCCATCGAGCAGGGCAAGGACGCCATCGCGCGCGCCATGCGCAAGCAGAACCTGCCGATCCAGCGCATCCTCACCGGCGACTCCCTGGTCACCCTCGCGCACGAGATGCGCTACCCCGACATCTCGTCCCTGTACGCGGCGATCGGCGAAGGCCACGTCACCGCGCAGAGCGTCGTCCAGAAGCTCGTCCAGGCCCTCGGCGGCGAGGAAGCGGCCAACGAGGACATCGCCGAGAGCGCGCCGCCGTCGCGGGGCCGCTCCAAGCGTCGGTCCAACGCCGACCCGGGTGTCGTGGTCAAGGGCGTCGACGACGTCTGGGTCAAGCTGGCGCGGTGCTGCACGCCCGTGCCCGGCGACCCGATCATCGGCTTCGTCACGCGCGGCAGCGGCGTCTCCGTCCACCGCAGCGACTGCGTCAACGTGGACTCGCTGTCCCGTGAGCCCGAGCGGATCCTCGAGGTCGAGTGGGCACCCACCCAGTCCTCGGTCTTCCTGGTCGCCATCCAGGTGGAGGCCTTGGACCGCTCCCGCCTCCTGTCGGACGTCACCCGTGTCCTCTCGGACCAGCACGTCAACATCCTGTCGGCGGCCGTCCAGACCTCCCGCGACCGCGTCGCCACGTCCCGCTTCACCTTCGAGATGGGCGACCCGAAGCACCTGGGCCACGTCCTGAAGGCGGTACGAGGCGTGGAAGGCGTCTACGACGTCTACCGAGTGACCTCGGCCCGCCGCCCGTAGCTCTCCGGGGCGGGGACACGGGGAACTGCGCGCTCAGCCACGACGGCGCGGGAGTCGGCGACGAGGCGCCGGTCGCCGACGGCGGGGCCCGGTAAGGGGCGTGGGGAACTGCGCGAGAAGCCCCACCGGGGCGCGGCCGCCCGGCGGCCGGCAGGGAAGACGCGAAGGCGTAAAGAAGCGGGCCCGGGCTGTGAAAGCCCGGGCCCGCCCATGTCCCGCTCAGCGGAGCGTCAGCCGCCGAACTCCTCAAGCCCCTTGAGCGCGGAGTCGAGCAGCGCCTGGCGCCCGTCGAGCTCACGCTGCAGCTTGTCCGCCTTCGCGTTGTTGCCCTGCGAACGCGCCTGCTCCACCTGCCCCTTGAGCTTGTCGACCGCGGCCTGCAGCTGCCCCGTGAGACCCGCGGCACGCGCCCGCGCCTCCGGGTTCGTACGCCGCCACTCGGCCTCCTCGGCCTCCTGGATCGCACGCTCCACGGCCTGCATACGGCCCTCGACCTTCGGCCGGGCGTCCCGCGGCACGTGGCCGATGGCCTCCCAGCGCTCGTTGATCGAGCGGAAGCCGGCCCGGGCCGCCTTCAGGTCCTGGATCGGGAGCAGCTTCTCGGCCTCACCGGCCAGCTCCTCCTTGAGCTTCAGGTTCTCGCCCTGCTCGGCGTCCCGCTCGGCGAACACCGAGCTGCGCGCCGCGAAGAACACGTCCTGGGCTCCGCGGAAGCGGTTCCACAGATCGTCCTCGTGCTCGCGCTGCGCCCGGCCCGCCGCCTTCCAGTCCGCCATCAGCTCGCGGTAACGGGCCGCCGTGGCACCCCAGTCCGTCGAGTTCGACAGCGCCTCGGCCTCGGCGACCAGCTGCTCCTTCGCCTTGCGGGCCTCCTCGCGCTGCGCGTCGAGCGACGCGAAGTGTCCCTTGCGGCGCTTCGAGAACGCCGAGCGCGCGTGCGAGAAGCGGTGCCACAGCTCGTCGTCCGTCTTCCGGTCGAGCCGCGGCAGCCCCTTCCACGTGTCGACCAGGGCCCGCAGCCGCTCACCGGCGGCCCGCCACTGCTCGGACTGCGCCAGCTCCTCCGCCTCGGTGACCAGCGCCTCCTTGGCGTGCCGGGCCTCGTCGGACTGCTTGGCCTTCTGCGCCTTGCGCTTCTCGCGCTGCGACTCGACGCTCTCCACCAGCTTGTCGAGCCGCTTGCCGAGCGCTTCCAGGTCACCGATGGCGTGCGCCTCGGTGACCTGGTCCCGCAGGTGCTCGATCGCCGTCATCGCGTCCTTGGCCGACAGATCCGTCGTCTGCACCCGGCGCTCGAGGAGCCCGATCTCGACGACCAGACCGTCGTACTTGCGCTTGAAGTAGGCCAGGGCCTCGTCAGGGGATCCTGCCTGCCACGAACCGACCACTCGCTCACTGCCGTCGGCCGAACGCACGTACACGGTCCCCGTCTCGTCGACGCGGCCCCACGGGTCGCTGCTCACAGCGCCTCCTCCACATGATGCCTGCGGGGGCTCGTCGGCCCCCGGGCATCGTCCACAGTTTCGTCACGGCCAACATAGGCGACCGGCGGGGCGGCTGTCCGCATCCCGCGCGACCGAAATTTGTCGGTCGGCAGGTCAGGACTTGGTGACCGTCCCCTTGTCGATCACCACCGTCGCGTTCGGCGCCGTGTTGCCCGTCTGCGGGTCCTGGGGCTGCGCGCCGGCCTTCGCGATCTTGTCCAGGACCTTGAGCCCGGAGTCGGAAATCGTGCCGAAGGGGGTGTAGGTGGCCGGAAGCTTGCTGTCCTTGTAGACGAGGAAGAACTGGCTGCCGCCGGAGTGCTTCTGGCCCGTGTTCGCCATCGCGACCGTGCCGGCCGGGTACGTGTACAGCTGCGTACCCTGCATCTTCTCCGCCTTCTTGAGCGAGGCGTCCTTCAGGTTCTCGTCCGGGATCGTGTACCCGGGGCCGCCCTGGCCGGTGCCCGTCGGGTCGCCGCACTGCAGGACGTAGATGCCCTCGGTGGTCAGACGGTGGCACTTGGTGTGGTCGAGGAAGCCCTTGTCCGCCAGGTACTTGAACGAGTTCACCGTGTGCGGGGCGGCCTTCGTCTTCAGCGCGATGTCGATGTCGCCGCAGGTGGTCGCCAGCTTCATCGAGTAGTCCGCGGCCTGGTCGACGGTGAGCGCCGGCTCCTTCTTCCAGGTCTCCTTCTTCACCTTGCCCGCGGCCGGCTTCTCGCACGGGTCCGGGGCGGCCTTCGACGCCGACGGGCTCGCGCTCGGCTCCGCGCCCGACGCCGAGTCCTTCTTCCCGTCGCTCTCGAACGCCCCGGCGGCGTACGCGGCGCCCGAGCCGAGGACCGCGACCGCGAGCACGGAGGCGATCACGATGTTGCGGGTGCGGGCCTTGTGGCGGGCGGCCTCGCGCCGCTGCTGCTGGCGCAGGAACTTCTCCCGGGCGAGCTGGCGCTGCCGCTGATCCTTGCTGACCACCGGGTGTTCTCCTCGTACGTCTCGTGACCTTGGGTTCGGGCCGTCGGCTGGTGCCCCGTACCGTATATGGGTTCGCTGTGGAAACGGCAGCGCCGGTAGGCTCTGATCTGCCGCATTCCGCCGTCGCGACGACCGTGACGGCTGTGACGACGACATACGAAGGACGATCGTGCTGATTGCCGGGTTCCCCGCCGGGGCCTGGGGCACCAACTGTTACCTGGTTGCCCCCGCCGCGGGTGAGGAGTGCGTGATCATCGACCCCGGCCACCAGGCCACCCAGGGAGTCGAGGAAGCGCTGAAGAAGCACCGGCTCAAGCCGGTCGCCGTCATCCTCACGCACGGGCACATCGACCATGTCGCCTCGGTCGTCCCCGTGTGCGGAGCGCACGACGTGCCCGCGTGGATCCACCCCTCGGACCGCTACATGATGAGTGACCCGGAGAAGGGCATCGGCCGTTCCATCGGCACCCAGCTGATGGGCGAGCTGACCGTGGGCGAGCCCGACGACGTGCGGGAGCTGACCGACGGCGCCCGGCTGAAGCTGGCCGGACTCGACTTCTCCGTGGCCCACGCGCCCGGCCATACCAAGGGGTCGGTGGCCTTCCAGATGCCCGAGACCGCGGACATCCCGTCCGTCTTCTTCTCGGGCGATCTGCTCTTCGCCGGCTCCGTCGGACGCACCGACCTTCCCGGTGGCTCCATGGACGACATGCTCGAATCGCTGGCCCGTGTGTGCCTGCCGCTCGACGACTCGACCGTGGTCCTCTCCGGGCACGGCTCCCAGACCACCATCGGCCAGGAGCGCGCCACCAACCCGTATCTGCGGCAGGTGGCCGCCGGCCAGGGAACCTCCACCGAGGCTCCCCGACGAGGAATGTGACGAGAAGACTCCCGTGAGTACCTTCCAGGCCCCCAAGGGCACGTACGACCTGCTTCCCCCGGACTCCGCCACCTACCTGGCGGTGCGCGAGGCGATCTCCACACCGCTGCGCAACTCCGGCTACGGCTACATCGAGACCCCCGGCTTCGAGAACGTCGAGCTGTTCGCGCGCGGTGTCGGCGAGTCCACCGACATCGTCACCAAGGAGATGTACGCCTTCGAGACCAAGGGCGGCGACAAGCTCGCCCTGCGCCCCGAGGGCACCGCCTCCGTGCTGCGCGCCGCCCTGGAGGCCAACCTCCACAAGGCGGGCAACCTCCCCGTCAAGCTCTGGTACTCGGGCTCGTACTACCGCTACGAGCGCCCCCAGAAGGGCCGCTACCGCCACTTCTCGCAGGTCGGCGCCGAGGCGATCGGCGCGGAGGACCCGGCGCTCGACGCCGAGCTGATCATCCTGGCCGACCAGGCGTACCGCTCGCTCGGCCTCAGGAACTTCCGCATCCTGCTGAACTCGCTGGGCGACAAGGAGTGCCGCCCCGTGTATCGGGAGGCGCTGCAGACGTTCCTGCGCGGCCTCGACCTCGACGAGGACACCCTGCGCCGCGCCGAGATCAACCCGCTGCGCGTCCTCGACGACAAGCGGCCCGACGTCCAGAAGCAGCTCACGGACGCGCCGCTGCTGCGCGACTACCTGTGCGACGCCTGCAAGGCGTACCACGAGCAGGTGCGCGAGCTGCTCGTCGCCGAGGGAGTCGCCTTCGAGGACGATGCCAAGCTGGTCCGCGGGCTCGACTACTACACCCGTACGACCTTCGAGTTCGTCCACGACGGTCTCGGCTCGCAGTCCGCGGTGGGCGGCGGTGGCCGCTACGACGGGCTCTCCGAGATGATCGGCGGCCCCTCGCTGCCGTCCGTCGGCTGGGCGCTCGGCGTCGACCGCACGGTGCTCGCCCTGGAGGCGGAGGGCGTCGAGCTGCGGCTCCCGTCCACCACCAGCGTGTTCGCGGTGCCGCTCGGCGACGAGGCGCGGCGCGTGCTCTTCTCCAAGGTGACGGAGCTGCGGCGGGCCGGGATCTCGGCGGACTTCTCGTTCGGCGGCAAGGGTCTCAAGGGCGCGATGAAGAACGCGAACCGCTCGGGGGCGCGCTTCACGATCGTCGCCGGTGAGCGCGATCTCGCCGAGGGCGTCGTGCAGCTCAAGGACATGGAGTCCGGAGAGCAGGACGCGGTCGCCGTCGACCAGGTCGTGGACGTGCTCCGCGCCCGGCTGGCCTGATTCCACGCCCCTGGAGGCATGCGCCGTGCGCGTGGCCTCCAGGGGCGCTGCTTATGCGTAGCGAACGGTGAACTCACAGGCGCGTACGGCACAATGACCCTGCCCGCAAGCCCTCTGACCCACGGATCGGCGTGATGAGCCAGACGACACCCGCACGAGACAGCCTCTCCGACGACACCGGGGACGGAGGCAGGCCCAGGACCGTCGGCGGCAGCCGCGGATTCGGACTGCTCCTGGTGATCACCGGAGCGGCGGGACTGCTCGCCGCGTGGATCATCACCCTCGACAAGTTCAAGCTGCTCGAGGACCCGAACTTCACGCCGGGCTGCTCGATCAACCCGGTCATCTCCTGCGGCAGCATCATGAAGAGCGACCAGGCCTCGGTCTTCGGCTTCCCGAACCCGATGCTCGGCCTCGCCGCCTACGCGATCGTGATCTGCGTCGGCATGAGCCTGCTGGCCCGCGCCTCGTTCCCGCGCTGGTACTGGCTGACGTTCAACGCGGGCTGCCTGTTCGGCGTCGGATTCGTCAGCTGGCTGCAGTTCGAGTCCCTGTACCGGATCAACGCGCTGTGCCTGTGGTGCTGCCTGGCCTGGGTCGCCACGATCCTCATGTTCTGGTACGTCACGTCGTCGAACGTGCGCAACGGCTTCCTGCCCGCGCCCGGCTGGCTCAAGACCTTCTTCGAGGACTTCACCTGGGCCCTGCCGGTCGTGCACATCGGCATCGTTGCCATGCTGATCTTCACGCGCTGGGGCGACAAGCTCTGGGCCTGACCCGGCGTCCCGGCAGCGCCGCCGGCGTTGTCAGTGGGCTGACGTAGGGTTTTCGTCGTGGAGCCCGACCTGTTCACCGCCGCAGCCGAAGACCGCCAGGAGAAGGACCCGTCCGCGAGTCCGCTGGCGGTCCGGATGCGCCCGCGCACCCTCGACGAAGTCGTCGGCCAGCAGCACCTGTTGAAGCCGGGATCGCCGCTGCGCCGCCTCGTCGGCGACGGAGGCGGACCCGCGGGCGCCTCGTCCGTGATCCTCTGGGGCCCGCCCGGCATCGGCAAGACGACGCTGGCCTACGTGGTCTCCAAGGCGACGAACAAGCGGTTCGTGGAGCTGTCCGCGATCACCGCCGGCGTCAAGGAGGTCCGGGCCGTCATCGAGGGCGCCCGGCGCGCCATGGGCGGCCACGGCAAGGAGACCGTCCTCTTCCTCGACGAGATCCACCGCTTCAGCAAGGCCCAGCAGGACTCCCTGCTCCCCGCGGTGGAGAACCGCTGGGTGACGCTGATCGCGGCCACCACCGAGAACCCGTACTTCTCGGTGATCTCCCCGCTCCTGTCCCGCTCGCTCCTGCTCACCCTGGAGCCGCTCACCGACGACGACCTGCGGGGACTGCTCAAGCGGGCGCTGACCGAGGAGCGCGGGCTCGACGGCGCGGTCACCCTGGCCGACGACGCCGAGGAGCATCTGCTCCGGGTGGCCGGCGGCGACGCCCGGCGCGCGCTCACCGCCCTGGAGGCCGCGGCCGGAGCCGCCCTCGCCAAGAGCGAGGACACCATCACCCTGGAGAGCGTCGAGGAGACGGTCAACCGGGCGGCGGTGAAGTACGACCGCGACGGCGACCAGCACTACGACGTCGCCAGCGCCCTCATCAAGTCCATCCGCGGCTCGGACGTGGACGCGGCCCTGCACTATCTGGCCCGCATGATCGAGGCCGGCGAGGACCCCCGCTTCATCGCCCGCCGCCTGATGATCTCCGCGAGCGAGGACATCGGCCTCGCCGACCCGACGGCCCTGCCCACCGCGGTCGCCGCCGCCCAGGCCGTTGCCATGATCGGTTTCCCCGAGGCCGCCCTCACCCTGAGCCACGCCACGATCGCCCTCGCCCTGGCCCCGAAGTCCAACGCGGCGACGACCGCGATCGGCGCCGCCATGGAGGACGTCCGCAAGGGCCTGGCCGGCCCCGTCCCGGCCCACCTGCGCGACGGGCACTACAAGGGCGCCGCCAAGCTCGGCCACGCACAGGGCTACGTCTACCCGCACGACGTCCCCGGCGGCATCGCGGCGCAGCAGTACGCACCGGACGCGATCGCGGGCCGGCGGTACTACGAGCCGACCCGCTACGGCGCGGAGGCGCGGTACGCGGACGTCGTCGAGCGGGTCAGAGAGCGGCTGCGCGGGGACGCCAAGGGCTGAACGGCCCAGAACGTACCCCCGGAGCCCGGGCGTGGGGCCGTGGCGTCCCGCCCCGGAGAGATCCGGTAGACTTCCGCGCAGTGCTGTGTTCCGTGCCCGGTGTCCCGAAAGGGAGACGGGGCGTCACCAGAGCGGAACATCCAGCCGGATCCCCCGAACCGCGAGGCACAGGGGATCCAGGAGCGTCGCGCACCTTCGAAGGTGTCGCGGGCAGCCCACCACCTCCCCGGATCCCCGGAAGCAGGTCGGTGGGCCACTCGCGTGCTGCACGTACGTGCCCAGCTCCGGGAGCGGCTGCCTTCTCCGTCAGGAGAGGGTTTCCCGGGCTGCGGATGCGACCTCCCAAAACCCTGGTGAAGCCGTATTCGTAACAAGAACATGAGGTGTTTGGTTCATGGCGAACCAGTCCCGCCCCAAGGTCAAGAAGTCGCGTGCCCTCGGCATCGCGCTGACCCCGAAGGCTGTCAAGTACTTCGAGGCCCGCCCCTACCCGCCGGGCGAGCACGGCCGCGGCCGCAAGCAGAACTCGGACTACAAGGTCCGTCTGATGGAGAAGCAGCGCCTGCGCGCTCAGTACGACATCAGCGAGAAGCAGCTCGCCCGCGCCTACGACCGCGCCAAGAAGGTCGAGGGCAAGACGGGTGAGGCGCTCGTCGTCGAGCTCGAGCGTCGTCTGGACGCCCTGGTTCTCCGTTCGGGCATCGCCCGCACGATCTACCAGGCCCGTCAGATGGTCGTCCACGGCCACATCGAGGTCAACGGTGGCAAGGTCGACAAGCCGTCGTTCCGCGTCCGTCCCGACGACGTCGTGATGGTCCGCGAGCGCAGCCGCAACAAGCCGCTGTTCCAGGTCGCGCGTGAGGGTGGCTTCGCCCCCGAGGGTGAGACCCCGCGTTACCTCCAGGTCAACCTGAAGGCCCTGGCCTTCCGCCTGGACCGTGACCCGAACCGCAAGGAGATCCCCGTGATCTGCGACGAGCAGCTCGTCGTCGAGTACTACGCCCGCTGATCTCCCTCACCGGAGTCTCCTTCACGGGAGAGCGGACGTAGTACCACCTGCGTTTCAGCCCGTCGTCTCCCCGCCGTTCGCGGTGGGGGAGGCGGCGGGTTCGCGCGTTCCGGGACCGTTCTCCGCCGCGCGGGCGGGACGCGGCGCCGGCACGGTCGTCCACTGCCGCTCGCCCCGCGCCAGCACCCGCGCCACCACCTCGTCCGCGCCGAGCCGCTCGCCGGCGCGCGCCAGCTCGTCGAACCGCGCGTCACCCAGCGCCGCCCGCGCCCGCGCCGCGCACCACTCGTGCGGCCCGTTGAACTGCGCGGAGCCGAACAGCGGCAGCCCCACCGACGGCCAGATGCGCCCCGCCGCCCCCTGGAGCACGGCGCCCTCGGCCGCGTCGCCCTCCGCCACCGTCACCAGGGCGAGCAGCTCCACCGTGAGCACCAGGCCCAGCAGATCGTGGAACTCATGGTCGATGACCAGGCTCTCCACCAGCAGCTCGCGCGCCTTCGGCAGATCGCCCGCGTTCCACGCCGCGAACGCCAGGACGTAGAGCGCGTACGCCAGCGTCCAGCGCTCCCCGTGGTCCGCGCAGATGTCCCGCACGTCCTCGCACAGCGCCACGGCCTGCGGCAGATCACCCTGGAACGCCACCGCCATCGCCAGCTCGACCTGCCCCATCAGCACATTGCTGTTGAGCTCGCCGATCTCGCGGTACCGCTCCAGCGCGGCCCGCAGCAGCCGCTCCGCGCGCGGCAGGTCGTCGGTGACCAGGGCCAGGCACCCCGTCCGGTGCACGGCGTACGCGAGCGCCGTCGTGTGACCCGCGCACTCCGCGTCCTCGCGGCACTCCTCCAGCGCGGCCAGCGCCGCGACCACGTCGCCTTGGAGGACCGCCACGTACCCGAGCACCCAGAGCGCCTTGAGCCGCGCGTCCCGGTACTCGTCGGGGTCCGCGTCGTCCTCGCCGGGGTCGCCGTCGGGCCCGATGCTGCGGTCCAGCCAGTGCCGGCCCTCCGCGAGCCGCCCGCAGCCCGCCCAGTAGAACCACAGCGTGCCCGCCAGATACCGGCCCAGATGCCCCTCGCCAGGCTCCGAGAGGCAGAACTCCAGCGCGGCCCGCAGATTCGGCAGCTCCGCGTCGATCCGCGCCGCGACCTCGCTCTGCCGCGGCGAGAACCAGTCCAGCTCGCACCAGGTCGCGAGCCCCAGGTACCAGTCCCGGTGCCGGCGCCGCATCCGCCCGGTGTCACCGAGCGAATCCAGCCACTCGGCGCCGTACGCGCGGACCGTGTCGAGCAGCCGGTAGCGGACCCCGCCCGGCCCCTCCTCGCGCAGCACCACGGACTGGGCGAGCAGCGCGTCGAGCACGTCGAGGATCTCGTCGTGGCGCAGCCCGTCGCCGCCGCACACGTACTCGGCGGCCTCCAGGTCGAAGGGGCCGGAGAACACCGAGAGCCGCGCCCACAGCAGCCGCTCCGGCGCCGTGCACAGCTCGTGGCTCCAGCCGATCGTCGTGCGCAGCGTCTGATGCCGGGGCAGCGCGTCCCGCCCGCCGCCGGTCAGCAGCCGGAACCGGTCGTCGAGCCGCTCCAGGAGCTGCGCCGGCGACAGCGCCCGCAGCCGGCCCGCCGCCAGCTCCACCGCCAGCGGCAGACAGTCCAGGCGCCGGCACAGCTC
This sequence comes from Streptomyces sp. NPDC025806, assembly GCF_055558275.1. NCBI lineage: Bacteria > Bacillati > Actinomycetota > Actinomycetes > Kitasatosporales > Streptomycetaceae > Streptomyces > Streptomyces sp. NPDC025806. The sequence goes on along the minus strand of NZ_JBVHMU010000013.1, from coordinate 65,794 downwards.
CAGGACGTCCGGTCCGGACCCGGCGCCGAACCCCGGCAGCAGCCCCCGCGCCCGGTCCGCGAACAGCTCCGCCGCGTCCTGCGCCGTGAGCGGCGCCAGCGGGAACAGCCGCTCTCCGGCCAGCGTCAGCGGCCTGCGGCCCGCCGCGATCACCCGCAGCTGCGGCGCGGCCCGCAGCAGGTCCCGGACCAGGGAGGCGCAGGCGTCGACGACGTGCTCGTAGCCGTCCAGGACGAGGATCAGGTGCCGCTCCGCGAGATGGTCGACCAGGACCTGGCGGGGCGGGCGGGTCGTGTGGTCGGTCAGGCCGAGCGCCTGGGCCAGCGCGTGCTCGACGAGCTCACCGCCGCGCACCGGCGTGAGCTCCACCCGCCACACCCCGTCCCGGCGCAGCCGCGTGGGGGCGCGGGCCGCGGCGTGCGCCGCGAACCGGGACTTGCCGACACCGCCCACGCCGGTCACCGTCACCAGACGCGCCGTCTCCAGATCGCGCAGCAGCGCGGAACGCTCGGCGGCGCGACCGACGAAACGGTTCAGTTCGTGGGGGAGGTTTCCGGGGCGCGGGGGACCGGACGACGGGTGGTCGGGGCCGTCGGGGCACGGAGTGCGTCGCATGGAGAACGGAGCGTACTCATCCGTACGCGGTCCGTACAATCGGTCGAGCTGAAGAGGGGGCCGCGCGAAGGCGGAACTGGGTGCGGAGTGCGGGGCCGGGCGCGATAGGCTCGGGGACGACTTTTCGATGTTCAGCGGTTCAGCGATGGCGAATCAGGCAGTGCCGATTCAGGTGGTGCTGATTCAGGCAGTGCCTATTCAGAAAGTGGTGACAGGTGTCCGGTGGAGAGGTGGCCGGGATCCTGGTGGCCGTCTTCTGGGCGATCCTGGTCTCCTTCCTCGCGGTGGCACTCGTGAGGCTGGCCCAGACGCTCAAGGCGACCACCAAGCTGGTCGCGGACGTGACCGAGCAGGCCGTGCCGCTGCTCGCCGACGCCTCCGCCGCGGTGCGCTCCGCGCAGACCCAGATCGACCGGGTCGACGCGATCGCCTCCGACGTCCAGGAGGTCACGTCGAACGCGTCGGCGCTCTCCTCCACCGTGGCCTCCACCTTCGGCGGCCCGCTCGTCAAGGTGGCCGCCTTCGGGTACGGCGTGCGCCGGGCCATCGGCGGCCGGGGCAAGGACGTGCCCGCCAAGCAGGACCGACGTACCGTGATCGTGGGCCGCACGCTCCCGGCATCGCGCCGTGCCAAGCGGGCCGACCGGAATAAGAGGGACTGACCGAGCGATGTTCCGCCGTACGTTCTGGTTCACCGCGGGCGCAGCCGCCGGCGTGTGGGCCACCACCAAGGTCAACCGCAAGCTGAAGCAGCTCACCCCCGAGAGCCTCGCCGCCCAGGCCGCCAACAAGGCGGTCGAGGCGGGCCACAAGCTCAAGGACTTCGCCCTCGACGTCCGGGACAACATGGCCGAGCGCGAGGCGCAGCTCGGTGACGCACTGGGCCTCAACGACCCGGTGGACCGCGAACTGCCCGCACAGCGCGGCTTCGCCGTCATCGAGAACACCTTCAGTACGCACACCAAGCAACCCAAGTACCTCGAGAACACCAGGTACTCGAGCAACAACCGGAATGAGGACCACTGATGGAGTCGGCTGAAATCCGCCGTCGCTGGCTGAGCTTCTTCGAGGAGCGTGGCCACAAGGTCGTGCCCTCGGCGTCGCTCATCGCGGACGACCCGACTCTGCTGCTCGTCCCCGCGGGCATGGTCCCGTTCAAGCCGTACTTCCTCGGCGAGGTCAAGCCGCCCGCCCCGCGCGCCACCTCCGTCCAGAAGTGCGTGCGCACGCCGGACATCGAAGAGGTCGGCAAGACCACCCGCCACGGCACGTTCTTCCAGATGTGCGGCAACTTCTCCTTCGGCGACTACTTCAAGGAAGGCGCCATCAAGTACGCCTGGGAGCTGCTCACCAGCCCCCAGGACAAGGGTGGTTACGGCCTGGAGCCCGAGAAGCTCTGGATCACCGTCTACCTGGACGACGACGAGGCCGAGCGCATCTGGCACGAGGTCGTCGGCGTACCCAAGGAGCGCATCCAGCGCCTGGGCAAGAAGGACAACTTCTGGTCCATGGGCGTCCCGGGCCCCTGCGGTCCCTGCTCCGAGATCAACTACGACCGCGGCCCCGAGTTCGGCGTCGAGGGCGGCCCGGCCGTCAACGACGAGCGGTACGTGGAGATCTGGAACCTGGTCTTCATGCAGTACGAGCGCGGCGTCGGCATCGGCAAGGAGGACTTCGAGATCCTCGGCGACCTGCCGTCGCAGAACATCGACACGGGCCTCGGCCTCGAGCGCCTCGCGATGATCCTGCAGGGCGTGCAGAACATGTACGAGACGGACACCCTCCGTGTCGTCATCGACAAGGCCACCGAGCTGACCGGCGTCCGCTACGGCGCCGAGCACGCCTCGGACGTGTCGCTGCGCGTCGTCGCCGACCACATGCGCACCTCCACGATGCTCATCGGCGACGGCGTCACCCCCGGCAACGAGGGCCGTGGCTACGTGCTGCGCCGCATCATGCGCCGCGCCATCCGCAACATGCGCATCCTCGGCGCCACCGGCCCGGTCGTGCAGGAGCTCCTCGACGTCGTGATCGACACGATGGGCCTGCAGTACCCGGAGCTGATCACCGACCGCAAGCGCATCGAGCAGGTCGCGCTCGCCGAGGAGGCCGCGTTCCTCAAGGCCCTCAAGGGCGGCACGAACATCCTGGACACCGCGGTCGAGGAGACCAAGGCCGCCGGCAAGAGCGTCCTCGCGGGCGACAAGGCGTTCCTGCTCCACGACACGTGGGGCTTCCCGATCGACCTCACCCTCGAGATGGCCGCCGAGCAGGGCCTGTCCGTGGACGAGGACGGCTTCCGCCGCCTGATGAAGGAGCAGCGGGAGCGCGCCAAGGCCGACGCCCAGGCCAAGAAGACCGGTCACGCCAACGTCGGCGCCTACCGCGAGATCGCGGACGCCGCCGGTGCCACCGACTTCATCGGCTACACGGCGACCCAGGGCGAGTCCACCGTCGTCGGCCTGCTGGTCAACGGCGTCTCCGCGCCGGCCGCCAGCGAGGGCGACGAGGTCGAGGTCGTCCTCGACCGCACCCCGTTCTACGCCGAGGGCGGTGGCCAGATCGGCGACACCGGCCGCATCAAGCTGGACAACGGCGCGATCGTCGAGATCCGCGACTGCCAGAAGCCGGTCCCGGGCGTCTACGTCCACAAGGGCACCGTCCAGGTCGGCGAGGTCACCGTCGGCGCCACGGCCCAGGCGATCATCGACGTGTCCCGCCGCCGCGCCATCGCCCGCGCCCACTCGGCCACGCACCTGACGCACCAGGCGCTGCGCGACGCGCTCGGCCCGACGGCCGCCCAGGCCGGTTCGGAGAACCAGCCGGGCCGCTTCCGCTTCGACTTCGGTTCGCCGTCCGCCGTGCCCACGGCCGTGATGACGGACGTCGAGCAGAAGATCAACGAGGTCCTCGCGCGCGAGCTCGACGTGCAGGCCGAGGTCATGTCGATCGACGACGCCAAGAAGCAGGGCGCCATCGCCGAGTTCGGCGAGAAGTACGGCGAGCGCGTCCGCGTCGTCACCATCGGCGACTTCTCCAAGGAGCTGTGCGGCGGCACCCACGTGCACAACACGGCCCAGCTCGGCCTGGTGAAGCTGCTCGGCGAGTCCTCCATCGGCTCCGGCGTGCGCCGCATCGAGGCCCTGGTCGGCGTCGACGCGTACAACTTCCTCGCCAAGGAGCACACGGTCGTCGCCCAGCTCCAGGAGCTGGTCAAGGGCCGCTCCGAGGAGCTGCCGGAGAAGATCTCGGCGATGCTCGGCAAGCTGAAGGACGCCGAGAAGGAGATCGAGAAGTTCCGCGCGGAGAAGGTCCTCCAGGCCGCCGCCGGGCTCGCCGACTCCGCCAAGGACGTCCGCGGCGTCGCCGTCGTCACCGGCCAGGTCCCGGACGGCACGACCGCCGACGACCTGCGCAAGCTGGTCCTCGACGTGCGCGGTCGCATCCAGGGCGGGCGCCCGGGGGTCGTGGCCCTGTTCACCACGGCCAACGGCAAGCCGCTCACGGTCATCGCGACCAACGACGCCGCCCGCGACCGCGGTCTCAAGGCCGGCGACCTGGTCCGCACGGCCGCCAAGACCCTCGGCGGCGGTGGCGGCGGCAAGCCGGACGTCGCCCAGGGCGGCGGCCAGAACCCGGCCGCGATCGGTGACGCCATCGACGCCGTCGAGCGCCTCGTCGGGGAGACCGCGAACTGATGCGCAGAGGCCGCCGACTGGCGATCGACGTCGGGGACGCCCGGATCGGGGTCGCGTCCTGCGACCCCGACGGGATCCTGGCGACGCCGGTGGAGACCGTGCCGGGACGCGACGTCCCGGCCGCCCACCGGCGGCTCCAGGCGATCGTTCAGGAGTACGAACCGATCGAGGTCGTCGTCGGTCTCCCTCGCTCCCTCAAGGGGGGCGAGGGCCCGGCCGCCGTCAAGGTCCGTGGCTTCGCCCAGGAGCTCGCGCGCGGGATCGCCCCGATCCCCGTACGGCTCGTGGACGAGAGGATGACCACAGTGACGGCCAGCCAGGGCCTGCGGGCCAGCGGCGTCAAGTCCAAAAAGGGCCGCTCTGTCATCGATCAGGCAGCCGCCGTGATCATCCTGCAGCAGGCGCTGGAGTCCGAACGGGCGTCAGGTAAAGCTCCGGGCGAGGGCGTCGAAGTGGTCATCTGATCGCGATACGGTAACGTCTCGCGCGACCGGCGGCGTTCGAACAGCTGCCGCACAGCATCAAGAGGCGGATCGGTCGCCCTGCCTGACGGGACAGCGGCACACCCCCGCCTCGCGGCTTGTAGGGGACCGATGACTGAGTATGGCCGGGGCCAAGGCTCCGAACCGTGGCATCCCGCGGACCCGCTGTACGGGGACCAGGGATGGCAGCAGGCCGGGGACGGCCAGTCTGCCTACGGCGGCCAGGGGCAGTACGACCCGCAGCAGTCCTACGGCGGTGACTGGGGTACGAACGGCGGTCAGCAGGCCGGCTACGGGCAGGACTCCTACGGTCAGCAGCAGTACGGCGGACAGCAGCAGGGCCACGGCCAGGGCGGCTGGGACACCGGTGCGCACGGGCAGATGCCGTACGGCAACGACCCCGCGGACCCGTACGGCACCGGGCAGCAGGCCGCGTACAGCGCGGAGGAGCCCGACTACTACAACACCCCGGGTGCCTACCCGCCGCCCGAGCCGCCGGGCCGCCGCCGCGCACCGGAGGCGAACCCCGAGCCGGCCGAGTGGGACGCGGGCCCCGACCAGGGCGAACACGCGTTCTTCAACGGGGACGACGAGGACGACGACTTCGAGGACGACGGCCGCTCCGGGCGCCGCGGCCGCGGTGGCAAGAAGCCGAAGAAACGCCGCAGCGGCTGTGCCTGCCTCGTCCTGACCCTGGTCTTCGCGGCCGGTGTCGGCGGCGTCGGCTATTTCGGCTACGAGTTCTACCAGGATCGTTTCGGCTCCTCCCCGGACTACGCGGGCGACGGCAACGGAGAGACGGTCACGGTCGTCATCCCCAAGAACGCCGGCGGCTACGAGATCGGCCAGAAGCTCAAGGCGGCCGGCGTCGTCCAGAGCGTCGACGCCTTCGTCGCCGCCCAGCAGGCCAACGAGAACGGCACCTCCATCCAGGACGGCGCGTACGTCCTGGAGAAGGAGATGTCCGCGTCCAGCGCCGTCGACCTGCTGCTCAGCCCGAAGAGCCGGGCCAACCTCACGATCCCCGAGGGCCGGCGCAACGCGTGGGTCTACGCCGAGATCGACAAGAAGCTCCATGTCGACAAGGGCACGACCGCGGGCGTCGCGAAGAAGCAGTACAAGGACCTGGGCCTGCCCGGCTGGGCCGAGGGCCACGCCAAGCTGAAGGACCCGCTGGAAGGGTTCCTCTACCCGTCGAGCTACGCGGCGGCCAAGGGCATGAAGCCCGAGGACGTGCTCAAGCAGATGGTCGAGCGGTCCAACGAGAACTACAAGCGGCTCGATCTCGAGGGCAAGGCCAAGAGCCTCAAGCTCGACTCGCCCTGGCAGCTGCTCACCGTCGCCAGCCTCGTGCAGGCCGAGGGCAAGACGCACGACGACTTCCGCAAGATGGCCGAGGTCGTCTACAACCGCCTCAAGCCGACGAACACGGAGACCAACCAGCTCCTCCAGTTCGACTCGACCTTCAACTATCTGAAGGGCCAGAGCGAGATCAACATCGGCGAGGGCGAGATCAACAGCAACATGGACCCGTACAACACGTACACGCGCAAGGGTCTGCCGCCCGGTCCCATCGGGAACCCCGGCGAGGAGGCGCTCGCCGCGACGCTGAAGCCGACCAAGGACGGCTGGATGTACTTCGTCGCGACGGACGGCATGCACAAGACCGAGTTCGCGAAGACCAACGCCGAATTCGAACGACTCAAGGCGAAGTTCAATGACAGTCAGGGCAACTGAGGTGCCGGGACCCGGCGTGCACAAGGCGGCCGTCCTCGGTTCGCCCATCGCCCACTCCCTGTCGCCTCAGTTGCACAACGCGGCGTACGCGGCCCTGGGCCTGGACGACTGGACGTACGGCCGCTTCGACGTCGACGAGGCCGCGCTGGCCGGCTTCCTCGAAGGGCTCGGCCCCGAGTGGGCCGGGCTGTCGCTGACCATGCCGCTCAAGCGGGCGGTCATCCCGCTGCTCGACGAGATCACCGACACCGCCCGCTCCGTCGAGGCCGTGAACACCGTCGTGTTCCACGCCGACGGGCGGCGGACCGGCGACAACACCGACATCCCCGGGCTCGTCGCCGCGCTGCACGAGCAGGGCGTCGACAAGATCGAGTCCGCCGCGATCCTCGGCGCCGGCGCCACCGCGTCCTCGGCGCTCGCCGCGCTCGCCCGGATCTGCTCGGGCGAGGTCGTCGCGTACGTGCGCAGCGCGCAGCGGGCCGACGAGATGCGCGGCTGGGGCGAGCGGCTCGGAGTCCAGGTGCGCACCGCGGACTGGGCCGACGCCGAACGGGCCTTCGCGGCGCCGCTGGTGATCTCCACGACGCCCAAGGGCGGCACGGACCACCTGGCGAGCCTCGTGCCCGAGCGCGTCGGGACGCTCTTCGACGTGGTCTACGACCCGTGGCCGACGCCCCTCGCGGCGGCCTGGCAGCAGCGCGGCGGTCCCGTGCTCAGCGGCCTGGACCTCCTCGTCCACCAGGCGGTCTTCCAGTTCGAGCAGTTCACGGGCGACCGCCGGCCGGTGCTCGACGCGATGCGCGAGGCGGGCCTGCGCGCGCTCGGCTGACCTGCGTGATCACCGATCCGTCTCACGGGCCGTCCGCAAGGCGGACACGGCGCCGGTCGCCCCGTGCGACGTGGGAGGATCGGGGGAGACACGGAGAGCGCGAGCATGAGGAGCACCGTTGAGCAGGTTGCGCTGGCTGACCGCGGGGGAGTCGCACGGCCCCGCACTCGTCGCGACGCTGGAGGGGCTTCCCGCCGGCGTTCCGATCACCACGGAGATGGTGGCGGACCACCTGGCACGGCGGCGGCTCGGATATGGGCGCGGGGCGCGGATGAAGTTCGAGCGTGACGAGGTCACGTTCCTGGGCGGTGTCCGGCACGGTCTGTCGCTGGGTTCCCCGGTCGCGGTCATGGTGGGCAACACCGAGTGGCCGAAGTGGGAGCAGGTCATGTCGGCCGACCCGGTCGACCCCGAGATCCTCAAGGACCTCGCGCGCAACGCGCCGCTGACCCGGCCCCGGCCCGGTCACGCGGACCTGGCGGGCATGCAGAAGTACGGCTTCGACGAGGCCCGGCCGATCCTGGAGCGTGCCTCGGCGCGTGAGACGGCGGCGCGGGTGGCGCTGGGCGCGATCGCGCGGTCGTACCTGAAGGAGACGGCCGGGATCGAGATCGTCTCGCACGTCGTCGAGCTGTGTTCGGTGAAGGCGCCGCAGGGTGTGTACCCGACGCCGGCCGACGTGGAGAAGCTGGACGCGGACCCGCTGCGCTGCTTGGACGCGGACGCGTCGAAGCGGATGGTCGCGGAGGTCGACCAGGCGCACAAGGACGGCGACACCCTGGGCGGTGTGGTCGAGGTCCTCGCCTACGACGTGCCGGTGGGCCTGGGCTCGCACGTGCACTGGGACCGCAAGCTGGACGCGCGGCTGGCCGGTGCGCTCATGGGCATCCAGGCGATCAAGGGCGTCGAGATCGGTGACGGTTTCGAGCTGGCGCGGGTGCCGGGTTCGCAGGCGCACGACGAGATCGTGAACACGCCGGAGGGCATCCGCCGGGTGTCCGGGCACGCGGGCGGCACCGAGGGCGGTCTGTCCACGGGCGAGCTGCTGCGGGTCCGCGCGGCGATGAAGCCGATCGCGACGGTGCCGCGCGCGCTCAAGACGGTCGACGTGACGACGGGCGAGGCCGCGCAGGCCCACCACCAGCGTTCCGACGTCTCGGCCGTTCCGGCGGCGGGCATCGTCGCGGAGGCGATGGTCGCTCTCGTCCTGGCGGACGCGGTGGCGGAGAAGTTCGGCGGCGACAGCGTGCCCGAGACGCGGCGCAACGTGCGCTCGTACCTCGACCACCTCCAGATCCGGTGACCGGCCCGAAGGTCGTCCTCGTCGGCCCCATGGGCGTCGGCAAGTCCACGGTGGGCGCACAGCTCGCCGAGCGGCTCGGCTGCGCTTTCCGTGACACCGACGAGGACATCGTGGCGGCGCAGGGCCGGGCGATCGCCGACATCTTCGTCGACGAGGGCGAGGCGCACTTCCGCGCCCTGGAGAAGGCCGCCGTCGCGGCGGCGCTCGCCGAGCACGACGGGGTCCTGTCGCTGGGCGGCGGCGCGATCCTGGACGCCGACACCCGCGCGCTCCTCGCCGGTCACGCCGTGGTCTACCTCTCCATGGACGTGGAGGAGGCGGTCCGGCGCACCGGTCTGAACGTGGCCCGGCCGCTCCTCGCGGTCAACCCGCGCAAGCAGTGGCGGGAGTTGATGGAGGCGCGCCGGCACTTGTACACCGAGGTCGCCCGGGTGGTCGTGGCCACCGACGGCCGCACACCCGACGAGGTCACCGAAGAGGTCCTCGACGCACTGGAGTTGAAGCAGGCATGACGGATCAGATCACGCGCGTCCAGATCGCCGGCACGGCCGGCACCGACCCGTACGAGGTGCTGGTGGGCCGTCAGCTCCTGGGCGAGCTGGGCGCGTTGATCGGTGACAAGGCGAAGCGGGTGGCGATCGTGCACCCCGAGGCGCTGGCCGAGACGGGTGACGCGCTGCGCGCCGATCTGGCCGAGCAGGGTTTCGAGGCCGTCGCGATCCAGGTGCCGAACGCGGAGGAGGCGAAGACCGCGGAGGTCGCCGCCTACTGCTGGAAGGCGCTGGGCCAGTCGAACTTCACCCGCTCCGACGTGATCGTCGGCGTGGGCGGCGGCGCGACGACGGACCTGGCCGGGTTCGTCGCCGCGACCTGGCTGCGCGGGGTCCGCTGGATCGCCGTCCCCACCACCGTCCTGGCGATGGTGGACGCGGCCGTCGGCGGGAAGACGGGCATCAACACCGCCGAGGGCAAGAACCTCGTCGGCTCCTTCCACCCGCCGGCCGGCGTCCTGTGCGACCTGGCGGCTCTGGACTCGCTGCCGGTCCACGACTACGTGTCCGGTCTGGCCGAGATCATCAAGGCCGGTTTCATCGCCGACCCGAAGATCCTCGACCTGATCGAGGCCGACCCGCAGGCGGCCCGCACCCCGGCCGGCCCGCACACGGCCGAGCTGATCGTGCGTTCCATCGAGGTCAAGGCCGAGGTCGTCTCCGGCGACCTCAAGGAGTCCGGCCGCCGCGAGATCCTCAACTACGGCCACACCCTCGCGCACGCCATCGAGAAGAACGAGCGCTACAAGTGGCGCCACGGCGCCGCCGTGTCCGTGGGCATGCACTTCGCCGCCGAACTGGGCCGTCTCGCCGGCCGCCTCGACGACGCGACCGCCGACCGGCACCGCACGGTCCTCGAGTCCGTGGGCCTGCCCCTGAGCTACCGCTACGACCAGTGGCCCAAGCTCCTGGAGACGATGAAGGTCGACAAGAAGTCCCGCGGCGACCTGCTGCGCTTCATCGTCCTCGACGGCCTCGGCAAGCCCACCGTCCTGGAGGGCCCCGACCCGGCGGTCCTCCTCGCCGCGTACGGCGAAGTGGCCGAATAACGCCGCTCGTTCAGCTTCGGGCACTTTGTGACCGCCCCGGCCGTTCACACAACGTCGGCCGGGGGCGGTACCGTTCGGTAGCGCCCTGTTCGGCGTCCCAGTGACCGTTGTACGAGATGGAGTGGCACCGGATGCAGCACGCAGTGGGGTCCCCGCTGCCACCGCCCCATCGCCCGGGGCACGGACCGGCCGGCCCGTGGACCCAGGCGCGGCAGGCGCAGCAGCCCCCGGGTGCGCCCGGCTTCACCGGTGCCCCGCACCATCCCCCGGTGCCTCCGCACCCGCAGGCCCCCCAGGGGCCGCACCCCCATCCCCAGGGCCCGCCCCCCGTCGCGGGACCCCCGCCGCTGCGTGACACCACGGGCCATGTGGCGCTCCCGCCCGGCGGCCCGGTCGCCGTGCCGAGTCCGCCGCCCGCCCAGGCCCCCGCGGACCCCTCCGCCACGACCCTGGCCGTGCTCCTCATAGGCCCCGCCGGCGCGGGCAAGACCAGCGTGGCCAAGTACTGGGCCGAGAGCCGCCGCGTCCCCACCGCCCACATCAGCCTGGACGACGTCCGCGAATGGGTGCGCTCCGGCTTCGCGGACCCCCAGACGGGGTGGAACGACAACAGTGAGGCGCAGTACCGCCTCGCCCGCCGCACCTGCGGCTTCGCCGCGCGCAACTTTCTGGCCAACGGGATCTCCTGCATCCTCGACGACGCCGTCTTCCCCGACCGACCCGTCGTCGGCCTCGGCGGCTGGAAGCGGCACGTCGGCCCCGGCCTCCTGCCCGTCGTGCTGCTCCCCGGCCTGGAGATCGTCCTGGAGCGCAACGCGCGACGCAGCGGCAATCGCCGGCTGACCGACGAGGAGGTCGCCCGCATCCACGGCCGCATGGCCGGCTGGTACGGCTCCGGCCTGCCCATCATCGACAACTCGCAGCTGGACGTGCCCGGCACCGCCCAGGTCCTGGACGACGTCCTGGCCCGCGCCATCGCCAGCCCGCCCACGTGGTGACACCCGGCCTCGCACAGGCCCGCACACCGGCCTGCGCACCAGGTCACCGAGGGGCGACGCCCGTCCGGACGCGCTGAACCGGCCGGGCCGCGCCCACGCTCGTACGCTCGATCTCATGTCAGAGGTGTACGCGGCCCGTCGGGACCGGCTCCGAGAGCGCGCGACGGCGGGCGGCAGCGCCGCCGCCCTCGTGTCGCGGCCTGCCAATGTCCGATATCTCGCCGGTGCGGCCCCGCAGGGCGCCGTGCTGCTGCTGGGCCGAGAACCCGGCGGTGGCGGCGACGCGCTGCTGTGCGCGAGTCCGCCGAGCGGGCAGATCGCCGAGGGCCGGGCCGACGAGAGCCTGCGGGTGCAGGTCCTCGCCGCCCCCGCGGGTGATCCGGCCGTGGCCGCCGCGGACGTCGCGGCCGCGCAGGGCGCCGACTCGCTCGCCGTCGAGGAGCACGACCTGACGGTCTCCCGGCACCGGGCGCTCGCCTCCGTCGCGCCCCGGCTCCAGCTCACCGATCTCCACCGGGCCGTCGAGCAGCTGCGCTTCGTCAAGGACGAGGAGGAGATCTCCTGTCTGCGGATGGCCGCGGAGATCGCCGACCAGGCGCTCGGTGAACTCCTGGAGTCGATCCTCGTCGGCCGTACCGAGCGGCACCTCGCCCTGGAACTGGAACGTCGACTTGTCGACCACGGCGCCGACGGTCCGGCCTTCCCGACCTCCGTGGGCACCGGGCCCAACTCCGGCCGCGGCGGGCACCGGCCCAGCGACCGGCGGGTCGAGGAGGGAGATTTCCTCTCCGTGTGCCTCGGTGCGACGTACCGCGGATACCGGTGCGAGATCGGCCGCACGTTCGTCATCGGGACCACGCCCGCGGACTGGCAGATCGAGCTCTACGACCTCGTCTTCGCCGCTCAGCGGGCCGGGCGGGAGAGCCTCGTGCCCGGCGCCGAGTGCCGTGAGGTGGACCGGGCCGCCCGGCACGTACTGGCCTCGGCGGGGTATGGTGACGGACTCGCACAACTGACCGGACACGGGGTGGGGCTCGAAATCGACGAGGACCCGCAGTTGGCCCCCGCCGCCATGGGTAAACTGGACGCCTGTGTGCCGGTCACCGTCGAACCGGGGGTCCACCTCCCGGGCCGGGGCGGCGTCCGGATCGATGACACGCTCGTCGTCCGCCCCGAGGCGGACGGCGGACCCGAGCTACTCACCATCACGACCAAGGAGCTGCTCGCGCTGTAGCCGACGGCTACGCGCTGTGCCCCGGGGTCGTCCACGTCAGTCCAGGAGATTCCGCAACCGTGGCTTCCACGAACGACCTCAAGAACGGCCTTGTGCTCAAGCTCGAAGGCGGCCAGCTCTGGTCCGTCGTCGAGTTCCAGCACGTCAAGCCCGGCAAGGGCCCGGCCTTCGTGCGCACCAAGCTCAAGAACGTGCTCTCCGGCAAGGTCGTCGACAAGACGTTCAACGCCGGCGTCAAGGTCGAGACGGCCACGATCGACAAGCGCGACATGCAGTTCTCGTACATGGACGGCGACTACTTCGTCTTCATGGACATGGAGACCTACGACCAGCTGCACGTCGACCGCAAGGCCGTCGGCGACGCCGCCAACTTCCTGATCGAGGGCTTCACCGCCACGGTCGCCCAGCACGAGGGCGAGGTGCTCTTCGTCGAGCTGCCGGCCGCCGTCGAGCTGACCATCCAGGAGACCGAGCCGGGCGTGCAGGGCGACCGCTCCACCGGTGGCACCAAGCCCGCCACCCTGGAGACCGGCCACCAGATCCAGGTCCCGCTCTTCATCACCACGGGCGAGAAGATCAAGGTCGACACCCGCGACAGCGGCTACCTCGGCCGGGTGAACAGCTAACCGTGGCTGCCCGTAACACGGCCCGCAAGCGCGCCTTCCAGATCCTCTTCGAGGCAGACCAGCGCGGCGCCGACGTCCTGACGGTCCTCGCGGACTGGATCCGGCACTCCCGCAGCGACACGCGGCAGCCGCCCGTCAGCGAGTACACGATGGAGCTGGTCGAGGGGTACGCCAAGAAGGCGACCCGGATCGACGAGCTCATCTCGCAGTACGCCGTCGGGTGGACCCTGGACCGGATGCCGGTCGTCGACCGCAACATCGTGCGGATCGGCGCCTATGAGCTGGTCTGGGTCGACGGGACCCCGGACGCCGTGGTGCTCGACGAGGCCGTCTCGCTGGCCAAGGAGTTCTCCACCGACGAGTCCCCGGCGTTCATCAACGGGCTTCTGGGTCGCTTCAAGGACCTGAAGCCCTCGCTCCGCCGCGACGAGGCGTAGCGCTGCCGCTCGGTACCGGGTGTTTTTGGGGCCCGGGGCGGAACCTCCTGTGGGGGTTCTGCTCCGGGCTTCGGTGCGTTCTGGGGGAGCGGCGGGCGGCTTCGCGCCGTGGGTTCACTGCTTCGTCGCCGGGTGCGGGTTGCGTCGTGGCTGGTCGCGCAGTTCCCCGCGCCCCTGGAAGGCAGCGGCTTCGCCGCGCCTTCCCCCGATTACAGGGACCCCGCACCGCGACGGGGGAAATGCGCCCGAAGGGCAGGCATTTCAGGGGCGCGGGGAACTGCGCGAGAAGCCCCACCGGAGGGTTCGCCGAAAAACCGGCCGAAGCCCCGCAGGGTCACGCGCTGCTGTCGACGCGCGTACACCGATCCGGACACGGAAACGGCCCGAGGGGCGGAACCGGATGGTTCCGCCCCTCGGGCCGTGACGTTTCTGCTGGGTCAGGCCTCTTCGTGGGCCACCGCGCGGCGCGCATCCGCGTCGAGGACGCCCCAGCTGATCAGCTGCTCGGTCAGGACCGAGGGCGACTGGTCGTAGATGACCGCGAGGGTGCGCAGGTCGTCCTGGCGGATCGACAGCACCTTGCCGTTGTAGTCACCGCGCTGGGACTGGATCGTCGCCGCGTAGCGCTGCAGCGGGCCGGCCTTCTCCGGTGGCACGTGGGCCAGCCGCTCCAGGTCCAGGACCAGCTTCGGCGGCGGCTCGGCGGCGCCGCCGGGGGTCGTGCCCGGCAGCAGCTCCTGCACCGGGACGCCGTAGAAGTCCGCCAGTTCGGCGAGACGCTGCACGGTCACGGCGCGGTCGCCGCGCTCGTACGACCCCACCACGACCGCTTTCCAGCGTCCCTGGGACTTCTCCTCGACGCCGTGGAGGGAAAGGCCCTGCTGGGTGCGGATCGCACGGAGCTTGGCCCCGAGCTGTTTGGCGTATTCGCTGGACATATAGCTCCCCGGACACTGCATCACTGTGCGGCTCCGCCGCGTGGCTGGTAACTCACTGTGAGGTTACGCAGCGTTACTTGGCCGCGTCAAGCCGAATGGTCCGTACCGACCTTCTCGTGAATCCGGGCTTTCCGCACCTCCAGAGCGGGGCCGGGTGGGTGATCAGGGGTGTTCCGTGGCTGGTAGACTCGGTGGCGCAATTTCGACGTCCTTTAAGGTCCGTCCCGTGAGGCGGAGAAGGAGGTCCGTTTTTTATGGACACGAACAGCACCGATGCCCGGCCCGTACTCGAAGGCCCTGACATCGAGCGGGTACTGACCCGTATCGCCCACGAGATCGTCGAGCGCGCCAAGGGCGCCGAGGACGTGGTCCTCCTGGGCATCCCCACGCGAGGCGTCTTCCTCGCCCGCCGCCTGGCCGAGAAGCTCGCCGAGGTCACCGGGCGCACCATCCCCGTCGGGTCCCTCGACATCACGATGTACCGCGACGACCTGCGCATGCACCCGCCGCGCGCGCTCGCCCGCACCGAGATCCCCGCCGCCGGCATCGACGGCCGCCTGGTCGTGCTCGTCGACGACGTGCTGTTCTCCGGCCGCACCATCCGGGCCGCCCTCGACGCCCTGAACGACATCGGGCGTCCGCGTGCCGTGCAGCTCGCGGTCCTCGTCGACCGCGGCCACCGCGAACTCCCGATCCGTGCCGACTACGTCGGCAAGAACCTCCCCACGTCGCTGCGGGAGACGGTCAAGGTCCAGCTCGCCGAGGAGGACGGCCGCGACGCCGTGCTGCTCGGTGCCAAGCCGGACGCCAAGGCAGCCGAGCAGTAGCCACGGTCCGACGGCGTGCGCCCCGCGGGCGTACGCCCGCGAACGTGCGCCCTCGCGCGCCTGAATGCCCCGATATCTCCTGATCTTCTCCTGACTTCGCTACGGAGCACCCCAGATGATGCGACACCTCATCTCGGCCGCCGACCTCACCCGCGACGACGCCGTGCTCATCCTCGACACCGCCGAGGAGATGGCCCGCGTCGCGGACCGGCCCATCAAGAAACTGCCCGCCCTGCGCGGCCGCACCGTGTGCAACCTCTTCTTCGAGGACTCCACCCGCACCCGGATCTCCTTCGAGGCCGCCGAGAAGCGCCTCTCCGCCGACGTCATCAACTTCGCCGCCAAGGGCTCCAGCGTCTCCAAGGGCGAGTCCCTCAAGGACACCGCGCAGACCCTGGAGGCCATGGGCGTCGACGCCGTCGTCATCCGGCACAGCGCCTCCGGCGCCCCGTACCGCCTCGCGAACTCCGGCTGGATCGACGCCCCGGTGATCAACGCGGGCGACGGCACCCACCAGCACCCCACCCAGGCGCTGCTCGACGCGTTCACCATGCGCCGCCGCCTCGTCGGCGCCGACGCCGGGATCGGCCAGGGCCTCGACGGCCGCCGCGTCACCATCGTCGGCGACATCCTGCACAGCCGCGTCGCCCGCTCGAACGTGGACCTGCTGCACACCCTCGGCGCCGAGGTCACCCTCGTCGCCCCGCCCACCCTGCTCCCGGTCGGCGTCGACTCCTGGCCCTGCGAGGTCTCGTACGACCTCGACGCCACGCTGCCCAAGACCGACGCCGTGATGATGCTCCGCGTCCAGCGCGAGCGGATGAACGCCGCGTTCTTCCCGACCGAGCGCGAGTACACCCGCCGCTACGGCCTGGACGCCGAGCGTCTCGCCAAGGCGCCCGCACACGCCATCGTGATGCACCCCGGCCCGATGGTCCGCGGCATGGAGATCTCCGCCGAGGTCGCCGACTCCGAGCGCTGCACGGTCGTCGAACAGGTCGCCAACGGTGTGCACACCCGGATGGCCGTCCTCTACCTGCTTCTGGGCGGCAACGAGCCCGCCGTCAGCCACTCTCGTACCGAGGAGAACAAGTAACCATGAGCAAGATCCTGATCCGCGGTGCGAAGGTCCTCGGCGGCGAGCCCCAGGACGTGCTGATCGACGGCGAGGTCATCGAGGCGGTCGGCACCGGCCTGTCCGCCGAGGGCGCCGAGGTCGTCGAGGCCGACGGCAAGATCCTCCTGCCGGGCCTGGTCGACCTGCACACCCACCTGCGCGAGCCCGGCCGCGAGGACTCCGAGACCGTCCTCACCGGCACCCGCGCCGCAGCCTCCGGCGGCTACACCTCGGTCTTCGCCATGGCCAACACCTTCCCCGTGGCCGACACCGCCGGCGTCGTCGAGCAGGTCTACCGGCTCGGCCAGGAGCACGGCTACTGCGACGTGCAGCCCATCGGCGCCGTCACCGTCGGCCTGGAGGGCAGCAAGCTCGCCGAGCTCGGCGCCATGCACGAGTCCGCCGCCGGCGTCACCGTCTTCTCCGACGACGGCAAGTGCGTCCACGACGCCGTCATCATGCGCCGCGCCCTGGAGTACGTGAAGGCCTTCGGCGGCGTCGTCGCCCAGCACGCCCAGGAGCCCCGCCTCACCGAGGGCGCCGAGATGAACGAGGGCACCGTCTCCGCCGAGCTGGGCCTCGGCGGCTGGCCCGCCGTCGCCGAGGAGTCGATCATCGCCCGCGACGTGCTGCTCGCCGAGCACGTCGGCTCCCGCGTCCACATCTGCCACCTGTCCACGTCCGGCTCCGTCGAGATCATCCGCTGGGCCAAGTCCCGCGGCATCGACGTCACCGCCGAGGTCACCCCGCACCACCTCCTCCTCACCGACGAGCTGGTCCGCACGTACAACCCGGTCTACAAGGTCAACCCGCCGCTGCGCACCGAGAAGGACGTCATGGCGCTGCGCGAGGCGCTGGCCGACGGCACCATCGACATCGTCGCCACCGACCACGCCCCGCACCCGCAGGAGGACAAGGACTGCGAGTGGGCCGCCGCCGCCATGGGCATGGTGGGCCTGGAGACCGCGCTGTCCGTCGTCCAGCAGACGATGGTGGAGACCGGACTGCTCGACTGGGCCGGCGTCGCCGACCGCATGTCCGTGAAGCCCGCGCAGATCGGTCAGGCCACCGGCCACGGCCGCCCCGTCTCGGCAGGCGAGCCGGCCAACCTGCTGCTGCTCGACGCGGACTACCGTGGTGCCGTTGACCCCGCGGGGTTCGCCTCCCGCAGCCGCAACACGCCCTACCAGGGCCGTGAGCTGCCGGGCCGCGTCACCCACACCTGGCTGCGGGGCAAGGCCACCCTCGCCGACGGGAAGCTCGCGTGACACCTCTCCACCCCCTGGCCAGCCCCCTGGTCCGCCTGGCCGCCGAGAAAAAGTCGGCGGACGTCACGGACTGGCCCGACCGGATCGGCTGGATCGTCGGTCTGCTGCTCTTCGTCGCGCTGGTCTACTGGCTGATGCGCCAGGGCTGGAAGTGGCGCGGCACCCTGCAGGGCGACCTGCCGCCGCTGCCTCAGTCGCCGGAAACCCCGGGGGAGCCCAGACTGACCATGAGCGGCCGGTACCACGGCTCCACCACCGCGGGGCAGTGGCTCGACCGCATCGTGGCGCACGGCCTCGGCACCCGCAGCCGCGTCGAGCTGACCCTGACCGACGCGGGCCTCGTGGTCGAGCGCCCCGGGGCGAGCGACTTCTTCGTCCCGGTGACCGCGCTGCGCGGCGCCCGGCTCGACAAGGGCATCGCCGGCAAGGTCCTCACGGAGGGCGGTCTGCTGATCGTCACCTGGGCGCACGGCGACAAGCTGATCGACTCCGGGTTCCGCTCCGACCACGCCGCGGAACAGGGCGACTGGGTCACCGCCCTCAACGACATGACCGACACGCACATCACGACGGAAGGCACCGCACGATGACGACCTCCACCCGGGGAGCCGCCGCTCCCGCCGTACTCGTCCTGGAGGACGGCCGCATCTTCCGCGGCCGCGCCTACGGGGCCGTGGGGGAGACCTTCGGCGAGGCCGTGTTCTCCACCGGCATGACCGGCTACCAGGAGACGCTGACCGACCCGTCGTACGACCGCCAGATCGTGGTCGCCACCGCACCGCAGATCGGCAACACGGGCTGGAACGACGAGGACGACGAGTCGAGCCGCATCTGGGTCTCCGGCTACGTCGTGCGCGACCCCGCCCGCATCCCGTCCAACTGGCGCGCCAAGCGCTCCCTGGACGACGAGCTGGTCGCGCAGAACATCGTCGGCATCTCCGGCATCGACACCCGCGCCCTCACCCGCCACCTGCGCGAGCGCGGCTCCATGCGCTCCGGCATCTTCTCCGGCGAGCACCTGGCCACGGACGCCGAGCTCGTCTCCCGTGTGCAGGCCCAGCCGCACATGAAGGGCGCCTCGCTGTACGAGGAGGTCGCCACCAAGGAGGCGTACGTCGTCCCCGCGATCGGCGAGAAGCTCTTCACCGTCGCCGCGATCGACCTCGGCATCAAGGGCATGACCCCGCACCGCATGGCCGAGCGCGGCATCGAGGTGCACGTCCTGCCGGCCACCGCGACGCCCGACGACGTGTACGCGGTCCAGCCCGACGGCGTGTTCTTCTCCAACGGCCCGGGCGACCCGGCCACCGCCGACGGCCCGGTCGCGCTGATGACCGCCGTCCTGGAGCGCAAGACGCCCCTGTTCGGCATCTGCTTCGGCAACCAGATCCTCGGCCGCGCCCTCGGTTTCGGCACGTACAAGCTCAAGTACGGCCACCGCGGCATCAACCAGCCGGTGCAGGACCGCACCACCGGCAAGGTCGAGGTCACCGCGCACAACCACGGCTTCGCCGTGGACGCGCCGCTCGACAAGGTGAGCGACACCCCCTTCGGCCGTGCCGAGGTCTCGCACGTGTGCCTCAACGACGAGGTCGTGGAGGGCCTGCAGCTGCTCGACCAGCCGGGCTTCTCCGTCCAGTACCACCCCGAGGCGGCGGCAGGACCGCACGACGCCGCCTACCTGTTCGACCGCTTCGTGAAGCTCATGGAGGGCCAGCGTGCCTAAGCGCACCGATATCCAGTCCGTCCTGGTCATCGGCTCCGGCCCGATCGTCATCGGCCAGGCCGCCGAGTTCGACTACTCCGGCACCCAGGCGTGCCGCATCCTGCGCGCCGAGGGCCTGCGGGTCATCCTCGTCAACTCCAACCCGGCGACGATCATGACCGACCCGGAGATCGCCGACGCCACGTACGTCGAGCCGATCACCCCCGAGTTCGTCGAGAAGATCATCGCCAAGGAGCGCCCCGACGCGCTCCTGCCCACCCTGGGCGGCCAGACCGCGCTCAACACCGCGATCTCCATGCACGAGCAGGGCGTCCTCGAGAAGTACGGCGTCGAGCTCATCGGCGCCAACGTCGAGGCGATCAACAAGGGCGAGGACCGCGACCTCTTCAAGGAGGTCGTCGAGGAGGTCCGCCGGAAGATCGGCCACGGCGAGTCCGCCCGCTCGGTCATCTGCCACACCATGGACGACGTCCTCAAGGGCGTCGACACCCTCGGCGGCTACCCCGTCGTCGTGCGCCCCTCCTTCACCATGGGCGGCGCCGGCTCCGGCTTCGCCCACGACGAGGAGGAGCTGCGCCGCATCGCCGGCCAGGGCCTCACGCTCTCCCCGACCACCGAGGTGCTCCTGGAGGAGTCCATCCTCGGCTGGAAGGAGTACGAGCTGGAGCTGATGCGCGACAAGAACGACAACGTCGTGGTCGTCTGCTCCATCGAGAACTTCGACCCGATGGGCGTCCACACCGGTGACTCGATCACCGTCGCCCCGTCGATGACCCTCACCGACCGCGAGTACCAGCGCCTGCGCGACATCGGCATCGCGATCATCCGCGAGGTCGGCGTCGACACCGGCGGCTGCAACATCCAGTTCGCGGTCAACCCCGACGACGGCCGCATCATCGTCATCGAGATGAACCCGCGCGTCTCCCGCTCCTCCGCGCTCGCCTCCAAGGCCACCGGCTTCCCGATCGCCAAGATCGCCGCCAAGCTGGCCGTCGGCTACACGCTGGACGAGATCCCGAACGACATCACCGAGAAGACGCCGGCCTCCTTCGAGCCGACGCTCGACTACGTGGTCGTGAAGGCCCCGCGCTTCGCCTTCGAGAAGTTCCCGAGCGCCGACTCCACGCTGACCACCACCATGAAGTCGGTCGGCGAGGCCATGGCCATCGGCCGCAACTTCACGGAGGCCTTCCAGAAGGCGCTGCGCTCCCTGGAGAAGAAGGGCTCGCAGTTCACCTTCGTCGGCGAGACCGGCGACAAGACCGCGCTCCTCGAAGCGGCCGTGCGCCCCACCGACGGCCGGATCAACACCGTCATGGAGGCGATCCGCGCCGGCGCCACCCCGGAGGAGATCTTCGAGTACACGAAGATCGACCCCTGGTTCGTCGACCAGCTCTTCCTCATCAAGGAGACGGCCGACGAGCTGGCCGCCGCCCCGGAGCTCACCAAGGAACTGATCGCGGAGGCCAAGCGGCACGGCTTCTCCGACCACCAGATCGCCGAGCTGCGCGGTCTGCGCGAGGACGTCGTCCGCGAGGTCCGGCACGCGCTCGGAGTCCGCCCGGTCTACAAGACGGTCGACACCTGCGCCGCCGAGTTCGCCGCGAAGACCCCGTACTTCTACTCGTCCTACGACGAGGAGTCCGAGGTCGCCCCGCGCGAGAAGCCCGCGGTCATCATCCTGGGCTCCGGTCCGAACCGCATCGGCCAGGGCATCGAGTTCGACTACTCCTGCGTCCACGCCTCCTTCGCCCTGAGCGACGCCGGCTACGAGACCGTGATGGTCAACTGCAACCCGGAGACCGTCTCCACGGACTACGACACCTCCGACCGCCTGTACTTCGAGCCGCTCACGCTGGAAGACGTCCTGGAGATCGTCCACGCCGAGTCCCTCGCGGGCCCGATCGCGGGCGTCGTCGTCCAGCTCGGCGGCCAGACCCCGCTGGGCCTCGCCCAGGCGCTCAAGGACAACGGCGTGCCCGTCGTCGGCACCTCCCCGGAGGCGATCCACGCCGCCGAGGACCGCGGCGCCTTCGGCCGCGTGCTCGCCGAGGCCGGTCTGCCCGCGCCCAAGCACGGCACCGCGACCACCTTCACCGAGGCCAAGGCCATCGCCGACGAGATCGGCTACCCGGTCCTCGTCCGCCCGTCCTACGTGCTCGGCGGCCGCGGCATGGAGATCGTCTACGACGAGACCCGCCTGTCCTCGTACATCGAGGAGTCCACGGAGATCAGCCCGTCCCGCCCGGTCCTCGTCGACCGGTTCCTGGACGACGCGATCGAGATCGACGTCGACGCCCTCTACGACGGCACCGAGCTCTACCTCGGCGGCGTCATGGAGCACATCGAGGAGGCCGGCATCCACTCCGGCGACTCGGCGTGCGCCCTGCCCCCGATCACCCTCGGCGGCTTCGACATCAAGCGCCTGCGCGCCTCCACCGAGGCCATCGCCAAGGGCGTCGGCGTGCGCGGCCTGATCAACATCCAGTTCGCGATGGCGGGTGACATCCTCTACGTCCTGGAGGCCAACCCGCGCGCCTCGCGCACCGTCCCCTTCACCTCGAAGGCGACCGCGGTGCCGCTCGCGAAGGCCGCCGCCCGCATCTCGCTCGGCGCCACCGTCGCCGAGCTGCGCGCCGAGGGCCTGCTCCCGAAGACCGGCGACGGCGGCACGCTCCCCATGGACGCGCCGATCTCCGTCAAGGAGGCCGTCATGCCGTGGTCGCGCTTCCGCGACATCCACGGCCGCGGCGTCGACACGGTCCTCGGCCCGGAGATGCGCTCGACCGGCGAGGTCATGGGCATCGACTCGGTCTTCGGCACGGCGTACGCCAAGTCGCAGGCCGGTGCCTACGGGCCGCTGCCCACCAAGGGCCGCGCGTTCATCTCCGTCGCCAACCGCGACAAGCGCTCGATGATCTTCCCGGCCCGCGAGCTGGTCGCCCACGGCTTCGAGCTGATGGCCACCTCCGGCACCGCCGAGGTCCTCAAGCGCAACGGCATCAACGCCAAGGTCGTGCGCAAGCAGTCCGAGGGCGAGGGCCCGAACGGCGAGAAGACGATCGTCCAGCTCATCCACGACGGCGAGGTCGACCTCATCGTCAACACCCCGTACGGCACCGGTGGCCGCCTCGACGGCTACGACATCCGTACGGCGGCCGTGGCCCGCTCCGTGCCCTGTCTGACGACGGTGCAGGCGCTCGCCGCCGCGGTCCAGGGCATCGACGCGCTCAACCACGGAGACGTGGGCGTCCGGTCGCTCCAGGAACACGCGGAACACCTGACCGCGGCCCGCGACTAGCAGCCCAAGAGGGGGACACCGGACGGTGTCCCCCTCTTCATGAGCCCACCGCCTCGTGAGCACCTACTAGGACTTCAGCCATGTACAAGCTGTTCTTCAACCTCGTCTTCAAGCGCATGGACCCCGAGAAGGCCCACTACCTCGCCTTCCGCTGGATCCGCCTCGCGGCCCGCACCCCCGTGCTGCGCACCTTCGTGGCCGCGGCCCTCGCGCCCCGCTACAAGGAGCTGCGCACCGAGGCCCTCGGCCTGCGGATGCACGGCCCCTTCGGCCTCGCCGCCGGCTTCGACAAGAACGCCGTCGCGATCGACGGCATGACGATGCTCGGCTTCGACCACATCGAGATCGGCACCGTCACCGGCGAGCCGCAGCCCGGCAACCCGAAGAAGCGCCTGTTCCGCCTCGTGCCGGACCGCGCGCTCATCAACCGCATGGGCTTCAACAACGAGGGCTCCCTCGCCGTGGCGGCCCGCCTGACCTCCCGCAACCCGGTCTTCAAGACCACCGTGGGCGTCAACATCGGCAAGACCAAGGTCGTCCCCGAGGCCGAGGCCGTCGGCGACTACGTGAAGTCCACCGAGCGGCTCGCCGCCTTCGCGGACTACCTCGTCGTCAACGTCTCCTCGCCCAACACCCCGGGCCTGCGCAACCTCCAGGCCACCGAGGCGCTGCGCCCGCTGCTCGCCGCCGTCCGCGAGGCCGCCGACCGCACCGTGCGCTCGCGCCGCGTCCCGCTCCTGGTGAAGATCGCCCCCGACCTGGCCGACGAGGACGTCGACGCGGTCGCCGACCTGGCCGTCGAGCTCGGCCTGGACGGCATCATCGCCACGAACACGACGATCTCCCGCGAGGGCCTCAAGACCCAGGGCGACGTCGTGAACGAGACGGGCGGCCTGTCCGGCGCGCCCCTCAAGGAACGCTCCCTGGAGGTCCTCAGGCGCCTCTACGCGCGCGTGGGGGACAAGATCACCCTCGTGGGCGTCGGCGGCGTGGAGACGGCGGAGGACGCCTGGCAGCGCATCCTCGCGGGCGCCACCCTGGTCCAGGGCTACAGCGCCTTCATCTACGAGGGCCCGTTCTACGCCCGCGCGATCCACAAGGGCCTCGCCGCCCGCCTGAACAACTCCCCGTACGCCACGCTCGCCGACGCGGTCGGCGCCGATGTGAAGAAGGTGTCCGCATGACGGTTCTGGAGCCCTTCGGCGCACGTCTGCGCCGTGTCATGGACGAGCGCGGGCCGCTCTGCGTCGGCATCGACCCGCACGCCGCCCTGCTCTCCTCCTGGGGCCTGAACGACGACATCGCCGGTCTGGAGTCCTTCACGCGCACCTCGGTCGAGGCGCTGGCCGACACGGTCGCCGTGGTCAAGCCGCAGATGGCGTTCTTCGAGCGGTTCGGCTCGCGCGGCGTCGCGGTCCTGGAGAAGGCCGTCGCCGACCTGCGCGCCGCGGGCACGCTCGTCGTCATGGACGCCAAGCGCGGCGACATCGGCTCCACCATGGCCGCGTACGCGGAGACCTTCCTGCACAAGGACTCCCCGCTGTTCTCGGACGCCCTGACCGTGTCGCCGTACCTCGGCTACGGGTCGCTGAAGCCGGCCGTGGACCTCGCGCGCGAGTCCGGCGCGGGCCTGTTCGTCCTCGCCCTCACCTCGAACCCCGAGGGCGGCGAGGTGCAGCACGCGGTCCGCGCGGACGGGCGCAACGTCGGCGCGACGATGCTGGCGCACCTGGCCGGCGAGAACGCGGGGGAGACCCCGATGGGCTCCTTCGGGGCCGTCGTGGGCGCGACCCTGGGCGACCTGTCCTCGTACGAGCTGGACATCAACGGTCCGCTCCTCGCGCCCGGCATCGGTGCCCAGGGTGCCACCGCCGCCGACCTCCCGGCGGTCTTCGGCGCGGCGGTGCGCAACGTGGTGCCGAACGTCAGCCGCGGCGTCCTGAAGGCCGGCCCCTCGGTCACCGCGCTGCGGGACGCGGCCGTGCGGTTCGCGGACGAGGTGCGCGAGGCGGTCGCGGGCGCCGTCTGACGTCACCGGAAGCCCTGATGAGGGTCGGTACGGCACCCCGAGAGGGGTGGCACTCCGTGCCGACCTTTGTCTTTGCCCGGACATCCGGGCCGATTTCCCGGTCGTTTTGCCCGAAATGTCCAGCCTTCGCGAGTCTGACCAGGACTTTTCCGCTGTTCTCGCTGACTCTGGCGGCCATGGCCGCTAGTCTCCGTCGGGAGTGAACGGGTGACCGCGGCCGGCCGCGCCGCTCGTAGCTCACCTGGTGAGGGGCGCTCAGGTCCCTCGCCGGTCCGTATCCGACAGTTCGACATCCGAGGTGACGTAGGCGTGGCTCTTCCGCCCCTTACCCCTGAACAGCGCGCAGCCGCGCTCGAAAAGGCCGCCGCGGCTCGCCGGGAGCGGGCCGAGGTCAAGAATCGACTCAAGCACTCCGGCGCCTCGCTTCACGAGGTCATCAAGCAGGGCCAGGAGAACGACGTCATCGGCAAGATGAAGGTCTCCGCCCTGCTCGAGTCCCTGCCGGGCGTGGGCAAGGTCCGCGCCAAGCAGATCATGGAGCGTCTCGGGATCTCCGAATCCCGTCGAGTCCGTGGTCTCGGCTCCAACCAGATCGCCTCCCTGGAGCGCGAGTTCGGCAGCACCGGCGCCTGAGTGACGAACCGGCCCCCGGGGGCTGGTCCCGGCACTCCGGAACAACTGGAATAATCGCTGCATGGCTGCAACATCCCGGGGGACGACCCCCGAGCCCCCGGACGTACGTCCGCGGCTGACCGTGCTCTCCGGCCCCTCCGGGGTCGGCAAGAGCACGGTCGTCGCTCATATGCGCAAGGAACACCCCGAGGTATGGCTCTCGGTGTCGGCGACGACCCGCAAGCCGCGCCCCGGCGAGAAGCACGGTGTCCACTACTTCTTCGTCACCGACGAGGAGATGGACAAGCTGATCGCCAACGGCGAGCTCCTCGAGTGGGCCGAGTTCGCGGGGAACCGTTACGGGACCCCGCGCAGCGCCGTGCTCGACCGTCTCGACGCGGGCGAGCCGGTGCTGCTCGAGATCGACCTCCAGGGCGCACGCCTGGTCCGCGAGTCGATGCCCGAGGCCCAGCTCGTGTTCCTCGCCCCGCCGAGCTGGGACGAGCTGGTCCGCCGGCTCACCGGCCGCGGCACCGAGGCGCCCGAGGTCATCGAGCGCCGGCTCGAGGCCGCCAAGGTGGAGCTCGCCGCCGAGGCCGAGTTCGACACGACCCTTGTCAACACCTCCGTCGAGGACGTAGCGCGCGAGCTGCTAGCCTTGATGAAGGTTCTTTGATCTTTACCCTGGTTTAACCCGGGCCGGGACCCAGGTCCGGCCCCCATCGGAAGGCAGAGAGTGTCCTCTTCCATCACCGCGCCCGAGGGCATCATCAACCCGCCGATTGATGAGCTGCTCGAAGCGACCGACTCGAAGTACAGCCTGGTCATCTACGCCGCCAAGCGCGCGCGTCAGATCAACGCGTACTACTCGCAGCTCGGTGAGGGCCTGCTCGAGTACGTCGGCCCGCTCGTGGACACCCACGTCCACGAGAAGCCCCTGTCGATCGCCCTGCGCGAGATCAACGCGGGCCTGCTGACGTCCGAGGCCATCGAGGGCCCGGCCCAGTAACACCCGTTTTTCGTCGTCATCCCAGGCCCGGCAGTACGACTGCCGGGCCTGTGGTGTGTCATGGAGTCGTACGTTTCCGGAGCCAGGGGAGATGCGGTGTCGTCGAAGCCGAAGGTCGTACTGGGAGTCAGCGGTGGCATCGCCGCCTACAAGGCGTGCGAGCTGCTGCGCCGGCTCACCGAGTCCGGGCACGACGTCCGCGTCGTCCCCACCGACTCCGCACTGCACTTCGTCGGCGCCGCGACCTGGTCGGCCCTGTCCGGCAACCCGGTCTCCACCGAGGTCTGGGACTCCGTCCACGAGGTCCCGCACGTGCGCATCGGCCAGCACGCCGACCTCGTGATCGTGGCCCCCGCCACCGCCGACATGCTCGCCAAGGCCGCCCACGGCCTCGCCGACGACCTCCTCACCAACACGCTCCTCACCGCCCGCTGTCCGGTCGTCTTCGCGCCGGCCATGCACACCGAGATGTGGGAGCACCCCGCCACCCAGGAGAACGTCGCGACGCTGCGCCGCCGCGGCGCCCTCGTCATCGAGCCCGCCGTCGGCCGCCTCACCGGCGTCGACACCGGCAAGGGCCGCTTCCCCGACCCCGTCGAGATCTACGAGTACGTGCGCCGGGTCCTGGCCCGCGGCGCCGACGCGGCCGGCACCGACCTGGCCGGCACGCACGTCGTCGTCAGCGCCGGCGGCACCCGCGAGCCCCTCGACCCGGTCCGCTTCCTCGGCAACCGCTCCTCCGGCAAGCAGGGCTACGCGCTCGCCCGCACCGCCGCGGCCCGCGGCGCCCGCGTCACCCTGCTCTCCGCCAATGCGGAGCTGCCCGACCCGGCCGGCGTCGACGTCGTCCACGTCGGCACCGCCGTCCAGCTGCGCGAGGCCGTGCTCAAGGCGGCCGCCGACGCCGACGCGGTCGTCATGGCCGCCGCCGTCGCCGACTTCCGCCCGGCCGTCTACGCGCCCGGCAAGATCAAGAAGCAGGGCGACACGGGAGCGCCGACCGTCGAGCTGGTCCGCAACCCGGACATCCTCGCGGAGATCTCCGGGGAGCGCTCCCGCCCCGGCCAGATCGTCGTCGGCTTCGCCGCCGAGACCGACGACGTCCTCGCCAACGGCCGCGCCAAACTGGCCCGCAAGGGCTGTGACCTGCTCGTCGTCAACGAGGTCGGGGAGCGCAAGACCTTCGGCTCCGAGGAGAACGAGGCCGTGATCCTCGCCTCGGACGGGGCCGAGACGCCCGTCCCGTACGGTCCGAAGGAGGCGCTCGCGGACCGGATCTGGGACGAGGTCGTGCGCCGTGTGGCCCCCGCACACGCCGATCCACGCCCGTAGGGGCGCCGGATTCACGCTCGACCGGTACCCTTCCGGAGACCGATCCTCATGTCGGACAATGCGGTGTCGCAGGTCACAGCCCTCCCAAGGGGCGAGACGCGTGACCCGGCAGCCGAGCCCGACCGATAAACTGTTCTCGGACGACGCCAGGCGCAGCCCCCGGCCGTCCGTCAATGATCAGCCAGCAGCCGCTGCAACCACAGGGAGCGTTGTGTCCCGTCGCCTGTTCACCTCGGAGTCTGTCACCGAGGGTCACCCCGACAAGATCGCTGACCAGATCAGCGACACCATTCTCGACGCGCTGCTGCGCGAGGACCCCACGTCCCGCGTCGCCGTCGAGACGCTGATCACCACCGGCCTGGTGCACGTGGCCGGCGAGGTGACCACCAAGGCGTACGCGCCGATCGCGCAGCTCGTGCGAGAGAAGATCCTCGAGATCGGCTACGACTCGTCGAAGAAGGGCTTCGACGGCGCGTCCTGCGGCGTCTCGGTCTCCATCGGCTCGCAGTCTCCCGACATCGCGCAGGGCGTCGACACGGCGTACGAGAAGCGCGTCGAGGGTGACGACGACGAGCTCGACAAGCAGGGCGCGGGCGACCAGGGCCTGATGTTCGGCTACGCGTGCGACGAGACGCCGGAGCTCATGCCGCTCCCGATCCACCTCGCGCACCGCCTGTCGCGCCGCCTCTCCGAGGTCCGCAAGAACGGCACGATCCCCTACCTGCGTCCCGACGGCAAGACCCAGGTCACCATCGAGTACGACGGCGACAAGGCCGTCCGCCTCGACACGGTCGTCGTCTCCTCGCAGCACGCCTCGGACATCGACCTCGACTCGCTGCTCGCCCCCGACATCCGCGAGTTCGTCGTGGAGCCGGAGCTCAAGGCGCTGGTCGAGGACGGCATCAAGCTGGAGACCGACGGCTACCGTCTGCTGGTCAACCCGACCGGCCGCTTCGAGATCGGTGGCCCGATGGGCGACGCCGGCCTCACCGGCCGCAAGATCATCATCGACACCTACGGCGGCTACGCCCGTCACGGTGGCGGCGCCTTCTCGGGCAAGGACCCGTCCAAGGTCGACCGCTCGGCCGCCTACGCCATGCGCTGGGTCGCCAAGAACGTCGTGGCCGCCGGTCTCGCCTCGCGCTGCGAGGTCCAGGTCGCGTACGCGATCGGCAAGGCCGAGCCGGTTGGTCTCTTCGTCGAGACCTTCGGCACGAACACGGTCGACACGGACAAGATCGAGGCCGCGATCACGGAGGTCTTCGACCTCCGCCCCGCCGCGATCATCCGCGACCTCGACCTGCTGCGCCCGATCTACGCCCAGACGGCGGCGTACGGCCACTTCGGCCGCGCCCTGCCGGACTTCACGTGGGAGAAGACCGACCGCGTGGACGCGCTGCGCAAGGCCGCGGGCCTGTAGGTCTCTCAGCACCGCTGATCTCTCAGCTCCGCTGAACCGGGGCCCGGCTTTCCCTTCGGGGGAGCCGGGCCCCGGTTTCGTCTTTCGGTCGCGACGGCGATGTCGGACCCCTCTGGTAGGAATGGCAGCGTGAGCAGCCAGAACGACAGTCCCGAGCCGGAGCAGCTCGCGTTCATCCGGGAGACGGTGCGGAAGAACAAGGCGCCGAAGGCCAAGCCACGCACATGGCGGGGGGCCGCGCTGGCCAAGGAACTGCCCGTGGCCCGCGTTCTCGTCGACAAGGGCGTACTGCATCTCGACCGGTACTTCGAGTACGCCGTCCCGGAAGAGCTGGACGCGGTGGCGCAGCCCGGCGTACGGGTCCGGGTCCGGTTCGGTGCCGGGTCGAAGAATGTGCGGGACGGCCGGCGCGAGGGCGGCGGGCTCATCGACGGGTACCTCGTGGAGCGCGTTGCCGAGGCCGAGTACCAGGGGCCGCTGGCCGCGCTCGCCCAGGTCCTGTCGCCGGAGCCGGTGCTCGACGAAGAACTCCTCGGGCTGACCCGGGCCGTCGCCGACCGGTACGCGGGCAGCCTCGCCGACGTGCTGCAGCTCGCGATACCGCCCCGGCACGCCAAGGCGGAGGCCCGGACGTTCCCCGAGCCGCCCGCCCCGCCGACCGCGCCCGAGCCCGGGTCCTGGCAGCGGTACGAGCGCGGGGCGGACTTTCTCGCCTCCCTCGCGGCGGGCGGTGCCCCGCGCGCCGTGTGGACCGCGCTGCCCGGCCCCGAGTGGGCCGACGAGATCGCCCGGGCCGTGCGCGCGACCCTCGCGTCGGGGCGCGGCGCGCTCGTCGTCGTGCCCACCGTGCGGCTCGCCGCGCGCGTCGACGCGGCGCTGCGCGAGCAGTTGGGGGAGGGACAGCACGCGCTGCTGACCGCCGAGGCGGGGCAGCAGCGGCGCTACTCGGAATGGCTCGCCGTGCGCCGTGGGGCGGTGCGGGCCGTGGTCGGCACCCGGGCCGCGATGTTCGCCCCCGTACGCGATCCCGGCCTCGTCGTGGTCTGGGACGACGGGGACGCGCACCACAGTGACGACCACGCGCCGTTCCCGCATGTGCGGGAAGTGCTCGAACTGCGGGCGGGGCGGGACAAGTGCGCCTTCCTGCTCGGGAGTTGGAGCTGCACGGTAGAGGCGGCGCAGTTGGTGCGCAGCGGCTGGGCGGCGGCGATCGCGGCCCCGCGCGAGCAGGTGCGGCGGACGGCGCCCCGAGTACGGACCGTCGGCGACCTGGACCTCGCGCGCGACGAGGCGGCGCGCGCGGCACGACTGCCCAGCGTGGCCTGGGAGGTGGCGCGGACCGCGCTGCGGGACGGGCCGGTGCTGGTCCAGGTGCCGCGCCGCGGATACGTGCCGCGGCTCGCCTGTCAGCGCTGCCGGGAGCCCGCCCGCTGCCGGCACTGCGCGGGACCGCTGGAGGCACGGGAAGCGGCCGGAGTCCTGGCCTGCTCGTGGTGCGGCCGCGAGGAGGCCGACTGGCACTGCGGCGAGTGCGGCGGCAACCGGCTGCGGGCCCAGGTGGTCGGCGCCCGGCGCACCGCCGAGGAGCTGGGCCGCGCGTTCCCCTCCGTACCGGTGCGGACCTCCGGGCGGGAGCAGGTGCTCGACACGGTGTCCGGCGGACCCGCGCTCGTCGTCAGCACACCCGGCGCGGAGCCCGTCGCCGAGGGCGGGTACGCCGCCGCGCTGCTGCTCGACGGCTGGGCCATGCTCGGGCGGCCCGATCTGCGCGCCGGCGAGGACGCGTTGCGGCGCTGGATCGCCGCGTCCGCGCTGGTACGGCCGCAGGAGGCGGGCGGCACGGTCGTCGTCGTGGCCGAGCCGACGCTGCGGCCCGTGCAGGCGCTGGTCCGCTGGGATCCGGTGGGGCACGCGGTGCGGGAGCTGGCGGACCGGGCCGAGCTGGGCTTTCCACCGGTGTCCAGGATGGCCTCGGTCAGCGGGACGCCGGAGGCGCTCGCCGACTTCCTGCGGGCGGTGGAACTGCCCGGCGACGCTGAGGTGTTGGGGCCGGTGCCCGTCGTCGAGCCCGGTGGGCCGCGGCGGGGCGCCGAGCCTGCGGGGGAGCGCGCGCTCGTTCGGGTGCCGCCGGGGAGCGGGGCGGCCCTGGCGGGGGCCCTGAAGCGGGCTCAGGCGGCGCGGATGGCCGCCCGGGGGGCCGGGACGGATCCGGTGCGGGTGCGTATTGATCCGCCGGACATCGGGTGAGGTGAGTGGGTGGTGCGGTTTTTCGTCCGGCCGCGCCGCCGCCGTGGCTGGTCGCGCAGTTCCCCGCGCCCCTGAGATGCATGCCCTTCGGGCGCATCTCATGGACGAAGGCTGAGAAACGCGACCCGAAGGGTCTGCGTTTCAGGGGCGCGGGGAACTGCGCGGCCGGCCACGACGAGAGCCGCAGCCGGCCGAAGAGGGCGGGCCCAGTGGCGCTCAGCCGTTGCGGGGACCGGGGAAGACCCCGGGGCGGGGCTCGTCGCGGAGGCCCGCGCTGCCCGCGGTCGGCTGCGTCGGCATGGACCGCGCGGCCGGCACGGAGGGCAGCGGGCCCGCCCCGAGCGGCAGCGGCGGCCGGGCCGAGGTGTCACCGGCCCGCTCCGCGTCGGCGGCGGCCTGCGCGGCGGCCCGGCGCGCCCCGTACCGGCGGTGCACCGCCTGCTTGGTCACGCCGAGCGCGGAGCCCACCGCGTCCCACGAGAAACCCAGGGAGCGGTCGAAGTCCACTGCGGCGGTCACCAGGGTCTCGACGCTGTCGCGCAGTTCCTGGGCCAGACGGACGGTCGGGGCGGGGGCCCGCCCGTAGACGACGAAGCCGGCGGAGGGGCCGGAGCGGCGCGGACGGTAGACGTTGCCGAGCTGTGCGGTGAGGGTGCGCAGTGCGTCCACCTGCCGCCGGACCCGCTCGATGTCCCGCACAAGGAGGTGCAGGCTGGCCCGTGCCTGGGCGTCGTGGGTTGCGTGGTCGGCCATTTACAAGCCTCTCGAACCGGCGATGAAGAAGGATCGGGCCGAGCTCACGCCGAACGGCGATTCAGGCGACTCACCGGTGACGATCGCGAGTGATCCCGGCCCGTGGATTGGTCAACTCTTTCTTGACCAACGCGCCATACGGTGAGGGGTCACGCTGTTCCGGCGCATCCGCATATGCGCGGGGCGCACGGCGGGACGTGCGCCCCATGCGCGGGCGTCACCCGCCGCCCATAGACTGGTGTGTCGCCCGTGACCCCGCCCCGAGAGGCCGTTAGCCACTGATGAAGCTCGTCTTCGCCGGCACCCCCGAGGTCGCCGTTCCCGCTCTGGACGCCCTGATCGCCTCCGACCGGCACGAGGTCGCCGCCGTCGTGACCCGGCCCGACGCCCCTGCCGGGCGCGGCCGTCACATGGTCGCGAGCCCCGTCGCCGAGCGCGCCGCCGAGGCCGGCATCGAGGTGCTCAAGCCGGTCCGGCCCCGTGACGAGGACTTCCTGGCCCGGCTGCGCGAGATCGCGCCGGACTGCTGCCCCGTCGTCGCCTACGGTGCGCTGCTGCCCAAGGTCGCCCTCGACGTGCCGGCCCGCGGCTGGGTCAACCTGCACTTCTCGCTGCTGCCCGCCTGGCGCGGTGCCGCGCCCGTCCAGCACGCCCTGATGGCCGGCGACGAGATCACCGGCGCGTCCACCTTCCTCATCGAGGAGGGGCTCGACTCGGGCCCGGTGTACGGCACGGTGACCGAGGCGATCCGTCCCGCCGACACCAGCGGCGACCTGCTGACCCGGCTCGCCTTCGCGGGCGCGGGGCTGCTCGCCGCGACGATGGACGGCATCGAGGACGGCGCGTTGACGGCCGTACCGCAGCCGGCCGACGGGATCTCGCTCGCCCCGAAGATCACGGTGGAGGACGCGCGGATCGACTGGGCGGCGCCCGCGCTCCGCGTCGACCGGGTGGTGCGTGGATGCACTCCGGCGCCGGGGGCCTGGACGGAGTTCCGGGGCGAGCGGCTCAAGGTGCGGTCGGCCGTGCCGGTGCCGGACCGCACGGATCTGGCGCCGGGCGAGCTGAGCGTCGGCAAGAAGAATCTGTACGTCGGGACGGGGTCGTTCGCCGTCGAGCTCCTCTGGGTCCAGGCCCAGGGCAAGAAGCCGATGGCTGCCGCGGATTGGGCCCGTGGTGTGCGGATCGCCGAGGGCGAGCGGCTGGGCTGATCCGGCTTCCAGCTCGGCCGGTTCGGTTCGTCGCCGGGTGCGGGTTCGGTGGGGGCTGGTCGCGCAGTTCCCCGCGCCCCTGAAATGCAGACCCTTCGGGTCGCATTTCAGGGGCGCGGGGCGCCTGTCATCTGGGGAAGGCGCGGCGAAGCCGCTGCCTTCCAGGGGCGCGGGGAACTGCGCGAGAAGCCCCACCGGCCCGCAGCCGCGATAACGACCTGAGCCCCACGGCGATGGCGGACCCGCGCCGCACGTACGCTGGAAGCGATCGTCACCCCTCGCATCAGCGGAGCACCTTTGAACGACCAGCCGGCCCCGTCGACCAACCGCCCCCGCGCCGGAGGCAAGGGCAAGCCGGGCAAGCCGCACCGCCGCCCGAAGAAGGACCCCGTACGGATCCTCGCCTTCGAGGCGCTGCGCGCGGTCGACGAGCGGGACGCGTACGCGAACCTCGTCCTGCCTCCGCTCCTGCGCAAGGCCCGCGCGAAGGGCGACTTCGACAACCGGGACGCGGCGCTCGCGACCGAGCTGGTGTACGGCACGCTGCGCCGTCAGGGCACGTACGACGCGATCGTGGCGGCCTGCATCGACCGGCCGCTGCGCGAGGTCGACCCGCCGGTGCTCGACGTGCTGAACCTGGGCGTGCACCAGTTGCTCGGCACCCGGATCCCGACGCACGCCGCCGTCTCCGCGTCCGTCGAGCTGGCCCGCGTCGTGCTCGGCGACGGCCGCGCCAAGTTCGTCAACGCCGTGCTGCGCAAGGTCTCCCAGCACGATCTCGACGCCTGGGTGGAGCGGGTCGCACCGCCCTACGACGAGGATCCCGAGGACCATCTCGCCGTCGTCCATTCGCATCCGCGATGGGTCGTCTCGGCGCTCTGGGACTCCCTCGGCGGTGGCCGGGCCGGTATCGAGGACCTGCTGGAGGCGGACAACGAGCGGCCCGAGGTCACCCTCGTCGCGCGTCCCGGCCGGACCACCGCCGAGGCGATCCTCACCGAGGTCGGAGAGGAGTCCGGGCTCCCGGGCCGCTGGTCCCCGTACGCCGTGCGCCTCACCGAGGGCGGCGAGCCGGGCTCGTTCGACCTCGTGCGGTCCGGGCGGGCCGGCGTCCAGGACGAGGGCAGCCAGCTGGTCGCCCTCGCACTCGCGAACGCGCCGCTGGAGGGTCCCGACGAGAAGTGGTTGGACGGCTGCGCGGGCCCCGGCGGCAAGGCCGCGATGCTCGCGGGGCTCGCTTCGCAGCGTGGCGCGACGCTGCTCGCCTCCGAGAAGCAGCCGCACCGTGCCGGTCTCGTCGCGAAGGCCCTCGACGGCAACCCGGGCCCGTACCAGGTGATCGCCGCCGACGGCACCCGCCCGCCGTGGCGCCCCGGCGTCTTCGACCGGGTCCTGATGGACGTCCCGTGCACCGGACTCGGCGCCCTGCGCCGCCGCCCGGAGGCCCGCTGGCGCCGCCGCCCCGAGGACCTGGACGGCTTCGGCCCGCTGCAGCGCTCGCTGCTGCGCACCGCCCTGGAGTCGGTGCGGGTCGGTGGCGTCGTCGGCTACGCGACCTGCTCCCCGCACCTCGCCGAGACCCGGGCCGTCGTGGACGACGTCCTGAAGTCCGTGGAAGGGGCCGAACTGATCGACGCGCGCCCGATGCTGGAGGGCGTCCCGGGGCTCGGTGAGGGCCCGGACGTCCAGCTGTGGCCGCACCTGCACGGGACCGACGCGATGTACCTGGCGCTGATCCGACGCACCTCGTGATCGTTTCGTAAGGTTCCGGATCCGGATGTGGTCTGGACCGGGGCGGGCAACGGCCTCCGGGCATGGCAGTCTTGGGGCATGGCCGCGCAGATCAACCCCAGCATCCTGTCCGCCGACTTCGCCCGTCTCGCCGACGAGGCGAAGGCGGTCCAGGGCGCCGACTGGCTCCACGTCGACGTCATGGACAACCATTTCGTCCCGAACCTGACCCTGGGCGTTCCGATCGTCGAGTCGCTGGCCAAGGCGACCTCGACCCCGCTGGACTGCCACCTGATGATCGAGAACCCGGACCGCTGGGCTCCGCAGTACGTGGAGGCGGGCGCCGGTTCGGTCACCTTCCACGCGGAGGCCGCGCAGGCGCCGGTGCGGCTCGCCCGCGAGATCCGGGCCAAGGGCGCCCGCGCCTCCATGGCCCTCAAGCCGGCGACGCCGATCGAGCCGTACGAGGACCTGCTGCCCGAGCTCGACATGCTGCTGATCATGACGGTTGAGCCGGGCTTCGGCGGGCAGGCGTTCCTGGACATCATGCTGCCGAAGATCCGCCGCACCCGTGAGCTGATCGCGAAGCACGGTCTCGAGCTGTGGCTGCAGGTGGACGGAGGGGTGTCGGCCTCGACGATCGAGCGGTGCGCGGAGGCCGGCGCGGACGTGTTCGTCGCCGGTTCGGCGGTATACGGCGCCGACGATCCGGCCGAGGCGGTCCGTGCACTGCGCACCCAGGCGGACACCGCCACCGCTTCCGCGGCCTGGGCGTGCGGCCACTGAGCCACGGATACGTGAACGGCGGCCGTCGGGGCTGATCGACCGCGCTGGATCTGCAAGGATGAACAGCAAATCCAGTTGTGAACAGCAGCGTGTGCCGTGCGAGTCGTGAAGACGTGCAATTCGTGAAGAAGAGCAGTGAGGAGATCGCCGTGTCCGCATCATCGGCAGGACGCGCAGCCCTGCGGATGGGACCCGCGGAGCTGGTGCAGGCGGCGGCCATGGCCCGTCGCTTCTACCTCGAGGGCAAGTCCAAGATCCAGATCGCCGAGGAGTTCGGCGTGAGCCGCTTCAAGGTGGCCCGCGTCCTCGAGACCGCCCTGGAGCGGGACCTCGTGCGCATCGAGATCCGGGTGCCGGCCGAGCTGGACGCGGAGCGCTCCGACGCCCTGCGTGCCCGCTACGGGCTGCGGCACGCGGTCGTGGTGGAGTCCCCGGCCGAGGCCGAGGAGTCCACCGACCCGGAGAACCTGGGCGAGGTCGCCGCCGACCTGCTCGGCGAGCTCGTCACCGAGGGCGACGTCCTGGGCCTGGCCTGGGGCCGCTCCACGATCCACATGGCCGCCGCCCTCGACCGGCTCCCGCCGTGCACCGTGGTGCAGCTGACCGGTGTCTACGACGCCGGGACCGCGGAGCGCGGCTCCGTGGAGGCCGTGCGCCGTGCCGCGCAGGTCTCCGGCGGCGACGCCCACCCCATCTACGCCCCGATGCTGCTGCCCGACGCCGCGACCGCCGCGGCGCTGCGCAACCAGACGGGCATCGCCCGCGCCTTCGAGTACTTCGACAAGGTCACCGTCGCCTGTGTGTCGATCGGCTCCTGGGAGCCGGGCATCTCGACGGTGCACGACATGCTCAGCGACGAGGAGCGCGCGCACTACGCCTCGCTCGGTGTCGCCGCCGAGATGTCCGCGCACCTCTTCGACGCCCAGGGCCGCCGGGTCGGCCGGGACCTCGGCGAGCGCTGCATCACGGTCGAGGCCGACCGGCTGCGCCGTATACCCGAGGTCGTCGCGATCGCGGGCGGCCAGCGCAAGGCCTCCGCCATCGACGCCGTGCTCCGCTCGGGCCTGGTCACGAGCCTGGTCACCGACACCGCCGCCGCGGACTTCCTGCTGACCGCGGGACCCGCGCCGCGGCCCGCACTGCAGCGCGCCGACCCCGACGGGGCCTGACCGGGCCGCGTCCGGGCGGGTCCGCCCGAGCCGTGGCAGCATCGGACCATGCTGTCCCGGATGCTCGGCGTGCTCCTCGTCTGCCTCGGTCTGTTCGTCTCCGGCTGCTCGTCCGGCACGGACACGACCGCGGCGGACCCCTCCGCCTCGTCGCACGCGTCCGCGCCCGCCTGGGCCGCCGGTATGGCGACCGTGCGGGAGGCGGACCTGCCCCCCGAGGCCCGCTCCACCCTGCGTCTGATCGACGCCGGCGGTCCCTTCCCGTACGCCAAGGACGGGACCGTCTTCGGGAACTTCGAGGGGGAGCTGCCCAAGGAGCGGCGCGGCTACTACCACGAGTACACCGTGCGCACCCCGGGCGAGCGAGACCGCGGCGCCCGGCGCATCGTCACCGGCGACGGCGGCGAGACGTACTACACCGATGACCACTACGAGTCGTTCAAGGCGGTGCTGCGATGAGCGGGCTCCCCGCGTCCCCGGCCGACTGGACCGTGCGCGCCCTCGACCTCGGCGGCGTGGCGGACAAGGCCGGACTCATGGACCGGATCGCCGCGGCGCTCGCGCTGCCCTCCTGGTTCGGCCGCAACTGGGACGCCCTCGCCGACGTCCTCGGCGACCCCCAGCTGATGCCCGAGGGCGCGGCCGTCCTCGTCGTGTCCGGCTGGCGCGACTTCGAGGCGCGCGACGCGGGGGAGTGGGCGACCGCCGTGGAGATCTTCGACCAGGCCTCCGCGATCACCGTACTGCTGTCCCTCGGAGGCTCGGACGATCATCCAAGGCAGGGCCCCTGACCTTGGGACGTTCGGCCCGGAGACGTGCTGCGGGCCCGCGTGGGAAAATGAAGTACGTGCTTTGCGCTCCGGCGGCAACCTTCCGGGGCCCCCTTCTACCGACTGGGATGTCCGCACGTGCGTTTCCTCAATGACATCAAGCCCGCGTACGACCTGACGTACGACGACGTCTTCATGGTGCCGAGCCGGAGCGCCGTCGGCTCCCGCCAGGCCGTGGACCTCTCCTCGCCGGACGGCTCGGGCACCACCATCCCGCTCGTCGTCGCCAACATGACGGCGATCGCCGGGCGCCGGATGGCCGAGACCATGGCCCGCCGCGGCGGCCTGGTCGTCATCCCGCAGGACATCCCGATCGAGGTCGTCACCGACGTCATCTCCTGGGTCAAGACCCGCCACCTCGTCCTCGACACCCCCATCGTGCTGGCCCCGCACCAGACCGTCGCCGACGCGCTCGCGCTGCTGCCCAAGCGGGCGCACAACGCGGGCGTCGTGGTCGACGACGAGCAGCGCCCCGTCGGTGTCGTCACGGACCAGGACCTGAGCGGCGTGGACCGCTTCACGCAGCTGTCCGAGGTCATGTCCCGGGACCTGCTGCTGCTCGACGCGGACATCGACCCGCGCGACGCGTTCAACCGGCTGGACGGCGCCAACCGCCGCTACGCCCCGGCCGTCGACAAGGAAGGCCGCCTCGCGGGCATCCTGACCCGCACCGGCGCCCTGCGCGCCACCCTCTACACCCCGGCCACGGACGCGAACGGCAAGCTGCGCATCGCCGCCGCCGTCGGCATCAACGGCGACGTGGCGGGCAAGGCCCAGCAGCTGCTCGACGCGGGCGTGGACACGCTCGTCATCGACACCGCGCACGGCCACCAGGAATCGATGATCGAGGCCATCCGCAAGGTCCGCGCGCTCGACCCGCAGGTGCCGATCGTCGCGGGCAACATCGTCGCCGCCGAGGGCGTCAAGGACCTCATCGAGGCGGGCGCCGACATCATCAAGGTCGGCGTCGGCCCCGGCGCCATGTGCACCACCCGCATGATGACCGGCGTCGGCCGGCCGCAGTTCTCCGCCGTCCTGGAGTGCGCCGCCGAGGCGAAGAAGTACGGCAAGCACGTCTGGGCCGACGGTGGCGTCCGGCACCCGCGCGACGTCGCCATGGCGCTCGCCGCCGGCGCGTCGAACGTGATGATCGGCTCCTGGTTCGCGGGCACCTACGAGTCCCCGGGCGACCTCCAGCACGACGCCCAGGGCCGCGCGTACAAGGAGTCCTTCGGCATGGCCTCCGCCCGCGCCGTGAAGAACCGCACGAGCGACGAGTCCGCGTACGACCGGGCCCGCAAGGGGCTGTTCGAGGAGGGCATCTCCACCTCGCGGATGTTCCTCGACCCGCAGCGTCCCGGTGTCGAGGACCTGATCGACTCGATCATCGCGGGCGTCCGCTCCTCCTGCACCTACGCCGGTGCCAACTCGCTGGCCGAGTTCGAGGAGAAGGCCACGGTCGGCATCCAGTCCGCCGCCGGCTACGCCGAGGGCAAGCCGCTGCACGCCAGCTGGAGCTAGTCGGAGCCGGTCCCGGCACCGCAGCACACCCGCGAACCCCGCGTCCCGCCCTTCGGGACGCGGGGTTCGCCGTTTCCCGGACGGTCAGGGGTACGCAACGGACGTAAGGGACCACGCAACGAACACCCGCCTGCGGGATCCCTGCGCAACGATCTTGCGGGGGTGCGCAAGGTTGCTGCATTACAGCTGGGAAGCCCCGTCATCTAGAGTCATCCGCTGTACGTGGCGTGGCGGAGGACGGCCTGCTCGGCGGTCCCCTGTCAGGGAGTGGGCTGTCCCGTCCCCCGCGGCCCCAACCGGCAGCGATGAAGGAGCCCACCCCGTGCTCGACCAAGGCGCACCCCCGCGCACCCCCCACACCGAGGCCGTCCCCGCAGGCCTCGGCACTCGTCTCCTGCGGCGCAAGCCGGTGGAACGCCTGGTCGCGGAGGGCGGCCAGGGTGAGGGCGGCTCGCTGCGGCGCTCGCTCGGCCTGTGGCAGCTGACCATGATCAGCATCGGTGCCACCCTCGGCACCGGCATCTTCGTCGTCCTCGGCGAGGCCGTCCCCAAGGCCGGACCCGCGGTCACGCTGTCCTTCGTGATCGCCGGTCTCACCGCCCTCTTCTCGGCGCTGTCCTATGCCGAGCTCGCCGGCACCATCCCCGTCGCCGGCTCCTCCTACTCGTACGCATACGCAACGATGGGCGAGTTCGTCGCCTGGATCTGCGGCTGGTGCCTGGTCCTGGAGTACGGCGTCTCGGTCGCGGCCGTCGCCGTCGGCTGGGGCGAGTACCTCAACGAGCTGCTCGACGGCACCATCGGCGTCACCATCCCGGCCGCGCTCTCCGCGCCGCCCGGCGACGGCGGCATCTTCAACCTGCCGGCCCTCATCGTCGTACTGCTCGCCATGGCCTTCCTGCTCGGCGGCGCCCGCGAGTCCGCCCGCGCCAACACGATCATGGTCTGCGTGAAGATCGCGGCCCTGCTGCTGTTCTGCGCGATAGGCATCAAGGGCTTCCAGTCCGGCAACTACGAGCACTTCATGCCGCTCGGGATGGCGGGCGTCAGCGCCGCCGGTGCCACGCTCTTCTTCTCGTACATCGGCTTCGACGCCGCCTCCACGGCCGGCGAAGAGGCCAAGAACGCGCAGCGCGACCTGCCGCGCGCCATCATGCTCTCGCTGATCATCGTCACCGCGCTGTACGTCCTCGTCGCGGCCGTCGCCGTCGGCGCCAAGCCCTGGAGGCAGTTCAGCGACTCCGAGGCCGCGCTCGCCGGGATCATGAAGGACGTCACCGGCCAGACCTTCTGGGCCACGCTGCTCGCCGCAGGCGCCGTCATCGCCATCGCGTCCGTCGTCCTGACCGTGCTCTACGGCCAGACCCGCGTCCTGTTCGCCATGTCCCGCGACGGCCTCGTGCCCAAGGTGTTCTCCAAGGTCCACCCGAAGACCGGCACGCCCCGCGCCAACACGGTCATCGTCTCCCTGTTCTGCGGTGTCCTCGCCGCGGCGATCCCGCTCGGCCAGCTCGCCGACGCCACCAGCATCGGCACGCTCTTCGCGTTCGCCCTGGTCAACATCGCCGTCATCGTGCTGCGCCGGACCCGGCCCGACATGAAGCGCACCTTCCGTGTGCCGCTCTCGCCGGTGCTGCCGATCCTCGGTTTCGCCTTCTGTGTGTGGATGATGGGCAGTCTGTCCGCGATCACCTGGATCGTCTTCGGTGTCTGGATGGCCGTCGGTCTCGTGTTCTACTTCTGCTACGGGATGCGACGCTCCCGCCTGAACGACGCGGACGCCCCCGTGGACGCCCCCGCGGTCGCAGAGAAGTAGCCGCGGAAAGTAACCGCAGAAAAGTGAACCTCCTGCCTTGCTGAACGATCTCGACGAACGCATCGTGCACGCCCTCGCCGAGGACGCCCGCCGCTCCTACGCCGACATCGGCCAGCTCGTCGGCCTGTCCGCGCCCGCCGTGAAGCGGCGCGTGGACCGGCTGCGGGCGACGGGCGCGATCACCGGTTTCACCGTGCGGGTCGACCCGGCCGCGCTCGGCTGGGAGACCGAGGGGTTCATCGAGATCTACTGCCGCCGCAACACCTCGCCGGAGTCGATCCGGCGAGGTCTGGAGCGGTACCCCGAGGTCGCGGCCGCCTCCACCGTCACCGGTGAGGCGGACGCCCTCGTCCAGGTCTTCGCCTCCGACATGCGGCACTTCGAGCGGGTCCTGGAGCGCATCGCGGGGGAGCCGTTCGTCGAGCGGACCAAGTCCGTCCTCGTGCTCTCCCCGCTCCTGCGCCGCTTCACCTCCGGGTCGCCCGCGTAGCTCAGCCGGTGGGGTACTCCGGCTTCCACGGCAGCACCGTGAAGTCGCCGGTGCCCTTCTTCACCACCTCGAACGGGGGCGCGCTCATGCAGCGCGGCACTTCGAGCCGGTCCTGGTCCGGATTCGACCAGGTGTAGCCGAGGCGGTCCCTGCGGCCGTCGTCGGTGACGGAGATGCCGACCCGCTTGCCCTTGAACGGGGTGTCCGACTCCGTGACGATCCCCGTCATCACGGCCGTCTTCCCGCCCGTCATCAGGCAGTCGATCCGGCCCTTCGCCCAGCCGCCCTTGCCGCCCTTGTAGTGGCTGAAGGAGAACGTGCCGTAGGCCTTCTCCGGTGCCATGTTGTCCTTCGCCGCCAGATGCGCGTCGAACGTGAACGTGATGTCCTCGTCCGGCGCCGGCCGCCACAGCTTCGCCGTCCCGGTCAGGGCCGCCGCCTCGCGGGAGGCCGCCTGATGCCGCGCCGCCTGCGGGCCGTCGAGGTCGACGGTGGCCGCGGCCGTGCCGGTCGCCGCGACCAGCAGCGCCAGCGCCGTCGCCACCAGGATCCGCGTGCGTGCCATGGGAGAACCCCCTGTGTTCACCTGCTCGCCCGGTCCTTCCGGGTGTGAGAACGATCTACCGGGAAGGGGGCCGGGGGCGTCGGGCCACGGTCGGGTCCCGTCTCCGCCGCGCGGGGGAGGCGTCGCCGCACGCTCCGCTACCGGGGGCTCACACAGGTGCGCAACGAATCGCCGGTTCGGGGCAGGCGCACGCAACGGATCGCATCCGCAGACGCAACGGTCCCGTCTTGTCCCGCCGACCGGCGAAAACGTACCGTCGATGCGATCCCTCCCACCTCTTCCGCACCGCGCGGGGGACAGGCGCGCCCTGTTCCACCCGGCATGCCTGTTCCCGCAAGGAGTCCGTACCCCATGACGTCCACGGTGCCCACGACCGCCGTTCCGCACAGCGACGGCCAGCCGCCGATCACCATGTTCGGTCCGGACTTCCCGTACGCGTACGACGACTTCCTCGCGCACCCGGCGGGCCTCGGCCAGATACCCGCGACCGAGCTCGGCACCGAGATCGCCGTCATCGGCGGCGGACTCTCCGGCATCGTCGCCGCGTACGAGCTGATGAAGATGGGCCTCAAGCCCGTCGTCTACGAGGCCGACGAGATCGGCGGCCGGCTGCGCACCGTCGGCTTCGAGGGGACCCCGCCGGACGCCGCCGGGCTGACCGCCGAGATGGGCGCCATGCGCTTCCCGCCGTCCTCGACGGCGCTGCAGCACTACATCGACCTGGTGGGCCTTCAGACGCAGCCGTTCCCCAACCCGCTGTCGCCCGCGACCCCCTCGACCGTCGTCGACCTCAAGGGCG
Source organism: Streptomyces sp. NPDC025806 (assembly GCF_055558275.1). Taxonomy (NCBI): domain Bacteria; kingdom Bacillati; phylum Actinomycetota; class Actinomycetes; order Kitasatosporales; family Streptomycetaceae; genus Streptomyces; species Streptomyces sp. NPDC025806. The sequence continues at coordinate 22,738 of NZ_JBVHMU010000013.1, read as the reverse complement.
AGTCGCACTACGCGCAGACCATCGACGACCTGCCGCAGGTCTACCGCGATGTCGCCGCGGCCTGGAACAAGTGCCTCGACGAGGGCGCCGACTTCTCCGACATGAACCAGGCGATGCGTGAGCGCGACGTGCCGCGCATCCGCGAGATCTGGGCGAAGCTCGTCGAGAAGCTCGACAACCAGACCTTCTACGGCTTCCTGTGCGAGTCCGAGGCCTTCAAGTCCTTCCGGCACCGCGAGATCTTCGGCCAGGTCGGCTTCGGCACCGGCGGCTGGGACACCGACTTCCCGAACTCGATCCTCGAGATCCTGCGCGTCGTCTACACCGAGGCCGACGACCACCACCGCGGCATCGTCGGCGGCTCGCAGCAGCTGCCGCTGCGCCTGTGGGAGCGCGAGCCGCAGAAGATCGTGCACTGGGCGCCGGGCACCTCGCTGTCCTCCCTGCACGAGAGCGGCAAGCCCCGCCCCGCCGTGACCCGCCTCGCGCGCACGGCCGGCAACCACATCACCGTCACGGACGCCGACGGCGACATCCGGACGTACAAGGCCGCGATCTTCACCGCGCAGTCCTGGATGCTGCTCTCCAAGGTGGCCTGCGACGACGAGCTGTTCCCGATCGACCACTGGACGGCCATCGAGCGGACCCACTACATGGAGTCCAGCAAGCTGTTCGTCCCCGTCGACCGGCCGTTCTGGCTCGACAAGGACGAGGTCACCGGCCGCGACGTCATGTCGATGACGCTCACCGACCGCATGACCCGCGGCACCTACCTGCTCGACGACGGCCCGGACAAGCCCGCCGTCATCTGCCTCTCCTACACGTGGTGCGACGACAGCCTGAAGTGGCTGCCGCTGTCCGCGAACGAGCGGCTCGAGGTCATGCTGAAGTCGCTCGGCGAGATCTATCCGAACGTCGACATCCGCAAGCACATCATCGGCAACCCGGTGACCGTGTCCTGGGAGAACGAGCCCTACTTCATGGGCGCCTTCAAGGCGAACCTGCCGGGCCACTACCGCTACCAGCGGCGCCTGTTCACCCACTTCATGCAGGAGTCCCTGCCCGAGGACCGGCGCGGCATCTTCCTCGCCGGTGACGACATCTCCTGGACGGCCGGCTGGGCCGAGGGCGCCGTCCAGACCGCGCTCAACGCCGTGTGGGGCGTCATGCACCACCTGGGCGGCACCACCGACCCGACCAACCCGGGCCCCGGCGACCTCTACGAGTCGATCGCCCCGGTCGAGCTGCCGGAGGACTGACCCGGACCGCGAAGCGGCAGGCGCGGGCCCGTCACACTCCGGCGGCCCGCGCCTTCTCGTAGACCTCCGTCGCCAGGTCCGTGAGCTCCCGGGCGTCCCGGGCCGAGCCCTGGAGGTCGATGAGGATCTCCTCCACGCCGACCTCGGCGTGCGCGGCGAGATCCTCCACGATCTGGTCGACGCTGCCCTGGAAGGGGGCGCGGTCCTCGCCCGTGTACGCCTCCCGCGTGTACTGCGTGTTCGCCCGCAGCACCGACTGGAGCGGGGCCGTCCGACCGCGCTCCTCGGCCAGCGCGCGCAGGTCCGCGTACTGCCGGGCCAGGGCCTCGGTGCCCATCGACACCGGCATCCAGCCGTCCGCCCGGTCCACGAGCCGGCGCATCGCCTTCGGGCTGTTCGCCGGGAGCAGGATCGGCAGGGGGCCGGCCGGCTTGGGGCCGACCTCGGACGGGGCGATCGTGGTCAGCTCGCCCTCGTACGTCACCGGGTCCGGGCCCCACACCGCGCGGCACACGTCGATCAGCTCGTCGAGGACCTGGCCGCGCCGCTCGAAGGGGGCCACGGACGCCGCCGCGTACTCGTCGTGCGACCAACCCGTGCCGAGGCCCGCCACGACGCGGCCGCCGCTCGCCGCGTCCAGCGAGGCGAGAGAGCGGGCCAGCTGGAACGGCACGTGCAGCGGGGCGACCAGGACGCTGGTGCCGAGCCGTGCCCGGGAGGTGGCGGAGGCGGCGAGGGTCAGCGAGATCAGCGGGTCGGCGACCGAGCGGTACTGGTCCGGCCACGGCAGGCCCGGTATCCCGTAGAGCCCCTGCGTGGCCGGCTCCGGGAAGAGGATCCGCTCGAAGACCCACAGGCTCTCGTAACCCGTGGCCTCCGCGGCGCGGGCCACCTCGGGGATGTCCCGCCCGATGGAGTACTGCCTCATCTGGGGCAGGCTCAGGCCGAGTCGCGTCGTCATACCGTGCTCCTTCGTCGTCCGTGATCGGTCGTCCGGGTGCAGGTGCAAGTGGGAGTACCGGGGACTCAACGCACGGCGATCACACGGGTGTTCCTGATGTGACGTTCCATCAGGAAAGTGCGGTCTGCGGTCAGTCGGGGAGCGGGGTGAGCAGCATGCGTCCCACGACGCCCACCGAGGTGTCCAGGCGCTGGGTGAACTCGGCGGCCAGCGGCGGGAGTCCGCGCAGGGCCCACAGGGCGCGGGCGGCGGCCCACGCCGCGTCCCGGGCCCGCTCGATGCTCCAGGAACCGAGCAGATGGGTCAGCGGATCGGCGATCTGGAGCAGATCGGGGCCCGGCATCAGCTCTTCGCGGATGCGCTCCTCCAGCGTCACGAGGAGTTCGCCCACGCGGTCGAACTCGTCCTCCAGACAGTCCGGTTCGCAGCCGAGCGTACGACAGGTGTCCACGACGGCCAGCGCCAGATCGTGGCCGATGTGCGCGTTGATGCCCGAGAGCGCGAACTGCAGCGGGCGTACGCCGGGATGGCGGCGGAACGTCAGGAGCGGACGCCAGCAGGCCGGCGGGCGCAGCCCGTGCGCCGCCGCGTCGACCGCGGCGAGATAGCGCTCCGCGAAGCGGACGTCCAGCGTGATCGCGGCCGCCTGGTCGGTGAAGCCGCCGCCGGGGCCCGCGTCGATCACCCGGTCGACGGTGTCCGTGACCGTGAGATAGACCCGGTTGAACACGGCCACCCCGTCCGTGGGCGGCAGATCCGCGGCGAGCCCGCGCATCCGCGCGAGCACCGTGTCGACCCCGCCGGCGAGCGCCCGGGGCTGTCCGATCTGTTCCAACTGCGCCATGCACGAAGGGTCCCAGCCGTAGGGTGACGCGGGTGTCGGCAGGCCGTGGGCTTCCCCAGAACGGGGGAACGGCGGGCGACACGAGGGGGGAGAGCGCGGTGTCAGGGTTACGTGCGCGACGCCTCGCGGAGCGGCGCTCGGCGCGACGGCGTGCGGCGGGCCGCTCGGCGATGGTCGCGGCGGCCTCGGTCGTGGTGGCCGCCGGGACCGTCGCCGGCCTGCTGTCCGCGGCGGCCGACGGCCCGGACGGCGGGGACGAGGCACGCCCCGTCGCCAGCGAGTCGCCGAGCCTCCGGCCGCTGCCCGCCCTGCCGAGCCCGAGCCCGACCCCGTCTGCGACGCAGCCCTCGGCGAAGCCGAGCCCGAAGCCGAAGCCGAAGGTGCGGCCCACCGAGAAGGCGCAGCCCCGGCCGTCGAGCGTCCCGACCGCCGCCACCGGCCTCTACCGGTACGGCGACTCACAGGTCCTGGAGTGGGTGCGGGCCAACCGCTCGGACCCGCGCCGCCCCCTCATCGAGTCCCGGATAGCCGACCGGCCGACCGCCGTCTGGTTCGCCGACTTCACCCCGGACACCATCGCGTCCCGGGTGCGCGCGGTCACCTCCGCGGCGGCGGGCGAGGGCCGGGTACCGGTCGTCGTGCCGTACGCGATACCGGAGCGGGACTGCGGCGGGGCCTCCGACGGCGGGGCCCCGGACCGGGCCGCGTACGACGACTGGATCGACCGGTTCGCGGCGGGCCTGGGGGGCCGCGAGGTCATCGTGATCCTGGAGCCCGACGCGCTCTCCCAGACGGAGTGCCTCAGCGACGGGCAGCGCGCCGACCGCTACGCGGCGCTGGCCCGCGCGGGCCGGGTCATGAAGTCCGCGAACCCGCGCGCCCGCGTCTACTACGACGCCGGCCACTCCGGCTGGAACGCCCCGGCCACGCAGGCCGCCCGCCTGAAAGCGGCGGGCGCGGCGTCCCCCGCGTCCTCCGACGGAGTCTTCAGCAACGTCTCGAACTTCCACCGCACCGCCGACGAGGCCGCCTACGACCGCCGGGTCCTCGCCGCGATGGGTGCCCCCGCGGGACTCGGCGCGGTCATCGACACCAGCCGCAACGGCAACGGCGCCCCCACCGATGGCGCGTGGTGCGACCCCGACGGCCGCAGGATCGGCGAGGCCCCCACCCTGACCACGGGCCTGCCCCGCATCGACGCCTACCTGTGGGTCAAACTCCCCGGCGAGTCCGACGGCTGCAAGGGCGAACCGGGCACGTTCACCCCGGACTACGCGTACGAGCTCGCGGACTGAACCGGAGCCTCACCGTCAGCCGACGCCGCCCTGGGCGATGCGGCGGGCCCAGGTGTCCCGGGCCGGCTCCAGCTCCGCGTCGATGGCGCGCTCCCGCTCCGCGCCGGTCTCCACGGCGGCCGGCACGGGCGCGCCGATGCTCAGACAGGTACGGCGCAGATGGGTCGGGGGATGGGTGGCGTCGACGCTGTGCCCGCGCCGGACGCCGACCCGCCGCAGTCGCTCGTACTCCAGCTCGGGGACGGACGCGACATGCTCCCGCACGCGCTCCCACAGGCCGGCGCCGGCCTCGTCGCGCCGGGACGTGCGGGTGGCGCGGGAGGCGGCGGCCGCGGTGCGGTTGAGCTCCCGGCGCAGGGCGATCGTCGTCGAGTCGGCGACGAGCAGCCGGTCCATGAGGCCGAGCGCCGACGCGGTGGACCCGGCGCGGGCGGCGCCCCGGTCGGCCAGGTACTCGGCGCGCTGGGTGGCCCGCAGCGTGAGCTGGTCCATCAGCCGGAGCAGCCCGCGCAGGATGCCGCGCGGGATGACGTACAGGGCGTTGACGAGCATCTCGGTCACGGTCGGGTTGCCGGTCGGCAGGAAGTAGTAGTGCCAGGTGGTGAGCGAGCGGAAACCGGTCGCGACGACGACGCCGTGACGGAGGTCGCCGTTGCTGAAGTGCGCGAGTTCATGGCCCAGCAGCGCCACGCGTTCGCGCGGGGTGAGGATCTCCCACAGGGGCAGTCCGAGGGTCAGCAGGCGGCGCCCGCGCCACCCCACCGGCATGACGCCCGCGTTGGGCTCGGCGTCCACGGCGATCAGATCCACACCCCGGGTGCCGACCACCGCCGCGACCTCGTCGACCAGCGCGAACAGGGCGGGTGCCTGCGCGCGCCGCAGGACCGGCACGTTCTGCGGCATCCTGGCCGGGCGCGGGCTGAGCGGCCAGGCCGACGCGAGCAGCAGCACGCCCACCACCTTCAGCGGCACGCCCGGGTCCGCGAGGAGCAGCCAGAGGCCGCCGGCGACCAGGGCGAGCGTGGCGGCGTGCACGGCGAGCGCGAGGGCGAAGGCCGCCAGGGACGCCGGATCGCGCCGGGCCCGGAGTTCGCTCCCGTCCGTCAGTTCGGCGAGCAGCCGCTCACCGTGGCGGGCGGCCAGGGCGCGGCGGGCCCGGTCGATCCGGCCGCCGTCCTCGCGCGGCGGCTCCGGATCGATGTTCCACTCGCACTCCCGGCACCAGACGACGAACCTCTCGTCCGCGTCGATCGCGGCGCCGCAGTCCGGGCATGCCTGGGCCTTCTCCCGCACGGAACGCATGGCTGCGCCCCCCTCCCCATCCCCGCGGCCCCTCCCCAGAGGCCGCCTGATCATGAACGTGACGCCTCATGATGCGGTCGGGGCGGGGGCGGTGCAATGGACGTGCGGGGGGTCGCGGGGTGTCAGCCGTTCTCGCCGGTGTCCTTCCCGGCGTCCCGGGCGTCGCTGTCCTCGTCGTAGGTCGAGGTGCCCGCGTCCAGGAGGGGTTCCTGGGTCTTGAGGTGGGCGGGGGCCATCGCGCGCAGGGCGTGGTAGCCGGTGATGACGACGATCGTGCCGAGGGCGATGCCGCTCAGGGAGAAGTTGTCGGTGAACTTCAGGGAGACGTTGCCGACGCCGATGATGATGCCCGCGGCGGCGGGGACCAGGTTCAGCGGGTTGCGCAGGTCGACCCCGGCGTTGATCCAGATCTGGGCGCCGAGCAGGCCGATCATGCCGTAGAGGATGACGGTGATGCCGCCGAGGACGCCGCCCGGGATGGCGGCGACGATCGCGCCGAACTTGGGGCACAGGCCGAAGAGGAGGGCGAATCCGGCGGCGGCCCAGTAGGCGGCCGTGGAGTAGACGCGGGTGGCGGCCATGACGCCGATGTTCTCGGAGTACGTGGTGTTCGGCGGGCCGCCGACGGCGGTGGAGAGCATCGACGCGGCGCCGTCCGCCGAGATGGCCGTGCCGAGCTTGTCGTCGAGGTCGTCGCCGGTCATCTCGCCGACGGCCTTGACGTGTCCGGCGTTCTCCGCGATCAGCGCGATGACGACGGGCAGCGCCACCAGGATTGCGGACCACTCGAAGGACGGGGCGTGGAAGGAGGGCAGACCGATCCAGTCGGCCTTGCCGACGCCGGAGAGGTCGAGGCGCCAGTGGTCGACGGCCGGGCCGCCGCCGTTCACGGAGTGGATCTTGCCGAAGATCCGGTCGAACACCCAGGAGATGCCGTAGCCGAAGATCAGGCCCAGGAAGATCGCGATGCGGGACCAGAAACCGCGCAGACACACGACGGCCAAACCGGTGAACAGCATGACCAGGAGCGCCGTCCACTGGTCGGTCGGCCAGTACGTGGAGGCGGTGACCGGGGCCAGGTTGAAGCCGATCAGCATGACGACGGCGCCGGTCACGATCGGCGGCATCGCCGCGTGGATGATCCGCGCGCCGAACTTGTGCACCGCGAGACCGGCCAGGAAGAGGACCACGCCGACGGCGAAGACCGCGCCGGTGACCGTGGCGCTGGAGCCGCCCTGCGCGCGGATGACGGCGGCGACGCCGACGAAGGACAGCGAGCAGCCGAGGTAGCTGGGGACCCGGCCGCGCGTCGCGAGCAGGAAGATGACCGTCGCGACGCCGGACATCATGATCGCGAGGTTGGGGTCGAGGCCCATCAGGACCGGTGCGACGAACGAGGCGCCGAACATCGCGACGACGTGCTGGGCGCCGAGCCCGATGGTCCGCGGCCAGGAGAGTCGCTCGTCGGGGCGGACGACGGCACCGGGGGCCGGGGTGCGCCCGTCGCCGTGCAGTTTCCAGCGCACGCCGAGGTCCATGGTGGGTCTGCTTTCTGTGGTGCTGATGTGGCCTGAATCAATCGCCTTATGTTAGTGCGACGTAAGTGCGAGGACCGCCGGTGCGTGCGCGCGACCGGCTGAGCGGTTGCTTAGTCGGCGCCGTACGATGACTCGCATCCTTTTGCACGATCTCGTACCAGGAGCACCACCCGTGACCGCCGAAGCCCTCGCCGCCCCCGCCGAACCCGCCCCCTCCTTCGGTCGGCTCGTCCCCGTCACCGTCCACTTCGACGACCTCGACGCGCTCGGGCTGCTCCACAACGCGCGCTACCCCGTGATGGTCGAGCGGGCCTGGGGCGCCCTGTGGCACGAGCGCGGCCTCTCCTTCGAGGGCGACTGGGCGGCGGCCGGCGACTTCTGCAACGCGGTCAAGGAGTTCACGATCACCTACGACGCCCCGGTCAAGCGGCCCGGAGAGTATGCCGTGAGCCTCTGGCTGGAGCGGCTCGGCCGCACCGGACTGACCTACGGCTTCCGCTTCTGCTCTGCCGACGGCTCGGTCACCTACGCGCGGGGGACCCGCGTCCTGGTCCGGCTCGACCCGGCGACGCTGCGCCCCGCGCCGTGGAGCGAGCGCTTCAGGGCCTTGGGGCAGGATCTGCTGCGCCCTCAGGGCTGAGCACTCCGGCCGCGGCGGTCGGCGTGCGGTCGGCGCCGCGCAGCACCCCCGCGAACACCGCGAGCCCGCAGGCCAGCACGGTCACCACGCCGAACGACACCACGAGGCTCGTCGCGTCGGCGATCGTGCCGATCGCGGAGGGCGCCACGAGACCCGAGGTGTACGTGATGGTGGCGACGCCGGCGATGGCCTGGCTCGGGTTCGGCCCGCTGCGTCCGGCCGCCGCGAAGGCGAGCGGCACGACCACCGCGATGCCGAGTCCGAGCAGCCCGAGTCCGGCCATCGCGACCGCCGGGTTCGGGGCGACCACCACGAGCAGGGCGCCGGCGGTCGCGACGACGCCGCCGATCCGGACCGTGCGCACCGCCCCGAAGCGGTCGACCACCGCGTCGCCCGCGATCCGCGCGATCGCCATCGTCAGCGTGAACGCCGTGGTGCAGGCCGCCGCGAGCCCGGCCGAGGTGCCGAGCACGTCCCGCAGATAGACCGCCGACCAGTCCAGGCTCGCGCCCTCCGCGAACACCGCGCAGAAACCGACCGCGCCGATGAGCAGCGCCGACTTGGGCGGCAGCGTGAAGCGCGGCGGCGCCTCCTCGTCCTCGGCCGGGCGCAGGTCGAGCACCCAGCGGCAGGCCGCGAACCCGGCCACCGTCAGCACGGCCGCGGCGAGCAGATGGTGCAGCCGGGCGTCCGCGCCGACGTGCGCGGCGAGCGTGCCGCCCGCCGACCCGAGCAGCGCGCCCGCGCTCCACATCCCGTGCAGCCCCGACATGATCGACTTGTCGAGGCGGGTCTCGATCTCGACACCCAGCGCGTTCATCGCCACGTCCGACGTGCCCGCCGTCGCCCCGTAGACGAACAGCGCGACGCAGAGCGTGAGCAGGTTCGGCGCGAGGGACGGCAGGACCAGGGCCAGCGTCCACAGGGCGAGCAGCCCGCGCAGCGCGGTGCGCGCCCCGAACCGGTGGCTCACACTCCCGGCCAGCGGCATCGCCACGGAGGCGCCGATCGCCGGGAAGGCGAGCGCCAGCCCGAGCTGACCCGCGCCGACCCCCGCGTGGTCCTGGATCCACGGCACCCGGGTCGCGAACGAACCGGTCACCGCGCCGTGGACGCAGAAGACGGTCGCCACGGCGTAGCGGGCGCGCTTCAACTCCTTCAGTCCGTACGTCGGTTGCTGTGCCGCAGACGCTGTTCCGCTCATCCTGCCGGGCCCCTCCCGAGTCGCTCCCAAGCGTGCCTTCAAGCGTGGTGTCGCCGTAAACTATCAGGAACCCTGCCTGATAGTTAGCCCGTTTCCCCGTAGGATCCCTGTATGCCCGCATCACCGAGCACCGCCCGAGCCATCAACGACCGGCTCGCCCTGCGCCTGCTGCAGGAGGAAGGCCCGCTGACCGCCGGGCAGTTGAAGGAACGCACCGGGCTGTCCCGGCCCACCGTCGCGGACCTCGTCGAGCGCCTCACCGCCGCCGGCTTCGTCCGGGCGGTCGGCGAGGCGGGCGCACAGCGGCGCGGTCCCAACGCCCGCCTGTACGGGCTCGTCGCCGACCGCGCCCACCTCGCGGCCCTCGACGTCCGCACCGAAGGAGTCCGGTTCGTCGTCGCCGACCTGACCGGCGCCGTGCTCGCCGAGGCCTCCCTGTCCGTCGACACCCGGGAGGCGACCGGCGCCGCCGTCGAGCGCGCCATCGCCCTTCTCGAACGGACCGCGAAGGAAGCCGGGGTCGAGCGCCTGCACACCGTCGGCGTCGGCGCGCCCGGCCTCGTCGACCCCGTGACGGGCGACCTGCGCGACTCCACGCAACTCCCCGAATGGCACCGACGCCTCGTCCCGGCCCTCCAGGAACGGCTCGGCGCGCGCGTGCTCGTGGAGAACGAGACGAACCTCGCGGCGCTCGCCGAGCGGCGCGACGGGGTGGCCCGCGACCGCGACACGTTCGTGCTGCTCTGGCTCGGGCTCGGCATCGGCGCGGCGGTCGTCCTGGACGGAGTGCTGCGGCGCGGGGCCTCCGGCGGGACCGGGGAGGTCGGGTTCCTGCCCGTGCCGGGCACGGGGGGACTGCCGTCCGCGACCGGGTGCGACGGGGGTTTCCACGATCTGGCCGGGGCCGCGGCGGTGCTCTCTCTGGCGAGGGAGTACGGGCTGGTCGGCGGGGCGGAGCCGGTGGAGCGGGCGTTCGATGTCGTGCGGGAGGCGGCGGTGGCCTCCGGCGGTGGGGCGGAGGAGTTTCTGGACGCGCTGGCCGAGCGGCTCGCGGTCGGGGCCGCCGCGGTGGTGGCCGTGCTGGATCCTGGGTGCGTCGTCCTTGCCGGGGAGGTCGGGCTCGCGGGGGGTGAGGAATTGGCTCGGCGGGTCGGGGTGCGGCTCGCCGCGATGTCGCCGCTGGTGACGGAGGTGCGGGCCGGGGTTCTGGGGGGCGGGGCGGTTCTGAGTGGGGCGCTGGTGATGGCGCGGGAGGCTGCGCAGGAGGCGGTGTACTCGCCGTAGGGCTGAGCGGATCGTTGCCGGGTGCGGCTTCGTCGTGGCTGGTCGCGCAGTTCCCCGCGCCCCTGAAATGCAGACCCTTCGGGTCGCATTTCCCCGATAGAGGCTGAACGGCGAAGCCGTTCGCCTCTAGGGGCGCGGGGAACTGCGCGAGAAGCCCCACCGCACCCGCACCCGGCAACGAACCCACCTACCCCTCGGACAAGAACTCCGAGAACGTCCGGCGCCCCACGGAGTGGCCCGGCGCCAGATGGCCACCCGCCCGGAACTCCCGATACGTGCGCCCGAACAACGGCACGGACAGGACACGGCGCCGCTTCCCGACCGCCGACAGATACGCCCGCCCCCACTCCGCGAGCGACCGCACCTCGGGCCCGCCCATGTCCGGCACCCGCCCCGCCGGCCCCGCAACCGCCAGCTCGGCCAACCGCTCCGCGACCTCCGCCACCTCGACCGGCTGATCCCCGACCCCCGCCGGCACCAGCATCACCGGCAACCGCGCCGCCGCCGCCAGAACGTCCCGCACCAGCTCGTGGAACTGCGTCGCCCGCAGCACCGTCCAGCCGAGCCCCGACTCCTCGATCATCCGCTCCACCGACCGCTTCTCCCGGTAGTAGCGCAGCGGAACCCGGTCCACGCCGACGATCGAGATGTAGAGCAGGTGGGGGACGCCCGCCCGCCACGCCGCCTCGATCAGCTGCGCGGCGGCCTTCTCGTCCCCGCCGCGCGGCGACGAGGCGCAGTGCACGATCACGTCCGCGCCGTCCACCGCACGGTCCAGCGCGGGCCCGCCCTCGCGCAGGTCCACGGCGTACGTCCGCGCGTGCCGGCTGAGCACCCGCACCTCGTGGCCCGCCTCGGAGAGCCGCTCGCAGACGAGCCGCCCGAGTGTGCCCGTGCCACCGGTCACCAGGATCGTGGTCATCGCCCCATCAGTCCCATCGCCCCATCAGTCCTTTCGGACGTCGGCGTCCCCCTGCGGGACACCGTCGTCAGCTGGGAACCGGCGGGCCCGCGGAAATGTGACAGCCCGCGGGCCGCGATCTCAGGCGGCGGCCAGCTGCGCGTCCACGAAGGCCAGCTTCTCGGGATTCAGGACGGCCCGCGCGGTCACCACGAGCCCGTCGCGCACCTCGAAGGCGACGGTCCCGACGAGCGCGCCCGCCATCCGGGCGACGACCGCGGGCTCCCCGTTGATCTCCGCGACGGAGAGCTCCGCACCGGCCAGGTAGCGTTCCCCGACGCCCACGAGGAACCGCAGCACCTTGTCCCGTCCGCCGACCGGCCGGCGCGCCGCGGACACCTTGCCGCCGCCGTCGCCCCACCAGGTCACATCGGCGGCGAGCACCTTCTCCAGGCCCACGAGATCGCCCTCCCGGGCCGCCGCCACGAACGCCTCCACGAGCTCGCGCCGCACCTGTTCCGACGGCTCGAAGCGGACCCCGGGCGCCGCGATCCGGCCCGTCGCCCGCCGGTACAGCTGCCGGCAGTGGGCCTCCTCCAGATCGAGGACCCCGGCGATCTCCCGGTACCCGTACGCGAACGCCTCGCGCAGCACGTACACCGCCCGCTCGGTCGGCGTCAGCCGCTCCAGCAGGACCAGCAGCGCGCAGGACACCGAGTCCCGGCTCTCCGCCGAGTCCAGCGGGCCCAGCGCGCCGTCCGAGGTGAGGACCGGCTCGGGCAGCCAGGGGCCCACGTACCGCTCGCGCTGTACGCGGGCCGAGGTGAGGCGGTTGAGGCAGAGGTTCGTGACGACCTTGGCGAGCCAGGCCCCCGGATGGGTGACCGCACCGGGCTCGGTCGCGCGGAAGCGCAGGTACGCGTCCTGCACGGCGTCCTGCGCCTCCTCGGCGGAGCCGAGCATCCGGTAGGCGAGCCCGAACATCCGCGGGCGGTGGCTCTCGAACTCTTCGGCGCGGGCGGTCTCCGATGCGGTCGTCACGCCCTCAGCCTGCCAGAGGACGCCCCGAGTTCAGCAGGCGCCCTGGTCCTGCCAGACCCCCCACTCCCCGGTGGACCCGGGCTGCTCGCCCTTCGTCCACCACTTGGCCTTCCAGGTGTGCCCGCCGTACGAGACGAGCGCGCCGGCGCCGTACTCGGAGGCCGTGTTCCATGCCGCGGCGGTGCAGGCGCCACCCGTCGGATCCGGGGTCGGCGTGGGCGTCGGCGTCGGCGTGCCCGAACCCGGCTGGACGACCGTCGTGCCCCGCACCAGGTCGCCGGCCAGCGCGTACGTCTTCCCGCCGAAGGTCACCGTCCAGTTCGAGGGCGTCGACACCGGCTGGTAGTAGACGAAGTCGAGCGACACGGAGGCGCCGGGCGCGAGCGACTGCCAGGCGGGGAGCTTCAGGGAGACCCGGTGGTAGTCGCCCTTGAGCCCGCCCACGTTGTCGCCGGTGTGGTCGCTGCGGACGATCGTCGTGCCGAACCCGGACTGGTCCTTGGCGTTGCCCGGCGCCGAGGTCCCGTAGTCGAACTGGAACTCGGTGCCGCCCGGCAGCGTCGCGTCCGTGTTGTTGGTGATCTTCACCTTGGGCGAGATCGGGTAGTTGGAGTCGCCGAGCGGGAAGGCGCCGAAGTCCACACCGATGTCGAGCGCCTCGGTCGGCAGGTCGATCGTGGAGCGCTTCGCGCCGTACGGCTTCGCGGACTTGAAGGCGTCGTAGAGCGTGCTGGTGAGCGTGGACCCGGGCTCGTACTGGCCCTTGGCCGCGTTCCACCCGTAGTCGCCGGCGAGTTCCCAGATCATGGTGCCGCCGATGCCCCGGTCGGCCACGTACGCGGCCTTCGCGGCGACCGACTGCTCGTCCTCCGTCGACAGGAACACCTTCTTGTCGGCGTTCCACAACCAGGGCGCGACGAGCGTCGAGTCGTAGTTCCGCTGGTAGGTGCCGGTCAGCTTGGTGTCCGCCGGGAAGCCGTACTTCGTCACGTAGTCACCGACGACGCCCTTCTCCAGGTTCTTGGCGTGCCACATCGGGTTCGAACCGGCCGGGGACTCCTTGCCGTTCGTGTCCTGGTCGTGCCAGAGGTTGTCGATGCCGACGGCGCCGTCACCGCACTTCGTCAGGCCCGCGCCCGCCGGACAGTCCGTCGAGGGCGCCTTCCCCCACAGCCCATCGGTGCCGCCCTGCACGTTCTTGAAGCCCCGTGTGTAGTACGGGAGCCCGATGTTGATGCGCCCGGCCGGCATCGAGCCGCGGAAGTAGTGGTAGGCCCAGTCGGTGTTCAGGTAGCCGATGCCGCCGTACTGGGAGGTCGAGTAGACGCCCGCCGCGGCGAGTTCGACGTCCTTGCCGTCGTCGAACAGCGAGGCGTTCGGGCCGACGTACTCGTTCCAGGCGCCGTGCAGGTCGTACGACATGATGTTGACGTAGTCCAGGTACTTCTGGACCTGGAAGGTCTCCATGCCGCGCAGCAGATAGCCGGAGGAGGGGGCCGCGACGGACAGCAGATAGTGCTTGCCGTCGGCCGCGCCGGCCCGGTCGAGCTTCTCGCGCAGGGTCTTCATCAGGGCGGCGTAGCCCTTGACGAGGCCGGCCCTGCGGGCGTTCGCGAGCGACCAGTCCAGCGGATTGCCCGCGTCCTTCATGGTCGTCGGGTACTCGTAGTCGATGTCGACGCCGTTGAAGCCGTACTTCTCGACGAAGGCGACGGCGGAGTCGGCGAACGTGTCGATGCCCGCCTGGTTGACGCTGCCGTCCGCGTTCGTCGCCATTGCGTAGAAGCCGCCGGAGTCGACGCGCTTTCCGTCGTCCCCGAAGTAGCCGCCCGTCTCGGCCCAGCCGCCGACGGAGATCAGCGTCTTCACGTTCGGGTGCTGCTTCTTGAACTTGGTGAGCAGGTTGAAGTGGCCCTTGTACGGCAGATCCGGGTCCATCTCGGCGCCCGCGACGCCCGGCCAGGTCATGCCCGTGGCCGCGTTCTTCGGCCCGTCGGCGCCGACCGAGATCTTGTTGTTCCCGTCGACGTGCGCGAAGGCGTAGTTGAGGTGCGTGACCTTGTCCCACGGGATGTCCGAGGCGAGGTATGCGGGAGTCCCGTCCTGGCCCGTGCGCCAGCCCGTGAAGTAGCCGATGACGCGGCGCTGGTGGTCCGCGCCCATCTTCTCGCGGCCCTCGGTGTCGTAGACCGAGCAGTAGGGGACCGAGACGCCGGGCGTCTCGTAGAGGCCGTCGGGGCGGCAGGACTCCTGGTCGGCAGCGTGCGAGACGGTCGCGGGCAGCGAGGCGAACAGCAGCCCCGCCACGGCGGCCGCGCCGGCGAGCAGGGCCGGTCGGCGTCTGGGCGGTCTGGGGAACGGCACGGCGGTTCCTCCCGGGGAGGGCATCGGTGATGCGCGAGTGGGGCGGGTGGACCTCGAGGCTGGGAGGAACCTAAGAGGACTAGACCATGACGTCAATAGGTCTGTACCAATCTCAACCACCGATGCCCACCAGGGGAGTTGGCGGGGAGTTGGCGCCCTATTCCCTTCCGGGACCCAAAGTCACCGATCGTGGCTGTGAGTCAGCCCACAGGAATCACCGGTGGACGTGCCGGGCGGACGTGGCACACTGGCCCTGTACCAGAAGCAGCGCACTCCGGGGTCGGTGAAAGTCCGAACCGGCGGTTACAGTCCGCGACCCGGTCACACACCAGTGACCGGTTGACCAGGTGAAATTCCTGGACCGACGGTTAAAGTCCGGATGGGAGGCAGTGCGCGGCGGGCGGGCACCTCGTGTGCGCGTCGCCGAGCTGTTGAGGGCATCCCTCGCGATGCCCCGCACGTGGCGTCGTCGTTCCCGGTGCCGTCGTCCGTACGTTCTGTCGCCGTATCGCGACAGTGCCCCGGAGTCCAGACCCTCAGAGGGAGGACCGGGGAAGTGTTCACCGGAATCGTCGAAGAGCTGGGCGAGATCACGGCCGTCGAGAATCTCGACGACGCCTCCCGCTTCCGCGTCCGCGGGCCCGTCGTCACCGACGGCGCCCAGCACGGAGACTCCATCGCGGTCAACGGCGTGTGTCTCACCGTCGTGGAGCACGAGGGCGACGAGTTCACCGCCGACGTCATGGCCGAGACCCTCAAGCGGTCCAGCCTCGGCGCCCTGACCACCGGCTCCCGGGTCAACCTGGAGCGCCCGATGGTCGCCGACGGCCGCTTCGGCGGTCACATCGTGCAGGGCCACGTCGACGGCACCGGCGCGATCGTCGAGCGCACCCCCTCCGAGCACTGGGAGATCGTCAAGGTCTCGCTGCCCGCCGAGCTGTCCCGGTACGTCGTCGAGAAGGGCTCCATCACGGTCGACGGCGTCAGCCTCACCGTCGTCGAGGCCGGCCCCGACTACTTCACCATCAGCCTCATCCCCACCACCCTCGCCCTGACCACGCTCGGCCACAAGCAGCCCGGCGACCCGGTCAACCTCGAGGTCGACGTCATCGCCAAGTACGTCGAGCGCATGCTCGCAACCCAGGAGGGCGACCGGTGAACTGGCTCAACTCGCAGGCGTTCACGCTGTTCGGCCAGCACATCATCTGGTCCGACATGATCGGCAACGTGATCGGCCTGATCGCCCTCGCCCTCGGCTGGCGCCGCTCCATATGGACCTGGCCCGCCCAGCTGGTCTCCGGCGCGATCCTGCTCACCGCCTTCGCCACCGCCCACCTCTCGGGCAGCGCCGGCAAGCAGCTCGTCGTCATCGTCGTCGCCCTCTTCGGCTGGTGGCAGTGGAACCGCGGCAAGGGCCGGGCACAGGACGGCTCCATCGCCGTCCGCTTCGCCACCTGGCGCGAGCGCGGCTTCCTGATCGGCGCCGCCGCCCTCGGCACCCTCGCCGTCGGCGGGCTGTTCACCGCCTTCCCGACCCTGTCCTGGGACCCCTGGCCCGACGCCTACATCTTCGTCGGCACCGTCGTCGCCATGTACGCCCAGGCCCGCGGCATGGTCGAGTTCTGGTTCGCCTGGCTCCTGGTCGACGCCGTCGGCGTCCCGCTGAACTTCGCCAACGGCTTCGCCTTCTCCGGCTTCGTCTACGTCATCTACGGCGCGCTCGTCCTGTGGGGCATGCGCGACTGGTGGCTGCGGTCCCGCGCCGCCGCCCCCGCCCCTGCGCTCGAAGGAGCCCACGCATGAGCACGGCACCCCACCTCTACGAAGTGACGGACCTCGCGCTCGACCCGGTCGAGCAGGCCGTCCGGGACATCGCCGCGGGCCGCCCCGTCGTCGTCGTCGACGACGAGGACCGGGAGAACGAGGGCGACCTCGTCGTCGCCGCCGAGAAGATCACGCCCGAGATCGTCGCCTTCATGATGAGCGAGTGCCGCGGCCTGATCTGCGCCCCCATGGAGAGCGACGAACTGGAGCGGCTCGACCTGCCCCAGATGGTCGGCAACAACACGGAGTCGATGAAGACCGCCTTCACCGTCTCCGTCGACGCCTCCGGCGCCCACGGCGTCACCACCGGCATCTCCGCCGCCGACCGCGCCACCACCCTGCGGCTGCTCGCCTCCGGCGACGCCGAGCCCGGCGACTTCGTGCGCCCCGGCCACATCTTCCCGCTGCGCGCCAAGCCCGGCGGCGTCCTGGCCCGCAACGGCCACACCGAGGCCGCCGTCGACCTCGCCCGCCTCGCCGGCCTCCGCCCGGCCGGCGCCATCGTCGAGATCGCGGGCGAGGACGGCGTCATGCTGCGCCTGCCCGAGCTCGTCCCCTTCGCCCGCAAGCACGGCCTCACGATCATCTCCATCGAGGACCTGATCGCCTACCGCCGCAGCAGCGAACCCACCGTCAAGCGCGAGGCGACCGTCCAGCTGCCCACCGCCCACGGCGAGTTCACCGCCTACGGCTACCGCTCCACCGTCGACGGCGTCGAGCACGTCGCCCTCGTCCACGGCGAGCTCGGCGACGGCGAGGACGTCCTCGCCCGCGTCCACTCCGAGTGCCTCACCGGAGACGTCTTCCACTCGCTGCGCTGCGACTGCGGCCCCCAGCTGGAGGAGTCCATGCGGCGCATCGTCGAGCACGGCCGCGGCGTCGTCGTCTACCTGCGCGGACACGAGGGCCGCGGCATCGGCCTCGTGTCCAAGCTGCGCGCCTACGAACTCCAGGAGCAGGGCCGCGACACCCTCGACGCCAACCTGGAGCTCGGCCTGCCCGCCGACGCCCGCGACTACGCGGCCGGCGCCCAGATCCTCCAGGATCTCGGCGTGCACAGCCTGCGCCTGATGACCAACAACCCGGACAAGACCGATGCCCTCACCCGGCACGGCCTCAAGGTCACCGCGCGGGAACCCATGCCCGTCACCGCCGGCGAGCACAATCTCGGCTACCTGCGCACCAAGCGCGACCGCATGGGCCACGACCTGCCCTGGCTGGACGCGCCCCGCACGTCCACCTGCAGCAACCAGTAGTTCCGACCGACCGTCCAGTTACGTAGTACGTAGTACGAGGAGAAGCGCGTGAGCGGCAAGGGTGCACCCGAACTGAGCGTCAAGAACTGCGGCGACCTGCGCGTCGCCGTCGTCGCCGCCCAGTGGCACGAGAAGGTCATGGACGGCCTCGTGAACGGCGCCCTGCGCGCCCTGACCGAGTTGGGCATCAGCGAGCCCACCGTGCTGCGCGTCCCCGGCAGCTTCGAGCTCCCGGTCGTCGCCAAGGTCCTCGCCGACCGGGGCTACGACGCCGTCGTCGCGCTCGGCGTCGTCATCCGCGGCGGCACCCCGCACTTCGACTTCGTGTGCCAGGGCGTCACCCAGGGCCTGACCCAGGTCGCCATCGAGACCGGCGTGCCCGTCGGCTTCGGCGTACTGACCTGCGACACCGAGGAGCAGGCCCTCGACCGGGCCGGCCTGGAGGGCTCCAACGAGGACAAGGGGCACGAAGCGGTCACCGCCGCCGTCGCCACCGCCACCACGCTGCGTACCGTCGCCGAGCCCTGGCGTTAAGGGACGAGGAGAGCCGCGTAAAGTAGGCACCACCATGTCCAATAAGACGTTCGAGGAGCTCTTCACCGAGCTCCAGCACAAGGCAGCCACCGGCGACCCCGCCACGTCCCGCACCGCTGAGCTGGTCGGCAAGGGCGTCCATGCCATCGGCAAGAAGGTCGTCGAGGAGGCCGCCGAAGTCTGGATGGCCGCCGAGTACGAGGGCAAGGACGCCGCGGCCGAGGAGATCTCGCAGCTCCTCTACCACGTCCAGGTGATGATGGTCGCCCGCGGCATCTCACTCGACGACGTGTACGCGCATCTCTGAGCCGTACGCCGATCCCGCCAGTCCCCTTCCCTTCAGCACGACTTCACGCAAAGGAATCCGACCTCATGCTGCGCATCGCCGTCCCCAACAAGGGTTCACTGTCCGGACCTGCGTCGGCGATGCTGCATGAGGCCGGATACCGCCAGCGCAAGGAGTCCAAGGAACTCGTCACCGTCGACCCGGACAACGAGGTGGAGTTCTTCTACCTCCGCCCCAAGGACATCGCGATCTACGTGTCCTCCGGCAAGCTCGACATCGGCATCACCGGCGAGGACCTGCTGATCGACTCGGGCGCCGACGCCGAGGCGATCCTGCCGCTCGGCTTCGCCCGCTCCACCTTCCGCTTCGCCTCCCGCCCCGGCGCCGTCAAGAGCCTCGCCGACCTCGAGGGCCGGACGATCGCCACCTCCTACGAGGGCATCGTCGGCAAGTACCTCGACGAGCACGGCGTCCAGGCCTCCGTCGTCCACCTCGACGGCGCCGTCGAGACCGCCATCGAGCTCGGCGTCGCCGACGCCATCGCCGACGTCGTCGAGACCGGCACCTCGCTGCGCAACGCGGGCCTGGAGGTCTTCGGCGAGCCCATCATGCGCTCCGAGGCCTGCGTCGTGCGCCGCAAGGGCGCCGAGGCCGACGACCCCAAGGTCCAGCAGTTCCTGCGCCGCCTCCAGGGCGTCCTCGTGGCCCGCACCTACGTGATGATGGACTACGACTGCCGCGCCGAGCACCTGGAGAAGGCCGTCGCCCTCACCCCGGGCCTCGAGTCGCCGACCGTCTCGCCGCTGCACAACGAGGGCTGGGTCGCCGTGCGCGCCATGGTCCCCGCCCGCGACGCCCAGCGCATCATGGACGACCTGTACGACCTCGGCGCCCGGGCCATCCTCACCACGGCGATCCACGCCTGCCGCCTCTGAGGACCGCTTCGAGGACCGCCGAGAGGACCGTGAGGACTTCCCGCCATGACTGACCTGCCGAAGCTGCCCGTCACCTTCCGGCCGGGCCGCACCCGCGCCATCCTGCACGGGCTCGGCGCCGCCAGCTTCGTGACCATCACCGCCGTCGCGCTGCTGCTCGGCGGACTGAACCCGGGGGAGCGGACCAGCTTCGTCTTCACCGCGGCCATGTTCTGGGGCGTCCTCGCGCTGCTCGCGCGGCCCAAGGTCGTCGCCGACGACACCGGCGTCACCGTCGTCAACGTGGCGCGCAGCCGCCGGCTCGCCTGGGCCGAGATCGTCCAGGTCAACCTGCGGCCCGGCGACCCCTGGGTGTTCCTCAACCTCACCGACGGCACCAGCCTGGCCGCCATGGGCATCCAGCCCGGCATCGCCAAGGAGAGCGCCATCCGTGACGCCAAGGCGCTGCGCGCCCTGACCGAGGTCCACAGCACCGTCCAGGGCTGAGGACCCCCGGTCCCGGGACCGACTCCGGGACCTCTCCCGGCAGCCTCGCACCCGTGGGGCCTGCCGCACGGCCCCGGTCGTGATTAATCTGGTGACGGGGCGCGCCTCGAGTGCCGCCCCGCCCCCGACGCGCCCGGACGGGCTGCCGGGGGCTCCGACTGACTTAGGAGTGACTCCCTCCAGCGATGGACGGATCGTCCGGTAGTACCTGCGCCGCCCCCTCCCGACATAGCGCGCCCCGCGCGCTGACGTCTTCGGAGGCGGCGGCATGACCATCCCGTTGCTGCTTCTCGCGGCCGCCTTCCTCCTGATCCTCGCCAACGGCTTCTTCGTGGCCGCCGAATTCGGCCTCGTCACGGTGGAGCGCCCCGACGCCGAGCAGGCCGCCGCCGCCGGCGACAAGCGGGCCCGCACCGTCGTGGCCGCGCTCAAGGAGCTGTCCTTCCAGCTCTCCGGCACCCAGCTCGGCATCACCATCACCTCACTGGTCGTCGGCATGCTCGCCGAGCCGGCCCTCGCCGAGCTGCTGCACGGCCCGTTCACGGCCGTCGGCATCCCGGACGGCGCCGCGCGCGGCGTCAGCGTCGTCGTCGGCATGCTGCTGGCCGCCGCCGTCCAGATGGTGATCGGCGAACTCGTCCCGAAGAACTGGGCGGTCTCCAAGCCGCTGCAGGTCGCCCGCTTCGTCGCGGGCCCCCAGCACGTCTTCTCCCGCCTGTTCCGCCCGGTCATCGCCGTCCTCAACGCCGTCGCGAACCGTCTGGTGCGCGCCCTCGGCGTCGAACCGGCCGACGAGCTGGCCTCCGCCCGCACCCCGGGCGAACTGGTCTCGCTGGCCCGCCACTCGGCGCAGGCCGGCGCCCTGGAACAGGACACGGCCGACCTGTTCGTCCGCACCCTGTCGCTCGCCGGACTCACCGCGCAGCACGTCATGACGCCGCGCGTGAAGGTCAGCGCCCTCCAGTCCTCCGCGACCGCCGAGGACGTGGTCAACCTGACCCGCGCCACCGGCCTGTCCCGCTTCCCCGTCTACCGGGAGCGGATCGACGAGGTCGTCGGCATGGTCCACCTCAAGGACGCCCTCGCGATCCCCGCGCACGAGCGGCTGCGCACCCCCGTCGCCCGGATCGCCCAGGCCCCGCTCCTCGTCCCCGAGACGCTCCCCGTCCAGCCGCTGCTCGCGCGCCTGCGCAGCGAGCAGCCCATCGCGGTCGTCGTCGACGAGTACGGCGGCACCGCCGGGGTCGTCACCCTCGAGGACATCGTGGAGGAGCTCGTCGGCGAGGTCCGCGACGAGCACGACCGCCACGACCTGCCCGAGCTCGCCCCGCTGCCCCCGGAGGACGGCCGCCCCGCGTGGGAGGCCGACGGCAGCTGCCGCGTCGACGTCCTGCGCCGCATCGGCCTCGAAGCGCCCGACGGCCCGTACGAGACCGTCGCCGGACTCGTCGCCGACCTGCTCGGCCGCATCCCCGCCGCCGGGGACAAGGCCGAGCTGCCCGGCTGGCGGCTCGCCGTGCGCCAGGTCGACCACTACCGGGCCGAGCGGGTCCGGATCGTCCGGCTCGCGGACGCCCCGCAGCCCGTCCTGGAGGCGGTCCGATGAGCGCCCTGCAACTGTTCTTCGCCGCGCTGCTCGTGCTGGCGAACGGGTTCTTCGTCGGCGCCGAGTTCGCGCTCGTCTCCGTGCGCCGCAGCCAGATCGAACCCATCCCGGGCAACCGCGCCCGCCAGGTCCTCTACGGACTCGAGCACCTGCCCCAGATGATGGCGGCGGCCCAGTTCGGCATCACCGTCTGCTCGCTGACGCTGGGCGCGGTGGCCGAGCCGACCGTCGCCCACCTCCTGGAGCCGGTCTTCGAGGCGGTCCACCTCCCCGAGGGCATGATCCATCCCCTCGGCTACGTGATCGCGCTCGCCGCCGTCGTCTTCCTCCACCTCGTCATCGGCGAGATGGTGCCGAAGAACCTGGCGATGGCCGCGCCCGAGAAGACGGCGCTGTGGTTCAGCCCCGGACTCGTCGCCTTCGCCCGCCTGTGCAAGCCCGTCACGATCGCCCTGGGCGCCTGCGCCCGGCTGGTCCTGCGGCTCTTCCGGGTCGAGCCCAAGGACGAGGTCGAGGCCGTCTTCACCAGCGAGCAGCTCAACCGCCTCGTCGAGGACGCGGGCCAGGCCGGCCTGCTCGGCCCCGAGGAGCAGGAGCGGCTGGAGGACGCGCTGGAACTGGGCTCGCGCCCGGTGACGGACGTGCTCCTGGCCCGCCAGTCACTGGTGACCGTCGGCCCGTCCGTGACCCCGGCGCAGATCATCGAACTGACCGGCCGCACCGGGTACTCCCGGTTCCCGGTCTGTGCGGACGGCGGCGCGTTCATGGGCTACCTGCACGTGAAGGACGTCCTGGACCTCATCGACGGCCCCGACACGGACCGCGCGGTCCCGCAGCACCTGTGGCGCCCCATGACGACCCTGCGCTCGGAACTCCCGCTGGACGACGCCCTGACGGTGATGCGCCGCGCGGCGACCCACCTGGCCCAGGTCGCGGACGCCTCCGGCCGCGTGCTGGGGCTCGTGGCCCTGGAGGACGTCCTGGAACTCCTCGTCGGCGAAGTCACCGACCCCACCCACCAGGTCCCTCCGGCCCGGACCCGGGTGGACCTGTCGGCCTGAGCGAGATTCCGTTCGGCTTTCCCCCGGTGGGGGCTGGTCGCGCAGTTCCCCGCGCCCCTGATGAGGCTGCGCCTCATCGGGGAAATGCGACGCGAAGCGTCTGCATTTCAGGGGCGC
>NZ_JBVHMU010000012.1:102777-249567 GCF_055558275.1 Streptomyces sp. NPDC025806 | reverse complement strand
ACGCCCGGTTACATTCCGAACCCGGAAGCTAAGCCTCACAGCGCCGATGGTACTGCAGGGGGGACCCTGTGGGAGAGTAGGACGCCGCCGAACAATTTTTGGATAAAAGGGAAACCCCGGACCGGGATACGGTCCGGGGTTTTCTGCGTTTACAGGGCTTTATCGGCGGCTGTTGCAGCCGCCGACAGAGGGGAAATGGGGCGGCTGCTAGAGGCGGCCGGCGGATTTGAGGGCCAGGTAGGCATCGGCCAAGGCCGGGGCCAGTTCTGTCGGGGTCGCGTCTACGACGGTGACGCCGTGGCGGGTCAATTGGTCGGCGGTGCGGAGGCGTTCCGCCTTGGTCTGGGCTGCCGAAGCCGCGTCGTAGACGGCTTCCGTGGTGCCTCGGGCTGCCGCCATGGTGTCGATCGCCGGGTCTGCCACCGAAGCCACGACCACCGTGTGGCGCTTGGTCAGGCGGGAGAGGACCGGGAGAAGGCCCTCTTCGACGGGGGCCGCGTCCAACGACGTGAGAAGCACGATGAGGGAGCGGCGGGGAGCGGTGTGCAGGGCCGTCGCGGTGAGGCCGCGGGCGTCTGTTTCGACCAGCTCCGGTTCCAGCAGGGCCATCGCGTTGACTAGGGCCGGGAGGACGTCGCCGGCGGTGCGGCCCTGGACGAGGGCGCGGATGCGGCGGTCGTAGGCGAGAAGGTCCACGCGGTCGCCGGCGCGGGAGGCCAGGGCGCCCAGGAGGAGCGCCGCGTCCATGGAGGCGTCGAGGCGTGGGGCGTCGCCGACCCGGCCGGCCGAGGTACGGCCCGTGTCGAGGACGAGAAGGATGTGGCGGTCGCGTTCCGGGCGCCAGGTGCGGACGGCGACGGCGGACTGGCGGGCCGTGGCGCGCCAGTCGATGGAGCGGGTGTCGTCGCCCGGGACGTACTCGCGCAGACTGTCGAACTCGGTGCCTTCGCCCCTGGTCAGGACGCTGGTGCGGCCGTCGAGTTCGCGCAGGCGGGCCAGCTTCGAGGGCAGGTGCTTGCGGCTGTGGAACGGCGGGAGGACGCGCACGGTCCAGGGGATTTCGTGGGTGCCCTGGCGGGTGAAGAGGCCGAGGGGCCCGTAGGAGCGGACGGTGACGCGGTCGGCCTTGCGGTCGCCCCGGCGGGTGGGGAGCAGGCGGGTCGTCACGCGGCGGCGTTCGCCCGCGGGGATCGTGACGCGGTGGCGGGACGAGGCGTACTCGGTGCCGGGGCGCCAGGTGCTCGGCGGCCAGGCGTCGCGGAGCTGGGCGCGCAGGGGGCGGCGCGAGGGGTTGGTGACGGTGAGCGTCACGTCGGCCGGGTCGCCTAGGCGTACGGAGGTGTCGCCGGAGCGGGTGAGGCGCAGGCGTCGTACGGGGGCGGCCAGGGCGAAGTCGCAGGCGCAGGCCAGGGCCAGCGGGGTGTTCACGGCGAGGATGCCTGTCCAGCTGGGCTCCCAGATCCCTACGGGGAGGGAGCCCAGCGCGGCGAGCAGGGCCGTGCGTCCGGTGAGGGCCATGTCGGTTCTCTCGGCTCCGGCCTCGTCAGCGGGGGACGGGGACGTGGGTGAGGATCGCGTTGATCACGGAGTCCGGGGTGACGCCCTCCATCTCGGCCTCCGGGCGGAGCTGGATGCGGTGGCGGAGGGTGGGCAGGGCCAGGGCTTTGACGTCGTCGGGGGTGACGTAGTCGCGGCCGGTCAGCCAGGCCCAGGCGCGGGCCGTGGCGAGCAGGGCGGTGGCACCGCGCGGGGAGACGCCGAGGGTGAGGGAGGGCGATTCGCGGGTCGCGCGGCAGATGTCGACGACGTAGCCCGTGATCTCGGGGGAGATCGTGGTCTTCGCGACGGCCGCGCGGGCCGTCTCCAGGTCGGCGGCGGTGGCCACGGGGCGGATGCCGGCGGAGCGCAGGTCGCGAGGGTTGAAGCCGGACGCGTGGCGGGTGAGGACGTCGATCTCGTCCTGGCGGGTGGGCAGTGGGACGTTGAGCTTGAGGAGGAAGCGGTCCAACTGGGCTTCGGGGAGGGGGTAGGTGCCCTCGTACTCCACCGGGTTCTGGGTCGCGACGACCATGAACGGGTCGGGGAGCGGGCGCGGGGTGCCGTCGACCGTGATCTGGCGCTCCTCCATGGCTTCCAGGAGGGAGGACTGGGTCTTGGGCGGGGTGCGGTTGATCTCGTCCGCGAGGAGGAGGTTGGTGAAGGCGGGGCCCGGCTGGAAGGAGAACTCCGAGGTACGGGAGTCGTAGACCAGGGAGCCGGTCACGTCGCTCGGCATCAGGTCGGGGGTGAACTGGACGCGCTTGGTGTCGAGTTCGAGGGACGCGGCGAGGGCGCGTACGAGGAGGGTCTTGGCCACTCCGGGGACGCCTTCGAGGAGGACGTGGCCGCGGCACAGCAGGGCCACGACCAGGCCCGTGACGGTGGGGTCCTGGCCGACCACGGCCTTGGCGATCTCGGCGCGCAGAGCTTCCAGGGAAGCCCGTGAGCTGCGGGGATCGGTCGTGGGCCCGGCGTTGTCAGTGGTCGGGTCCATCATGAATGGCGTACCTCTCTTTCGAGGGCGTCGAGGTGGTCGGCGAGTGCGATGAGTGCTGCGTCGGTCGCGGGGGGCGGGCCGAAGAGGAGGGTGTGCAGGTCCCGGTCCGGGGTGGGGAGTTGGCGGGCCAGGGCCGGGAGGAAGGTCTCGGGCGTGTGGGCCTGGGACGGGGGGACGCCGATGAGGGGGGCGAGTCGGGTGCGGGTGGAGAGACGCAGTGCGGCGGCGGCGCGGTCGCGGGCGTTCGCCTTGCGGTAGAGGCGGGCGCGGCCTTCGGTGGTCTCGGAGGCGCGGATCGTGACGGGGAGGCGCTCGGGGACCAGGGGGCCCAGGCGGCGGGCGCGCCAGAGGGCGGCGAGGGCTGCCGCGATGAAGAGCTGGAGTGTGCCCCAGAGCCAGCCCTTGGGGATCAGGTCGAAGAAGCCGCGCTGGTTCTGTGCGTCGGTGGCGGCCGAGGTGTCGGAGAGGGAGGGGAGGTACCAGACCAGGTGGGGGCGGGTACCGAGGAGTTGGAGGGCGAGCGAAGCGTTGCCCTGCTCGTCGAGGGTGTCGTTGAGGAGGATGTCGGGGGCGCCGAGGATCACGGTGTCGCCGGTGCCGTCGGTGGTGCGGGTGCCCGAGGGGGGCGTGGGCAGGCGCAGGAGGGTGGGGGAGCCGTTGCTCGGGTAGCAGCGGTCGGCGTCGGGGAGTGTCGTGTCGTAGCGGAGTCCGCCCGTGTCCGCGGGGCCGGCGCGGTGGGCCTCGGGGAGGGTGCACTCGGGGTCGAGCGTGGTGTCCGGTGCGGATTCGGGATCCGCGGTGACCCCGGGGGTCAGCCGTTCCACGGCGGAGGTTCCGGGGGCGACGAGGACGGTGCGGCCCGCGGCGCCCGGGCCGTGCGTGGCGGCGGCGAGGCGGCGCTGCTGGTGGGCCGTCAGCAGGTCGGGGACGGCGACCAGGAGGGTCGTGTCGGGGCCGGCCGCTGCACGGGCCTCGGCGGTGGTCGTGACGACGCGGGTGTCGACGCCGCGGTCGGCGAGGAGCTCGGCGACGGCGCGGCTGCCGTAGCGGTCGGCGGAGCGGGGGTCGAGTGTGCCGTGCCGTTCTCCGGAGCGGACGGCGGCGATGGCGATGCCGGCGATCAGGAGGAGGACGAGGGCGAGGGCGATGCCGCGCGTGCGGGTCCATACCTGGCGGGCGGTGGGGGTGGTGGAGGTGCCGACGGTGGGGGGCGAGGCCTCTGGCCGGGGTGCGGTGAGGGCCGACGCCTGGGGCGTGGGGCTGGGGGCAGGCGTCGGTGAGGGGGTGGCGTGAGCCGGGTGAGGTGCGGGGTGAGGCGTGCGGGGCGGGGGGTACGGGGGTGCGGCCGGGGGCTGCTCGGTGGGGTGCGGGGTGTGGGAGCTCGGGCTGTTCTCGGGGTGTGCGGAGGTCCCCGTCGTGCCGGTGCGGTCGGCGCCCGGGGAGGCAGGGGGGTGGCCCTCGGGGGTCGGGTCGTTCGGGCGGGGCGGGTTCTGGGGGGTCACCGGAGGGCTCCCGTGGGGAGGGTGGGGGTGGTGTGGGTGACCTTGGTGTCCAGGGTGGTCAGGGTGGCGTACATGTCGGCGGTGGCGGTGCGGCCGCCGTACGCGATGTCGTCGAAGGTGCGGGCCGCCGCGCTCAGGGCCTCGGCGTGCTGGGGGAGTGGGCGGGCGGCCTCGATGGCAGCCTCGTCGGCGGTGCGGCCGGGGCGGGGGTCCAGGAGTGCGCGTTCTTCCAGGGAGCGGACGAGGGCGCGCATGCGTTCCTGGACGGCCTGGTTCCAGTGGGCCTGGGCGGCGTGGGCCTCGGCGGCGGCGCGGTGTTCGGCGGCGCTGCGGGGGCGGTCGTCGAAGAGCGGGGCCTCGGTGCGGGGGACGCGGCGGGGGGTGCCCAGGCGCCACCAGAGGGCGGCGCCGGCGGCGAGGACGGCCAGGACGATGACGACGAGGCCGACCGTGCCGCCGGGAGCGGCGCCGGAGGCGGCGGAGAAGAGGTCGCCGACCCAGTCCCAGAACGCGTCGAGGGCGCGCATGTACCAGCTCGGGCCGTTCTCGTGGTACGCGGGCTTGGACAGCTCGTCGCGGGCCGCCTCGCGGGCTGCTTCCCGCGAGACGGTGACCGGCGGCTCGTCGCCGACGGCGCGCGTCAGCAGGGCTGTCGCCGTGAGCACTCCCCCCGGTGCGCTCACTCCATCAGCTCCCCGGGGTGGTGCCGGTGGTGTCGCCGTAGCCCTGGAGGCCGGCGGCGCGGGCGAGCTCCAGGTCGAGGGCCTCGCGGCGGATGCGCTGGTCGATGTAGAGCAGCACGGTCACGCCGGCGGTGATCGGGAAGGTGATCGTGGAGCCGATCACGGCGCCGATGCCGCTGATGATCAGGAAGGCCCAGCCGGCGTCGCCGCCGGAGTCGAGGAAGGTGCTCATGCCGTCGCCGCCGACCGCGCTCGCGATCACGGTGAAGGGCACGAGGATGATCGACGCGACGACGCCCGCGATGAGCGAGGCGAGGATCTGGATGCCGAAGACGCGCCACCAGGAGCCGCGGACGAGCTTGACGGAGCGGCCCATCGCCTTGCCGACGGTCTGCTTCTCCAGCATCAGCGCCGGGGAGGCGAGGGAGAAGCGGATCATGAGCCAGATCGCGACGACGAGGCCGACGAGGCCGCCGAGGACGCCGAGGGCGGCGCCGGCGTCGGTCGAGCCGAAGACGGCCAGGAGGATGCCGGGGGCCGCGCACACGAAGACGACCGCGGCGGCGATCAGCGGCAGCAGCAGGGTCAGGCCGAGCAGGCGCAGGAGCTGCGGGCGGGCGTCGCGCCAGGCCTCGCCGAGCGTGACGGACTTTCCGAGCACGGCCCGGCTGGTGACCGTGGTGAGCAGGGCGGTGGCGATGATCGTTCCGAGGAGCGTGACGATCTGGACCGCGCCGGTGCCGACGATGAGGCCGCGCATGGCGTCGAGGACCTCGCCCGGTGTGGCGTCGGGGTTCTGGAAGGCGTCGGAGTTCGCGGCGTCCTTGAGGACGATGCCCTGGAGGAGGACGACGAGGATCTCGGTGAGCACGGCGACGGCGAGCGAGATGCCGAGGACGGTGCGCCAGTGCGTGCGCATCGTCGAGACGGCGCCGTCGAGGATCTCGCCGACACCGAGGGGGCGCAGCGGGATGACGCCGGGCTTGGCCGCGGTGGGCTTGCCCTGCCAGCCGCCGTAGCCGCCGTAGCCTCCGCCCCAGCCCTGACCGCCCCAGCCCTGGCCGCCGCCGGGGCCGCCCGGGGGCGGGGTGCCCCAGCCCTGGCCCGGCGCCTGCGGGGGCGGTGGGGCCTGGCCGGAGCCCGCGCCGGTGTCCGTGCCGCCGGAGGGGGCGGACCACTGGGCCGGGGGCGGCTGCTGCGCAGACCACTTGGGGCCGGAGGCGTCCTGCTGGTCGTCGCTCGGACGCTGGTCGTCCTGGCGTCGGTCCTCGGGGCCGTCGGACGGGGCAGATCCGGGCGTTGCCCAGCCCGGAGTGTCGTTCATCGTCGCTCCTTCACCGTGCCCGTCCGCGGTCGCGGCGGCAGTTCGGCTGCCATCGTGCCATGGGGTGGGCGCCGGGTGACCTGGGCCCGTAAGAGCTGGACGCCTTCAGTTGTCGGGGCTTCACGGGGCAGACTGGGCGGATGGCTGATCAGCACGCGCAATCCGGCGAGGACATACGACTCACCGGGGACATACAGCCCGGGACGGCCGGCACCCACGGCGTCCTCGGCTCTGTCGGCTCCCTCGGCATCCCGGCGATCCGCTGGGACGAGTCCGCGGAGGGGCCGGCGCTCGTGCTGCTCGATCAGACCCGGCTGCCGGCCGAGGAGGTCGAGCTGGTCTGCACGGATCCGCAGGGTCTGGTGCAGGCGATCCGGTCGTTGGCCGTGCGTGGGGCACCGCTGCTCGGGATCGCCGGGGCGTACGGGGTGGCGCTGGCCGCCGCGCGGGGCTTCGACGTGGCCGAGGCGGCACAGGCGCTGGCCGGGGCCCGGCCGACGGCGGTCAATCTGGCCTCCGGGGTGCGCCGGGCGCAGGAGGCCCATCAGGCCGCGCTCGGGGCGGGGGGCGAGGAGGAGGCGGCGGCCGGCGCCGCGCTCGCCGCCGCGCGGGCGCTGCACCGGGAGGACGCCGAGGCGAGCGCCCGGATGGCGGAGCACGGGCTGAGACTTCTGGACGAGCTGCTGCCGGGCGGGCAGCACCGGATCCTGACGCACTGCAACACCGGGGCGCTCGTCTCGGGCGGTGAGGGCACGGCGTTCGCGGTGGCGCTCTCGGCGCATCGTGAGGGACGGTTGCGCAGGCTGTGGGTGGACGAGACGCGGCCGCTGCTGCAGGGCGCGCGTCTGACCGCGTACGAGGCCGCGCGCAGCGGGATGGCGTACACGCTGCTCACGGACAACGCGGCGGGCTCGCTGTTCGCCGCCGGTGAGGTGGACGCGGTGCTGATCGGGGCGGACCGGATCGCCGCCGACGGTTCGGTGGCGAACAAGGTGGGGAGCTATCCGCTCGCTGTCCTGGCGCGGTACCACCATGTGCCGTTCATCGTGGTGGCGCCGGTGACGACGGTGGATCCGGGGACCCCCGACGGTGCGTCCATCGAGGTGGAGCAGCGTTCGGGTCATGAGGTGACGGAGCTCACGGCGCCGCGGGCGCTGTCGGCGGGAGTGGAGGCAGGTGGCGGAATGGCGGTGGCACCGCTGGGGACGCAGGCGTACAACCCCGCGTTCGACGTGACGCCGCCGGATCTGGTGACGGCGATCGTCACCGAGTGGGGCGTTGTGGCGCCTGTGACTGCTGAGGGCTTGCGTGAGCTGTGTGACAGGTCACGCCAGTCAACGACGAGCTAATGGGATGATGTGGTCCATGAAGGGACGAGTCCTTGTCGTCGACGACGACACCGCACTGGCCGAGATGCTCGGCATTGTGCTGCGTGGTGAAGGTTTTGAGCCGTCGTTCGTTGCCGATGGCGACAAGGCGCTGGCCGCTTTCCGTGAGACCAAGCCCGATCTGGTGCTCCTGGACCTGATGCTTCCCGGTCGGGACGGTATCGAGGTGTGCCGCCTGATCAGGGCGGAGTCCGGGGTTCCGATCGTGATGCTCACGGCCAAGAGCGACACCGTCGACGTGGTCGTGGGCCTGGAGTCGGGCGCGGACGACTACATCGTGAAGCCGTTCAAGCCGAAGGAGCTGGTGGCCCGTATCCGGGCGCGCCTGCGCCGTTCGGAGGAGCCGGCGCCGGAGCAGCTGGCCATAGGTGACCTGGTCATCGACGTGGCCGGGCACTCGGTGAAGCGGGAGGGGCAGTCGATCGCGCTGACCCCGCTCGAGTTCGACCTGCTGGTCGCGCTCGCCCGTAAGCCGTGGCAGGTGTTCACGCGTGAGGTGCTCCTCGAGCAGGTGTGGGGCTACCGCCACGCGGCGGACACCCGCCTGGTCAACGTGCATGTGCAGCGGCTGCGCTCCAAGGTTGAGAAGGACCCGGAGCGTCCGGAGATCGTGGTGACCGTCCGCGGTGTCG
This sequence comes from Streptomyces sp. NPDC025806, assembly GCF_055558275.1. Classification (NCBI taxonomy): domain Bacteria; kingdom Bacillati; phylum Actinomycetota; class Actinomycetes; order Kitasatosporales; family Streptomycetaceae; genus Streptomyces; species Streptomyces sp. NPDC025806. The sequence continues at coordinate 241,502 of NZ_JBVHMU010000012.1, read as the reverse complement.
GTTACAAGGCCGGACCGAGCTGACGTGTCCCGGGACAGTGCCGCTTCGGCGCCCCCCACGTCGGGGTCTCGTCCGGAGCGGCCTGTGGGACCGGCGCTCGGGCGGGGCTCCCGCCTGCGCCGGCTGCTCGACGGTGGGCTGCTGCTCCAGGGCGGGATGAACGGCAGCCCGCTGCTGCGGCTGTTCACGCGCTGGGTACGGCGCCCGCTGCTGCCCGCGATACGGCTGTGGCGGCGCAACATCCAGCTGAAGGTCGTCGTCACGACCCTGCTCATGTCGCTCGGTGTCGTGCTGCTGCTCGGCATCGTCGTCATCGGCTCGGTGCGCAACGGTCTGCTGGACGCGAAGGTGAAGGCCTCGCAGAGCCAGGCCGAGGGCGGTTTCCGCGCGGCCAAGGACCGGGCGGACACGGCGGCGGCGGGGGTGCGCGACGGCGCGTCCGGTGACAGCCGCACCCAGCTGAATCCGAACATCTGGCTGAGTGACCTGGTCACGCAGCTGGCCAGTGGCGGCAAGGGCGCGTTCAACGTGGTGACCCTCGGCGCCAGCGACGCCGACGGGGGCAACGGGCGGGCGCCGCGTGGTTCCGGGCTCGTGGAGCCGGACCGCAGTGTGCCCGACGATCTGCGCGACCGGGTCGACCGGATGACCGGCGCGTCCCAGAAGTACACACGGATCTACTACGACGGCGGCCAGGAGTCGCAGCCCGGCCTGGTCATCGGCAAGCGGCTCGTCGACCCCCAGGGGCACGGCTACCAGCTGTACTACCTCTTCCCGCTCACCCAGGAGGAGAAGTCCCTGAGCCTGGTCAGGGGGACGCTCGCGACGGCCGGCCTGTTCGTGGTCGTGCTGCTCGGGGCGATCGCCTGGCTCGTGGTGCGGCAGGTCGTCACCCCGGTGCGGATGGCGGCGGGCGTGGCCGAGCGGCTCTCCGCGGGCCGCCTCCAGGAACGGATGAAGGTCACCGGCGAGGACGACATCGCGCGGCTCGGCGAGGCCTTCAACAAGATGGCGCAGAACCTGCATCTGAAGATCCAGCAGCTGGAGGATCTGTCGCGGATGCAGCGCCGCTTCGTGTCGGACGTGAGCCATGAGCTGCGGACGCCGCTGACGACCGTACGGATGGCCGCCGATGTCATCCACGAGGCGCGGGTCGACTTCGATCCCGTGACCGCGCGGTCGGCGGAGCTGCTGGCCGATCAGCTGGACCGGTTCGAGTCGCTGCTCGCGGATCTGCTGGAGATCAGCCGGTTCGACGCGGGCGCCGCGGCTCTGGAGGCGGAGCCGATCGATCTTCGGGAGGTCGTGCGCCGGGTCGTCGGTGGCGCGGCGCCGCTCGCGGAGCGCAAGGGCAGCCGGGTGCGGATCGTCGGGGACGAGCTGCCGGTGGTCGCCGAGGCGGACGCGCGGCGCGTGGAGCGCGTGCTGCGCAACCTGGTGGTGAACGCGGTGGAGCACGGTGACGGCAAGGACGTCGTCGTGCGGCTCGCCGCGGCGGGCGGCGCGGTCGCCGTGGCCGTGCGCGACTACGGCGTCGGGCTCAAGCCCGGCGAGGCGACGCGGGTGTTCAGCCGCTTCTGGCGGGCCGATCCGGCACGCGCGCGTACCACCGGCGGTACGGGTCTGGGCCTGTCGATCGCCCTGGAGGACGCGCGGCTGCACGGCGGCTGGCTGCAGGCGTGGGGTGAGCCGGGCGGCGGTTCGCAGTTCCGGCTGACGGTGCCGCGCACGGCGGACGAGCCGCTGCGCGGGTCGCCGATACCGCTGGAGCCGGAGGACTCGCGGCGCAACCGTGGGCTCGGCGAGGCCGGGCTGCCGGCCGACGACGGGCACAAGCGGGCCACGGTGCCGGTCCAGCCGCCGTCGGGGAGCGCCGCGCAGCAGCCGCTCGCCCCGCGCGGGGCGCAGACACCGGTGCCCACCGATCCGACGGCACTGCCGGGCAGCGGCGCCCGCGTCGTCCCCCGGGCCAACGGGGGCGGTGGCGGAGCGGTGAGCGTGCCGCGGCAGCCGGCCGAGCGCGTGCGGCGGCCCGGTGACGAGGCGGACCCGGGCACGGACCGGGCGGAACGTGAGCGTCCCGGGGTGTCCGGAGGCGAGCAGGAGGAGTCGCGCACCGGTGCCGGTGAGCGGCGAGGGGAGTGACGGCGGGCGTGGGTGACCAGCGGGTGACGCGGCGGATCAGGGGGCGCCTTGTCGGCCTCGGCCTACGTGGATCAGCCTTCGGCACGCCGGACGGGGACGCCTCCCGCGCCCCCGAGGACGTGGGGGAGCGCGCCGGGCGCCCTGTGACCCTCGGTCCCGTGAAGTTCGGCGGAAGGCTCACCCAGGCCGGCGCCCTCGCCGGGTGCGGGGTGATCGTGCTGTCCGGGTGCGCGTCGATGCCGGACTCCGGCGGGATGCAGTCCGTCGAGGCGTCGCAGCGGCCGGACTCCCAGGTCCGCGTCTTCGCCCTGCCGCCGCGGGACAACGTGGGCCCCGGCAGCATTGTCGAGGGCTTCCTCGACGCGCTGACCAGCGACGACCCTTCGTACGCCATCGCACGCAAGTATCTGACGCCCAAGGCCGCGAAGTCGTGGCAGCCCGGGCAGCAGACCGTCGTGCTCGCCGACGGCCCCAACCCGCGGCCGACGAGCCGGCCCGACGCCGGGGACGAGGGACACCTCTACGAGATGACCGGCCGTCAGGTCGCCCTCGTGGACAAGCGGCAGGCCTACCGGCCGCAGGACCGCACGTACCGGGGGAACCTGCACCTCACGCAGGTCGACACCGCCAAGGGCAAGCAGTGGCGCATCGACTCGCTGCCCGAAGGGGTCGTGCTGGGCGCGTCCGACTTCCAGCGCATCTACCAGTCCGTCAACAAGTACTACTACGCGGACGATCCGCAGGCCTCCGTCGAGGACGCCCCGAAGCGGCTCGTCGCCGATCCCGTTTTTGTGCGGCAGTGGACGGATCCCCTGACCGAGACGGTCCGTGAGGTGATCAAGGGCCCGACGAGCTGGCTGGGGCCGGTCGTGCGGTCGGCGTTCCCGTCGAACACGGCGCTCAAGGGCGGCGTGAAGACGCTGACGCCGGACGACGCCAACAAGCTGACCGTGCCGCTCAACAGGAGTGCGGACGCCGCCAGTCCGAGCCGCTGCAAGGAGATGGCGGCGCAACTTCTCTTCTCGCTGCGCGACTTGTCCTCGTCGAGCGTGGAAGAGGTCGAACTGGAGCGCTCCGACGGGCGGTTGCTGTGCGCGCTGTCCGAGGGCGGGGCGCAGGCGCTCGCGCCGCGCACCTCCGGGCGCCTCGACGACCAGTACTTCCTGGACGCCAAGGGGCGGCTCGTGCGGATGCCGGGCAAGAGCAGCTCGGACCGGGAGCCCGAGCGGGTGCCGGGGCCGCTCGGCGAGGGCGAGCAGGTGCTGCGTTCCGTCGCGGTGTCGCGGGACCAGGACCGGGCCGCCGCGGTGTCGAACACGGGGCACGACCTGTACGTGACGTCGATGGTGTCCGGGGCCTCGCTCGGTGACGCCGTCGCGCACAGCCGGGCGAAGAAGGAGAACGACGGGTTCTCGACGCCGAGTTGGGATGGGCGCGGTGACCTGTGGGTGGCCGACCGGGATCCGAAGAACGCGCGGCTGCTCGTGTACGGGCAGGGCATGGCCGACCAGGAGCAGGTCGTTCCGGTCGACCGGCTCGGGGACGGTGCGCGCATCGAGGCCGTGAAGATGTCCGCGGACGGGGCGCGGATCGCGCTGCTCGTCACGGAGAACGGGGCGACGTCCCTGCGGATCGGGCGGGTCGAGCGGCGGTCCGACGGGGAGGGCGGCACGGACGTGTCGGTGACCGAACTGCGGGCCGCGGCGCCGCAGATGGAGGAGGTCACGGCCGTTTCGTGGGCCGGTAGCAGCCGGCTGGTGGTCGTCGGGCGGGAGGCCGGGGGGCTGCAGCAGATCCGGTACGTGCAGTGCGACGGCTCCGCGCCTACGGGGCAGGCCTTGCCGGGGCTCACTCGGGTGAGTGAGATTGCGGCGTCGGAGGATGACGGGTTGCCGTTGCTCGCGCATTCGGACGACGGGGTGGTGCGGTTGCCCTCCGGGGCGGCTTGGCAGTCCGTGCTCAAGGATGGGACGGCGCCTGTCTATCCCGGGTAGTCCGGGGGCGGGTTGTTTTTCGGCGGGCGTGGTTCGCGGGGTGGCGCCGTGGGGGTCGCGGCTCGTGGCCGGGTGCCGCGCCGTCGTGGCTGGTCGCGCAGTTCCCCGCGCCCCTGGGAGGCACACTTCGTGCGCCCCAGGGGCGTGTTGGCCGCGGCCCGCGGCCCGCGGCCCGGTGCCGGGTGCGCGATTCGGTGGGTCTGCGCTACGGCGCCGCCGCCGTAGCTTCGGCCGCTTCGTCGCCGGGTGCCGGCCGCTGGGGCTTCTCGCGCAGTTCCCCGCGCCCCTGAAGGCGCACTTCGTGCGCCCCCAGGGGCAGGTTGCTCGCGCCCCGCGACGGAGTTGCTGATCGGGTACAGCCCCGCGCCCCTGAAGGCGCACTTCGTGCGCCCCAGGGGCGGTTTGGGTTTTCCACAGGGGTTGTTGGGGGTGGTTCGGGTTGGCATCTTGGGGGGATGTCGGGGGTTTGGGGTGAGGTGTGGGGGCTTGTGCTGCCGGTTTCCTGTTCGGGGTGCGGGGAGGGACGGATGGCGTTGTGCGGGCGGTGCGCGGGCGTGCTCGACGGGCGGGGGGTCGGGCGGGTGCGGCCGAGGCCCGCGCCGGTCGGGCTGCCGGTGGTGCACGCGGCCGCGGCATATGAGGGGTCGGTGCGCGGTGTGCTGCTGGAGCACAAGGAGCGGGGAGCGTTGGGGCTCGTACGGCCCCTGGGTGCGGCGCTCGCCGCGGCGGTGAGAGCCGGCGGGGAGAGGGGAGCCGTGGCGCTGGTGCCCATGCCTTCCGCGCGACGGGCCGTGCGGGCGCGGGGGCACGATCCGACGCTGCGGATCACCCGGGCGGCGGCGGGGGCGCTGCGGAGGTCGGGGGTGCCGGCGCGGGTGCTGGCCGTGCTGCGGCAGCGGCGTACGCCCGCGGATCAGGCGGGCCTCGACGCGCGGGAGCGACTCGCCAATGTGGCGGGTGCGCTGGAGGTCGCCGAGGGTGGTGCGGGGCTGCTCGCCGAAGTTGGCCGGATCGTGCTGGTCGACGACCTCATGACGACCGGCGCCTCGCTGGCCGAGGCCGCGCGCGCGGTCCGGGCGGCGCTTCCCTGCGGAACGCGTTCCACAACGGTTACCGGAGGCACTCCTTCCGTCGGAGAAAAGGCAGCTCGGATCGCCCTTCACGGTGCTGTGATCGCCGCTTCTCCGGATTCCTTCGAGATAAACCGGAACTGATGCTGAATCTGCGTCGTTGCAGGTAGTGAGAGGGTTCGTTCACCTGAATGGAGGTACGCGTCGGTAGAGGGTGACGACATCCGTCCGGGCGAGATATGTTCGGTTGTGAGGAACTCGGCAGGAAAGACCGGCGCCGGACCTCGCATACTCGGAATGCCCGTCCCGTGGGTCTGTACAAAGATTTTCGCAATCACCCGTAGTGGTGGGGTGGAGATCTTGTCCGCGGGGGAGGAGGAGGTGGAAGTCACCGAGTCCGCGACTCCGGAAGTGGCCGGAGTCTGGTGCAAGAGGGAGATGCTCCGCCGAGGAGCGGAGCTATCCGGGAACGGAGTTCTGCGTGGACATCGTCGTCAAGGGCCGCAAGACCGAGGTACCTGAGCGGTTCCGCAAGCACGTGGCCGAAAAGCTGAAGCTGGAGAAGATCCAGAAGCTCGACGGCAAGGTGATCAGCCTCGACGTGGAGGTGTCCAAGGAGCCCAACCCCCGGCAGGCCGACCGGTGCGACCGCGTGGAGATCACGCTGCGCACCCGTGGCCCCGTGATCCGGGCGGAAGCCGCGGCGAACGACCCGTACGCGGCGCTCGACCTGGCCACGGAGAAGCTGGATGCCCGACTGCGTAAGCAGCACAGCAAGCGGTCCACACGGCGCGGTGCCCGGCGGATCTCGGCGGCGGAGGTCGCCGAGCGCGTCCCGGACGCCGCGACGCTCAACGGGGACGGAACCATCGCCAAGGACGAGTCCGAGGTGAACGGGGTACCGACCACCAGGATCGGATCCCTCGAGGTGCAGGGCGAAGGCCCGCTCGTCGTCCGGGAGAAGACCCACGTGGCGGCGCCCATGTCGCTCGACCAGGCGCTCTACGAGATGGAGCTGGTCGGGCACGACTTCTATCTGTTCGTCGACTCCGAGACCAAGGAACCCAGCGTCGTCTACCGGCGCCACGCCTACGACTACGGCGTCATTCACGTCAGCACCGACCCGATGGTCGCCCAGGCGCGTGCCGCCGACGCGGGAGACGCCATCGGCGGCTGAGCCCGGCCGAACGGGCAGCTGTCCGAAAACCCACTCATCGGGTGCCCCTGGAGTGCGTGTGCGCCCCCGGGGGCACCCTCGTGCGACCCCCTCGTGCACCGCACCGTCGCCGCGCGGACGCCGAGGCATGAAATCATGGCCGAGCCGGGTCAACCGGTGTGCCGGCGCCTCGGGTTGGCCCGGTACTGGAAGACAGGCCACGGCCTTCAGGGGGAGGAACGATGGCGGACAGCTTCGGACCGATGCGAGGCGAGGACGCCGGCGCGGCCGGCGACGGCGCCGGCATGGGACCGGATGCCGGCTCCCCGCGCAAGGAGCCCATCCGGGTGCTCGTGGTGGACGACCACGCTCTGTTCCGGCGCGGGCTCGAGATCGTGCTCAAGGCCGAGGAGGACATCCAGGTCGTCGGCGAGGCGGGCGACGGGGCGGAGGCGGTGGACAAGGCGGCCGACCTGCTGCCCGACATCGTCCTCATGGACGTACGGATGCCCAGAAGAGGCGGCATCGAGGCCTGCACCTCCATCAAGGAGGTGGCACCCAGCGCGAAGATCATCATGCTGACGATCAGCGACGAGGAAGCCGATCTCTACGAGGCGATCAAAGCCGGAGCGACCGGATATCTCCTGAAGGAGATCTCGACGGACGAGGTGGCGACCGCCATTCGCGCCGTCGCCGACGGACAGTCGCAGATCAGCCCCTCCATGGCGTCGAAACTGCTCACCGAGTTCAAATCGATGATCCAGCGCACCGACGAGCGCCGGCTCGTCCCGGCGCCCCGGCTGACCGACCGGGAGCTGGAAGTGCTCAAGCTCGTCGCCACGGGGATGAACAACCGGGACATCGCGAAGGAACTCTTCATCTCCGAGAACACCGTGAAGAACCACGTGCGGAACATCCTGGAGAAGCTGCAGTTGCACTCCAGGATGGAGGCCGTCGTGTACGCGATGCGGGAGAAGATTCTCGAGATCAGGTAGGCGTCGCACCCTCTCCCGAGCGCCTGGCGGGCGCTAGGAGAGGGCCGCCACGAGTGCCTTCTTCAGGGCCGGGTCGGACATGCGCTCCACGCGTACCGTGTCGCAGCCCACCCAGCCCGCCGCCTCCCGGAGCGCCTCCGCCACCGCCGGCACCGACTTCGGGCCGTCCAGGGAGACCTGCTTGGCGACCAGCGTCGAGCCCTCGCGCGCCGGGTCGACCCGGCCCACCAGGCGGCCGCCCGCCAGCACCGGCATCGCGAAGTAGCCGTGCACCCGCTTCGGCTTCGGCACGTACGCCTCCAGGCGGTGGGCGAAGCCGAAGACGCGCTCCGTACGGGCCCGCTCCCAGATCAGGGAGTCGAACGGGGACAGCAGCGTCGTACGGTGCCGGCCGCGCGGGGCCGACTCCAGGGCCGCCGGGTCCGCCCAGGCCGGCTTGCCGCCCCAGCCCTCCACCGTGACCGGGACCAGGCCCGTCTCCTCGACCACCGCGTCGAACTGCTCGGACTTGAGTCGGTGGTAGTCCGCGAGGTCGGAGCGGGTGCCGACGCCGAGGGCCTCGCCGGCCTGGCGGATCAGGCGGCGTACGCACTCCCTGTCGTCCAGGTCGTCGTGCAGCAGCTCGTCGGGCACGGCGCGCTCGGCCAGGTCGTAGACGCGCTTCCAGCCGCGCCGCTCCACGCAGACCACCTCGCCGTACATGAGCGCCCGCTCGACGGCGATCTTGGAATCCGACCAGTCCCACCACTCGCCCTTGTTCTTCGCGCCGCCGAGTTCCGTGGCGGTCAGGGGGCCCTCGGCGCGGAGCTGCTTGATCACCTGGTCGTAGGCGCCGGGGGAGAGCTCGTGGTTCCAGTGCGGGCGCGTGCGGTAGGCGCGGCGGCGGAAGGCGAAGTGGGGCCATTCCTCGATGGGGAGGATGCAGGCCGCGTGGGACCAGTACTCGAAGGCGTGCGGGCGGGCGGGGTCCGTCGCCGACCAGTACGCGTCCTCGACCGTCCTGCGGCCCACCGCGCCGAGGCGGGCGTACGGGATCAGTTCGTGCGAGCGGGCCAGGACGGAGATCGTGTCGAGCTGGACCGCGCCCAGGTGGCGCAGGACGCCGCGCACGCCCGCCCGGCGGTTCGGGGCGCCCAGGAAGCCCTGGGCTCGTAGGGCGATGCGGCGGGCTTCGTCGGCGGTCAGGGTGACGGTGACGGTGACGGTGGGGCGCGGCGGGGTCGTCATGGCCCGAACTTTAGGGGGCGGCACTGACAGTCGGGGGTGGGTTCCGGAGGGGCTGGGCGGGGCTCCTGGCGGGCCGGCGGGGGCAGGTCAGGGGGTCGGCGACGGGAGGTAGGGGAGGGCGCCGGGGATCGGGAGGTCGGAGGGGAGGAGGGCGCCGATCCAGCAGTCGCGGAGGACGCCCTTGTTGAGGAGGCCCGCGCGCAGGACACCCTCCACCTGGAAGCCGGCCTTCTCGGCGACCGTGCGGGACGCCACGTTCCCCGCCTCGGCGCGCCATTCCAGCCGTACACAGGCCAGCTCCGTGAAGGCCCAGCGGGCGACGCCCAGGACGGCCTCCGTCATGTAGCCGCGGCCCCGGTGCTCCTTGTGCGTCCAGAAACCGACCTCCCAGGCGCCCGCGCGCGGATGGTGCAGGGAGATCGCGGCGACGACCGGCCCGCTCGGGTCCCGCCGCACCGCGAAGGTGTACTCGGTGTCGGCCCGCCAGCCGTCGGGGACCATCTGCTGGACGAAGTACTCGGCGTCCACGCGCGCGTACGGGGACGGCACCGTGGTCCAGCGCTGGATGTCGGGGTCCTGGGCCGCGACGTACACCTCGTCGATGTCGGCGGGCACGAACGTGCGCAGCTGCAGGCGGTCGGTGGTCAGCGTCACGGGGTCCATCGCCCGATTCTGCTCGGGACGGACGGCGGATGTCACCAGTTTTCCTGCCGCGTACCGGCACCTTCCGAGCCGCCCGTCCGTTGGACCTGATGGCAGACCTCCCGGCGCGGTGGGGTCCTCGCATACGATGGCCGTTGCTCAGGCTGTCGCCTGGGTAACCGACCGTGCCAGGCCCGACCGGCAAGGAGACCAACCCCCGTGTCCGTCCTCTCGAAGATCATGCGTGCAGGCGAAGGCAAGATCCTGCGCAAGCTGCACCGCATCGCGGACCAGGTGAACTCCATCGAAGAGGACTTCGTGGGCCTCACCGACGCCGAGCTGAGGGGCCTCACCGACGAGTACAAGCAGCGGTACGCCGACGGTGAGAGCCTCGACGACCTGCTGCCCGAGGCGTTCGCCACCGTCCGTGAGGCCGCCAAGCGCGTGCTCGGCCAGCGTCACTACGACGTCCAGATGATGGGTGGCGCCGCACTCCACCTCGGTTATGTCGCGGAGATGAAGACCGGTGAGGGCAAGACCCTGGTCGGCACGCTGCCCGCGTACCTGAACGCGCTGTCCGGCGAGGGCGTCCACCTGATCACGGTGAACGACTACCTGGCCGAGCGCGACTCCGAGATGATGGGCCGCGTCCACAAGTTCCTGGGCCTGAGCGTCGGCTGCATCCTGGCGAACATGACGCCGGCCCAGCGCCGCGAGCAGTACGCGTGCGACATCACGTACGGCACGAACAACGAGTTCGGCTTCGACTACCTGCGCGACAACATGGCGTGGTCCCAGGACGAGCTCGTCCAGCGCGGCCACAACTTCGCGATCGTCGACGAGGTCGACTCGATCCTCGTCGACGAGGCCCGTACGCCGCTGATCATCTCCGGCCCGGCCGACCAGGCCACCAAGTGGTACGGCGACTTCGCGAAGCTCGTCACGCGCCTGAAGAAGGGCGAGGCGGGCAACCCGCTGAAGGGCATCGAGGAGACCGGCGACTACGAGGTCGACGAGAAGAAGCGCACCGTCGCCATCCACGAGTCCGGCGTCGCCAAGGTCGAGGACTGGCTGGGCATCGACAACCTGTACGAGTCGGTGAACACGCCGCTGGTGGGCTACCTGAACAACGCCATCAAGGCGAAGGAGCTCTTCAAGAAGGACAAGGACTACGTCGTCATGGACGGCGAAGTCATGATCGTCGACGAGCACACCGGCCGTATCCTCGCCGGCCGCCGCTACAACGAGGGCATGCACCAGGCGATCGAGGCGAAGGAAGGGGTGGACATCAAGGACGAGAACCAGACGCTCGCCACGATCACCCTCCAGAACTTCTTCCGCCTCTACCAGCGGCACGACCACGACGGCAAGGAAGTCCCGGGCCTGTCCGGCATGACCGGTACGGCGATGACCGAGGCCGCCGAGTTCCACCAGATCTACAAGCTCGGCGTCGTCCCGATCCCGACGAACAAGCCGATGCAGCGCAAGGACCAGGCCGACCTGATCTACCGCACCGAGGTCGCCAAGTTCGACGCGGTCGTCGACGACATCGCGGAGAAGCACGAGAAGGGCCAGCCGATCCTCGTCGGTACGACGTCGGTCGAGAAGTCCGAGTACCTCTCGCAGCAGCTCAGCAAGCGCGGCATCCAGCACGAGGTGCTCAACGCGAAGCAGCACGACCGCGAGGCCGTGATCGTCGCGCAGGCGGGCCGCAAGGGCGCCGTCACCGTCGCGACGAACATGGCGGGCCGCGGCACCGACATCAAGCTCGGCGGCAACCCGGACGACCTCGCCGAGGCCGAGCTGCGCCAGGCGGGGCTGGACCCGGTCGAGCACGTCGAGGAGTGGGCCGCCGCGCTGCCCGCCGCCCTGGAGCGCGCCGAGCAGGCCGTCAAGGCGGAGTTCGAGGAGGTCAAGAGCCTCGGCGGGCTCTACGTCCTCGGTACCGAGCGCCACGAGTCGCGCCGTATCGACAACCAGCTGCGCGGTCGAAGCGGCCGTCAGGGCGACCCGGGCGAGTCCCGCTTCTACCTGTCGCTCGGTGACGACCTGATGCGCCTGTTCAAGGCCCAGATGGTCGAGCGCGTGATGTCGATGGCCAACGTGCCGGACGACGTCCCGATCGAGAACAAGATGGTCACCCGCGCCATCGCCTCCGCCCAGTCGCAGGTCGAGACCCAGAACTTCGAGACGCGTAAGAACGTCCTGAAGTACGACGAGGTCCTCAACCGCCAGCGCGAGGTCATCTACGGCGAGCGCCGCCGCGTCCTGGAGGGCGAGGACCTGCACGAGCAGGTGCAGCACTTCATGGACGACACGATCGACGCCTACATCGCCGCCGAGACGGCGGAGGGCTTCGCCGAGGAGTGGGACCTCGACCGGCTGTGGGGCGCCTTCAAGCAGCTCTACCCGATCAAGGTGTCGGTCGAGGAGCTGGAGGACGAGGCGGGGGACCGTGCCGGACTCACCGCCGAGTTCATCGGCGAGGCCGTCAAGGACGACATCCACGCCCAGTACGAGGCCCGCGAGGAGCAGCTCGGCTCCGAGATCATGCGCGAGCTGGAGCGCCGGGTCGTCCTGAGCGTGCTCGACCGCAAGTGGCGTGAGCACCTCTACGAGATGGACTACCTCCAGGAGGGCATCGGCCTGCGGGCGATGGCGCAGAAGGACCCGCTGGTCGAGTACCAGCGCGAGGGCTTCGACATGTTCACCGCCATGATGGAGGGCATCAAGGAGGAGTCCGTCGGCTACCTGTTCAACCTGGAGGTCCAGGTCGAGCAGCAGGTCGAGGAGGTGCCGGTCGAGGACGCGGCGCCCACCTCCCTGGAGAAGTCCCCGGAGGACACGGTTCCGGCGCAGGCCGGGGCGTCCCGTCCGGAGATCCGTGCCAAGGGGCTCGACGCGCCGCAGCGCCCGGACCGCCTGCACTTCCAGGCGCCGAACGCGGAGGGTGGCGTCGACGAGGGCGACTTCGTGACCGAGGGCGGCCCGACCCGCTCCGAGGCCGACGGCCTGACCCGCGCCGAGCGCCGCAAGCAGCAGAAGGGCCGCAGCCGCCGCAAGAAGTGACAGCGGCGCGGCAGTAGTACGCAGCGGTACGGGAAGGGGCCGGACACCTGGTGTCCGGCCCCTTCCGCATGTTTGGCGGCCGGCGCGTCACAGGGCTTCACAGGGTGGCGAGCAGGGACTCCAGCGGGGCCGGTACGCGGGCGGAGGGCAGGGCCTCGGTCAGGACCCGGCCGTAGCGGATCTTGCGGCCGCTGGTGGTGCCGAGGAAGCGGCGCAGTTGCTGGGCGGCCGTGCGGTCCTGCTGGGCGGGCTGGCGCTGGAAGGTCTGCAGGGAGCGCAGCTCGCCCTCCTCGCGGACGAGTTCCTCGACGCGCGGGACGCCGAGGGCGCGGATCAGTTCCTCCTCCAGGTCCGCCGCGCACACGTAGAACTCCTGCTCCTGCCCGGTGACGCCGGCCCGCTCCAGGCCGCGCTCGTAGAAGCCGCGCTCCGCCTCGTCGCACAGGCCGGTCAGGCGCAGGCCCAGGCCGTCGGGGCCGAGCAGTGCGGCGAAGCGGGCGATGCTCATGGCTCCGCCCATCGGGAGGACGCAGATGCCCTCGGCGGCGAGGTCGCGGCCGTGGCGTGCGGCGAGTGCGTCGACGGCCGCGGCGTCGCTGGGGCCCTCCAGGAGGACGGCGGTGCGGACGGGGAGGCGGGTGGCCAGGGTGCGGGCGCGGTCGCCAGGGCCGCCGGCCGCCCAGGCGACGACCGCCTCCCGGAACGCGGCCATGTCCGTCGCCGCGCCCCGCCCCTCCAGATCCTCCGCCGCGTCCGCCAGGTCCGCCGTCTTCGCCGCATCTGTCGTCATGACACGAGTCTGCGTCTTGGCGGGGTGGGGCGACAGCGGATTTCTGGGGGCGGGGCTGGTGGGGCGGGGCTTCGGTGCGGGGCCTGGCGGGGCTGCGTTGTGGCGAGCCCTGATGCCTCGTGCGTCCGGCGCCGGGGGGCGTCGCCGTAGGGGGCGGTGAGCGTCGCCGGGTGCGCCGTCGGTGGGGCTTCTCGCGCAGTTCCCTGCGCCCCTGACGGGGCGCATCCGTCCCGGCACCTCTTCCGGCGCCGGGCTGGCGCCGGGGTGCTGCCTCAGGCCCGGCGCCGGGCCGACGGCCCCCGGAGGGGGCGGGAGGGTGGGAGAGGGGCTCGGGCAAGGGGGGGAGTGAGGCTGGGCGGCTGGGGGCGCGCCCGGGCCGGCCCCCGGACGGGGTGGGGCTAGTCGTCGTGGGGGCGGGGTGGGCGGCCGTCGAGTTCTACGGCTGTGCAGCGCCAGCGCAGGGATTCGTCGCGGACCAGGCGGAAGGCCAGGGCGTGGAGGCGGGGGCCGGAGGTGATGCGGGCGAAGACCTCGTAGGAGCCGGGGGACGGTTCGAAGTGGCCGATGCGGTGGATGCGGGGGCGGGCCGGGCCCAGGGTGCGGCGGTCGGCGAGCCAGAGGAGATCCTCGTAGGCCTGGTGGACGGTGTGGCGGGCGACCCAGTGCAGCGGCTTCTGGCCGCTGAGCACGAGCACGAGGCGCTCGGTGAACAGTTCGGTCGGGTGCGGCGGGGCCTGCGGCGCGATGCGGCCGGGGCCGGGGCGCCTGCTGTCGCGCCGGGCGGGCGGTCGGGTGTTCCGTCGAGGGCCTCGCCTGGTCATCACCTTCTGCACAGCGACCTCCGGATACCAATCAGTAACTTAGTGGTGGTGATCTTGTACGAGGCAGGGGTGCGGCCCCGCAAGGGCGGCCGGGAGGCGCGGGGCGGGACGGGCCGGTTCGCTCATCCGGGTGGCCCGGGGCGGCGGCGGGCCCCGGGGAGCGGGACGGGCCGGAGTGAACCGGCCCTGCCCGGCTGACGCGGGCCGAGGGCGCGGGCGGCGGCCCGAAAGGGGACGCACCCCGGTGCGGGGAGGGTGGGTCCCCGTATCCTGAAGGGCCCGGATCCCGTAGGCCCCGACGACGAAAGCGGCCCGTCATGCGCGTGTACGTACCCCTGTCCCTGCCTCGACTCGCGGCGGCGTACAAGGCGGGCGAGCTGGGCCCCGCGCCGCTGACCGCCTTCGCCGTGACGCCCGCGCTGCGCGAGTGGTACCTCTCCGACGACATCGAGGAGCTGGAGTACGCCGCCCTGAACCGGGCCGCGCTCGCCTCGCTGCGGATGCTCGCCGGTGAGCCGGACGCCGCCCGGCGCCGTGTCGTGGTCGCCGTCGACGTGGCGGACGGCGCGGCCGTGGCCGACCCCGACCGGGGCCTCGACCCGGCCTCGCTCGGCGAGGTGTCCGTACGGGACGTCGTGCGGCTGTCCAAGGCGGCGGCCGTGCACGTGGACGCCGACGACGCGGAGAAGGACGTCACCGCCGCCGCGGCAGCGCTCGGCGCCGCCGACCACGGGGACGACGACGCGCAGTTCGTCGTGGACGGGGCCGAGGACCACGAACTGCTCTGGTTCGCGACGCAGGAGATTCCGAACCTGATCGGCCTGCGCGACTGAGCGGAAGGTACGTTCTGGGGATGGGGAAGCACACCACCGCGCACATCGTCTGGGACTGGAACGGCACGCTGTTCCACGACACCGAAGCCGTCATAGGGGCCACGAACGCCGCCTTCGAGGAGATCGGGCTCGAACCGATCACGCTGGAGACGTACCGGACGCTGTACTGCGTGCCTGTCCCCAAGTTCTACGAGCGGCTGCTGGGCCGGCTGCCCACCGAGGACGAGTGGCTCCTCATGGACTCGACCTTCCACCGGCACTACGTGGACCACGCGGGCGACTGCCGGCTCACCGACGGCGCCGAGGGCCTGCTCGCCGGCTGGCAGGGCGCGGGCCGCAGCCAGTCCATCCTCAGCATGTACGACCACGACCGACTGGTGCCGCTGGTGCGGGACTTCGGGATCACCGACCGGTTCCTGCGCGTCGACGGCCGCACCGGGCCCTCGGGCGGCAGCAAGGCCGAGCACATGGTGCGGCACCTGAACACCCTCGACGGGGTCGCGCCGGAGCGCACCGTCGTCATCGGGGACGCGGCCGACGACGCGGTCGCCGCGCTGCACGCGGGCGCGCGGGCCGTGCTCTACACCGGCGGCTCGCACAGCAGGGCCAGCCTGGAAGGCGCCGGAGTGCCGGTCGTCGACACCCTCGCCGAGGCCGTGCGCGAGGCGGAGCGGATCGCCGAAGCCGCCTGAATCCCTCCTTCCGCCGCGCCCGGCGTTTTGCGCCGAGTGCGTTCACGCTCCGCGCCCGGCTGCGTACGCTGGGGTGGTACGGCCGTACGGCAGCCACGACGGGGGGACGCGAACCATGGGTTTCGGCTTCGGGCAGCGGCGGGGCGGACAACTTCCCGCCGAGGTCACGACGTTCGTGGGGCGCTCGGACGAACTGGCGCAGGTGCGGGGCGCGTTCGACCGGGCCCGGCTCGTCACGCTGGTCGGGCCCGGCGGGGTCGGCAAGAGCCGCACCGCGCTGCGGGCCGCGGCCGGGCTCGCCAAGCGGTTCCCGGACGGGGTGTGGCTCGTCGAGCTGAGCGCGCTGCGCGACCCCGAGCTGATCCCCGCGACGCTCGCCGCCGTGCTCGAACTCCCGGACCAGGCAGGCATGGAGCCGCTCGACGCGGTCGTCGCGCACCTCCAGGGGCGGCGGCTCCTGATCGTCCTCGACACCTGCGAGCACCTCGTCGACGCCTGCGCCATGCTCGCCGACGTGCTGCTGCGCGAGGCGGCCGGCGTGAGCGTCCTCGCGACCAGCCGGCAGCCGCTCGACGTGCCGGGCGAGCACTGCTGCCCCATCGCGCCGCTGAGCGCCGACGACGCCCTGGAACTGTTCGTGCAGCGGGCCGCCGCCGTCGTGCCCGGCTTCACGGTGACCGACGCCAACCGGGAGCAGCTCACCGCGCTCGCCGGCCGTCTCGACGGGATCCCGCTCGCGCTGGAGCTCGCGGCGGTCCGGCTGCGGGCCGTGCCCCTGGAGCGGCTCGTGGAGCGGCTCGGCCACCGCTTCGAGGTGCTGACCGGAGGGCGCCGCACCGCGCTGACCCGGCACCAGACGCTGCGCACCGCGATCGGCTGGTCGCACGAGCTGTGCACGCCCCAGGAGCGGCTGCTGTGGGCGCGTCTGTCGGTGTTCGCCGGGTCCTTCGAGCTGTCGGCCGCGGAGACCGTGTGCGCGGGCGGCGAGCTGGCGCCCGGCGCGGTCCTGGAGCACCTCATCGGGCTCGTCGACAAGTCGGTCGTGCAGCGCATCACGGAGAACGGCGGCCGGTACCGGCTGCTCGACACGATCCGCGAGTACGGGGCCGAGTGGCTGGAGGAGTCCGGGCAGGCGGCGGCCGTGCGCGGGCGGCACTTCGCGTACTACCGGGAGCTCGGCCGGCGCTTCTGGGACGAGTTCCTCACCGCCGCGCAGCCGGGGCACCACCGGGTGCTGCGGGCCGAGAGCGCCGATCTGCGGGCCGCGCTCGAGTACGCGTACGGGAGCGGGGGTCCGGAGACCGTCGCGCAGGGGCTGTGGCTGGCGGCGCAGCTCGGGCCGTTCTGGCGGGCGGCCGGGGTGCTCGCCGAGGGCCGGTACTGGATCGACAAGGGGCTCGGGCTGCTCGGCGAGGTGGGTGGGGAGCAGGCGTGGGGCCGGTTCATGGTCGCCCTGTTCTCGGTGTGGACCGGGGACCTGCCCGGCGCCCTGGAGCTGTTCCACCGGGCGATCGCGGTGGCGCGGCAGGCGGGGGAGGGCCGGGTCGAGCTGTTCTGCGAGGCGTACCTGGGCGGGCTCGGGGCGCTGTGCGGGGAGCCGGACGGGCTCGCGGCGCTGGAGGACGCGCGGCAGCGGATCGTGGCGCGGGGCGACGGGCTCGGCACGGGTGTCGTGCACTACGAGGGCGCGCTGCTGCTCGGGGTGCTCGGGGACACGGACGGCGCGCTGGAGCTGTGCCGGACCGGGCTCGCGTTCCTGGAGGGCACCGGGGAGCGGCAGCTGTACGGGTCCACGCTCATGGTGCAGGGGGTGATCCTGTGGCTCGCGGGGGAGCGGGACGACGCCGTCGAGGCGCTGCGCCGGGCGCTGGAGGCCGCCGCCGAGGTCGAGGAGGTGCTCGTCGCGGCGATCTGCTGCCTCGCGCTCGGGTGGGCGGCGGCGCGGGGGAAGCGGTTCGTGCGGGCGGCGTGGCTGCTCGGGTACGCGGAGAACGCGCGGCGCCTGTCCGGTGACCCCGTCGGCATGCTGCCCTCGCTCTTCGAGGAGCAGGAGACGGTGCGGGGGGCTGTGCGGGAGGCGCTGGGGGAGGACGGGTTCCGGCGGTGGCACGAGGTGGGGGCGCGGCTTTCCGGGGACCGGGTGCTGGAGGCGGTGCGGGGGGACGCGGAGGTTCCGGCGCCGGTGGTGGCTGTGCCGGGGGCTCGGCGGAGTGGGGTCGAGGCGCTGACCCGTAGGGAGCGGGAGGTTGCCGCGCTGGTGGTGGAGGGGTTGTCGAACCGGGAGATCGCGGAGCGGCTGGTGATCTCGAAGCGGACCGCTGACGCGCATGTGGAGCATATTTTGGCGAAGCTCGGGGTGGGGTCGCGGACGGAGGTTTCTCTGGCGGCGGCGGCCTCGACCGTGGCTGGTTGATCTCTCATTGCCGGGTGCGCCGCCGGTGGGGCTTCTCGCGCAGTTCCCCGCGCCTCTGAGAGGCACGCTTCGCGCGCCCCCAGGGGGCTTGTCGCGTCGCGCCCCGCGGCGGAGCCGCTGATCGGGCACAGCCCCGCGCCCCTGAAGGCGCACTTCGTGCGCCCCAGGGGCATACCGGTCGCGCCCCAGGGGGCGGTAGGTATACGGAGGTCGGCTTCAGCCTGCGATCTGGGTATACGGGTGTTCCCGGGTACCGATGTGTGATCAGGGGTGTACCGAGGAGGATCTGGGGGTGTCGGTCTCCGGAGGAGGTCGCGGCGGGGGGTCGGGCAGTAACGGTCAACTCCCCCACGCTGTCGTGGCGACAGCCCCGCCGTGGTGCCCGGAGCGTGGCATCGCGG
Source organism: Streptomyces sp. NPDC025806 (assembly GCF_055558275.1). NCBI lineage: Bacteria > Bacillati > Actinomycetota > Actinomycetes > Kitasatosporales > Streptomycetaceae > Streptomyces > Streptomyces sp. NPDC025806. Next base: position 223,254 of record NZ_JBVHMU010000012.1, on the reverse strand, counting down.
TGGCTGCCCTCGTCGGCGGGGCAGCCACCACCCACCCCCTGCCGGTGACCCGCCCGGACCCCGCGGGTCACCCCTTCGGGCGCTCCCAGCACACTCCGTCGCTCAGCGATCTGTGCAGAGTGTCAAAGTTCGCCCCCCGGTTTTGTACACATACGGCTCATGACGGGCCCCGGGGGCGGGGCGATAGCCTTGACCCGTGATCAGCGCGATATCTCGCGGGGGCATCGTCGCCCCCTGCCCGCGCCGGGAGACCACGGTTCGTCATGCCGACCGTGCCCGGCGCTCAGCCGCTGATCGTTTCCCGCGGCCGGCCGGTGCGCCGAAAATGGCTCATATCCGTTCGCTCTTCTCTCATTCCGGCATAACGTCGACGTACAGCGGACACCCCGCGCCGTCTCGTGATGCCGAACGTTTTTTCTCGAACACGTCTACGTCACGCAACGGCGCGCGACAGGAGCCAGAGGACAATGCAGACCAAGCTGGACGAAGCCAAGGCCGAGCTGCTCGAACGGGCCGCCCGGGTAGCTGAGAACAGCCCGGCAGGGGGGCATCTCCCGGCTGGGCAGACGGGCGAGGGCACGCCGGACAGCGACACCGTGCTCACGTTCCTCCAGCGCTACTACCTGCACACCGCACCCGAGGACCTCTCCGACCGCGACCCGGTCGACGTCTTCGGCGCCGCCTACTCGCACTACCGGCTCGCCGAGAACCGTCCGCAGGGCACCGCCAGCGTCAAGGTCCACACCCCGACGGTCGAGGAGAACGGCTGGACCAGCAGCCACTCCGTCGTCGAGGTCGTCACCGACGACATGCCCTTCCTCGTGGACTCGGTCACCAACGAGCTGTCGCGGCAGGGACGCGGGATCCACGTCGTCATCCACCCGCAGGTCGTCGTGCGGCGTGACGTGACCGGCAAGCTCCTGGAGGTGCTGCCGGACGGCGCCACCGCCGACGGCCACGACGTGCTCACCGAGTCGTGGATCCACGTCGAGATGGACCGCGAGACGGACCGCGCCGACCTCAAGCAGATCACCGCCGATCTGCTGCGTGTCCTGTCGGACGTGCGCGAGTGCGTCGAGGACTGGGAGAAGATGCGCGACGCCGCGCTGCGCATCGCCGACGAGCTGCCCTCCGAGCCCACCGCGGGCGACCTGGACGAGTCGGAGGTCGAGGAGGCCCGCGAGCTGCTGCGCTGGCTGTCCGCCGACCACTTCACCTTCCTCGGCTTCCGCGAGTACGTCCTGACCGAGGACGACTCCCTGGCCGCCGTACCCGGCACCGGCCTCGGCATCCTGCGCTCCGACCCGCCGCACGGCACCGACGACCACCACCCGGTCTCGCCGTCCTTCAGCCGGCTGCCCGCCGACGCCCGCGCCAAGGCCCGCGAGCACAAGCTGCTCGTCCTCACCAAGGCCAACAGCCGCGCCACCGTGCACCGCCCCAGCTACCTCGACTACGTCGGCGTGAAGAAGTTCGACGCCGAGGGCAACGTGATCGGCGAGCGCCGCTTCCTCGGCCTGTTCTCCTCCGCCGCGTACACCGAGAGCGTGCGCCGCGTCCCCGTCGTGCGCCGCAAGGTCGCCGAGGTCCTCAAGGGCGCCGGCTTCACGCCCAACAGCCACGACGGCCGCGACCTGCTCCAGATCCTGGAGACGTACCCGCGCGACGAGCTGTTCCAGACCCCGCCGGACGAGCTGCGCTCCATCGTCACCTCCGTCCTGTACCTGCAGGAGCGGCGCCGGCTGCGCCTGTACCTGCGCCAGGACGAGTACGGGCGCTACTACTCGGCGCTCGTCTACCTGCCGCGCGACCGCTACACCACGGGCGTCCGGCTGCGGATCATCGACATCCTCAAGGAGGAGCTCGGCGGCACCAGCGTCGACTTCACCGCCTGGAACACCGAGTCGATCCTGTCCCGGCTGCACTTCGTCGTCCGCGTCGCGCCCGGCACCGAGCTGCCGCAGCTGTCCGACGCCGACAAGGACCGCATCGAGGCCCGGCTCGTGGAGGCCGCCCGCTCCTGGGCCGACGGCTTCGCCGAGGCGCTGAACGCCGAGTGCGGCGAGGAGCGCGCCGCCGAGCTGCTGCGCCAGTACGGCCACGCCTTCCCCGAGGGCTACAAGGCCGACCACACGCCGCGCGCCGCCGTCGCCGACCTGGTCCACCTGGAGGCCTTCGCCCGCAGCGGCAAGGACTTCGCGCTCTCCCTGTACGAGCCCGTGGGCGCCGCCCCCGGCGAGCGCCGCTTCAAGATCTACCGCACCGGCGCGCCCGTCTCCCTGTCGGCCGTCCTCCCGGTGCTGCAGCGCCTGGGCGTCGAGGTCACCGACGAGCGCCCGTACGAGCTGCGCTGCGCGGACCGTACGACGGCGTGGATCTACGACTTCGGCCTGCGCCTGCCCAAGCAGGGCAACGGCAACGGGGACGACCTCGGTGCCGACGGCCGCGAGCGCTTCCAGGAGGCGTTCGCCGCGACCTGGACCGGCGCCGCGGAGAACGACGGCTTCAACGCCCTCGTGCTCGGCGCCGGGCTCACCTGGCGCCAGGCCATGGTGCTGCGCGCCTACGCCAAGTACCTGCGCCAGGCCGGCTCCACGTTCAGCCAGGACTACATGGAGGACACCCTCCGCAACAACGTCCACACCACGCGCCTGCTGGTGAGCCTCTTCGAGGCGCGGATGTCGCCGGACCGGCAGAGCGCCGGCACCGAGCTGATCGACGGGATCCTCGAGGAGCTCGACGGCGCGCTCGACCAGGTCGCCTCGCTCGACGAGGACCGCATCCTGCGGTCCTTCCTCACGGTCATCAAGGCGACCCTGCGGACCAACTTCTTCCAGAGCGCCGGGACCGACGCGCGCGAGCCGTACCGCCCGCACGCCTACGTCTCCATGAAGCTCGACCCGCAGGCCATCCCCGACCTGCCCGAGCCGCGCCCCGCCTACGAGATCTGGGTGTACTCGCCCCGCGTCGAGGGCGTCCACCTGCGCTTCGGCAAGGTCGCGCGCGGCGGTCTGCGCTGGTCCGACCGGCGTGAGGACTTCCGCACGGAGATCCTCGGCCTGGTCAAGGCGCAGATGGTGAAGAACACCGTCATCGTGCCGGTCGGCGCCAAGGGCGGCTTCGTCGCCAAGCAGCTGCCCGACCCGTCGGTGGACCGCGACGCCTGGATGGCCGAGGGCATCGCCTCGTACAAGACGTTCATCTCGGCGCTGCTCGACATCACCGACAACCTGGTCGGCGGCGAGGTCGTGCCGCCCGTCGGCGTCGTGCGCCACGACGGCGACGACACCTACCTGGTGGTCGCGGCCGACAAGGGCACCGCGAAGTTCTCCGACATCGCCAACGAGGTCGCCCAGGACTACGGCTTCTGGCTCGGCGACGCGTTCGCCTCCGGCGGCTCGGCCGGCTACGACCACAAGGGCATGGGCATCACCGCCCGCGGCGCCTGGGAGTCCGTCAAGCGGCACTTCCGGGAGCTGGGCGTCGACACCCAGACCGAGGACTTCACCGTCGTCGGCGTCGGCGACATGTCCGGCGACGTGTTCGGCAACGGCATGCTGCTCAGCGAGCACATCCGCCTCGTCGCCGCGTTCGACCACCGGCACATCTTCATCGACCCGAACCCGGACGCGGCCACCTCGTACGCCGAGCGCCGCCGCATGTTCGACCTCCCGCGCTCCAGCTGGGAGGACTACGACAAGGAGCTGATCTCCGCCGGCGGTGGCGTCTTCCCGCGCTCCGCCAAGGCGATCCAGCTCAACGCGCACATCCGCGAGGCCCTCGGCATCGAGTCCGGCCAGTCGAAGATGACCCCGGCCGAGCTGATGAAGGCCATCCTCCAGGCCCCGGTGGACCTGCTGTGGAACGGCGGCATCGGCACGTACGTGAAGTCGTCCGTCGAGTCGAACAGCGACGTCGGCGACAAGGCCAACGACCCGATCCGCGTCGACGGCCAGGACGTGCGCGCCCAGGTCATCGGCGAGGGCGGCAACCTCGGCGCGACCCAGCTGGGCCGCATCGAGTTCGCCCGCAAGGGCGGCCGGGTCAACACCGACGCGATCGACAACAGCGCCGGTGTGAACACCTCGGACCTCGAGGTCAACATCAAGATCCTGCTCAACCGTCTGGTCCTCGACGGCGACATGACCGTCAAGCAGCGCAACAAGCTGCTCGCGGCCATGACCGACGAGGTCGGCGACCTGGTCCTGCGCAACAACTACGCGCAGAACACGGCGCTCGGCAACGCCGAGGCGCAGGCCCCGTCCCTGCTCCACGCCCACCAGCGCTTCATGCGCCGGCTCGGCAAGCAGGGCCACCTGGACCGCTCGCTGGAGTTCCTGCCGAACGACCGGCAGATCAAGGAGCTCCTCAACAGCGGCCGCGGCCTGACCCAGCCCGAGCTGGCCGTCCTGCTCGCGTACACGAAGATCACGGCGTCGGACGAGCTCATCCAGACCTCGCTGCCCGACGACGCGTACCTGGCCCGTCTGCTGCACGCCTACTTCCCGCAGGCGCTGCGCGACAAGTACCTGGACGCGATCGACGGCCACGCGCTGCGCCGCGAGATCATCACCACGGTGCTGGTCAACGACACGGTGAACACGGGCGGCTCGACCTTCCTGCACCGCCTGCGCGAGGAGACCGGCGCGTCCCTGGAGGAGATCGTCCGGGCGCAGCTCGCGGCCCGCGAGATCTTCGGCCTGAGCGACGTGTGGGACGCGGTCGAGGCGCTCGACAATGTCGTCGCCGCCGACGTCCAGACCCGGATCCGGCTGCACTCGCGCCGGCTCGTCGAGCGCGGCACGCGCTGGCTGCTCAACAACCGGCCGCAGCCGCTCCAGCTCGCCGAGACCATCGGCTTCTTCAAGGAGCGGGTCACCGAGGTCTGGGCGGCCATGCCGAAGATGCTGCGCGGCGCCGACGCCGAGTGGTACCAGGGGATCGTCGACGAGCTGACCGGCGCCGGGGTGCCGGAGGAGCTGGCCCAGCGGGTCGCCGGGTTCTCCTCCGCGTTCCCGACGCTGGACATCGTGCAGATCGGCGACCGCATGGGCAAGGACGCCCTCGCCGTCGCCGAGGTCTACTACGACCTGGCCGACCGCCTCAGCATCACGCAGCTGATGGACCGCATCATCGAGCTGCCGCGGGCCGACCGCTGGCAGTCGATGGCCCGCGCGTCGATCCGTGAGGACCTGTACGCGGCGCACGCCGCCCTGACGGCCGACGTGCTGGCCGTCGGGAACGGGTCCTCGACGCCGGAGCAGCGGTTCAAGGCCTGGGAGGAGAAGAACGCGGCGATCCTGGGCCGCGCGCGCACCACCCTGGAGGAGATCCAGGGCTCGGACGCCTTCGACCTGGCGAACCTGTCGGTCGCGATGCGGACGATGCGCACGCTGCTGCGTTCGCACTCGTAGTCGCCGGGACGCAGTCGCCGGAACGTAGTGGTCGAGGGGCGCCTTCGGGCGCCCCTCGGTCGTTCTTCCTACCGGATTCTTGTGTTCTCAATGAGTGTCCCGACGGCTCGCACTGTGTTTCGGTGGTACCGATGGGGTGACCGAGCACGCCGACCAGGGAGAGCCCGATGCCGTCGAAGCAGATCCGGCCGGACGCGACGCCGGCCGCACGCGCGGTCGCACTGCCCGACGACTGGGCCGCGACCCCGCTCACCGTCGTCATGCCGACGTACAACGAGGCGGGGAATCTGCCCGGCATGGCCGAGGCGCTGATGGCGCTGCCGCTGCCGGGGCTGCGGCTCCTCGTCGTCGACGACTCCAGCCCGGACGGCACGGGCGACCTCGCCGAGGAGTACGCGGGCCGCTTCGGCGCCGACCGCATGGCCGTGCTGCACCGGGCGGGCAAGGAAGGGCTCGGCCGTGCCTACGCGGCGGGCATGGCGCGGGCCGTCGCCGACGGCGCCCGCTACGTCCTCCAGATGGACGCCGACGGCAGCCACCCCGTCGCGAAGGTCCCGCAGCTGCTCGGGGTCGCCCTGTCGACCGGCGCGGGCGTCACCATCGGCAGCCGCTACGTGCAGGGCGGCAGCCTCTCCGAGGCCTGGGGCGCGCACCGCAAGCTGCTCTCGCGCTGGGCGAACGCGTACGCGGGCACGATCCTCGGCACCCGCGTCCGGGACATCACGGGCGGCTTCAACCTGTGGCGCGAGGACGCCCTGCGCGCCATCGACCTGGCCTCCGTCGACAGCGCGGGCTACAGCTTCCAGGTCGAGATGAAGTACCGGGCGCTGCGCCGCGGCCAGGGGATCATCGAGGTGCCGATCCACTTCGAGGACCGTACGGTCGGCGAGTCGAAGATGAACCTCATGGTGCAGCTGGAGTCGGTGGCGATGCCGTGGCGGCTGCGGGCGCGCTCGCGCCGCTGACACCGGCGACGCGGAGGGCTCCTCAGCGGACCATCCGGGCCAGGCGTCGCAGCCGGCGCACCGCCGGGGTCCGGGCCGCGCGCCGCACGGGCGGGCCGATCCGGGTGGCGAGGGGCCCGAGCGGTTCCCAGCGCAGTTGCAGCCGTCCCGCGCCCTTGCCCTCCGGTTCGACGGTGACCCGGTGCCGGTCGACGTGTGCGGTGCGGACGGGCAGGTCGAGCGGGGCGAGCAGCAGCCCGGTGTTGCGCGCGCCGTCCGGGGCGGTCAGCTGGAGCATGGGGTGCCGGGTCCCGGTGAAGCCGAGCCGGGGCAGCACGAGCGCCGTGAGGTCGAGCCGGACCCGGCCCTCGAAGACGCCCGGCCGCACGGGGTCGAGCCGGAAGCGCAGGGTTGCGCGGCGGCGGCCCGGGGTGAGCAGCAGCGCGGCCGGCTGCGGGCCCACGGACAGCCGGAGTCCGGGGTCGTAGGTGCGTACGCGCAGGTCCAGGGAGGCCGGTCCGGGTCCCCGCTCGACGGACAGGAGCTCGTGCCGGAACTGGGCGCGCCGGAAGGGCCGGGTGTCCAGCTCCAGGTCGGCGAGGGAGAGTTCGCGGCGGGCCCACGCCGTGTCCGGGACCCGGTCGCCCCAGTACGGGGTCCCGGCCGCGTCCAGGGCCGTCGTGCGCGGGGCGACCGCGTGGCCGAGGCCGCGCGCGGCGAGCCGGGCCTCGGGCAGGCGCAGGTCGCGCACGAGCTGGAGGACGACGCGTTCGTCGCGGGGCAGGCGGGCGTAGGCGGCGGGGGAGAGCCGGTCGAGGTAGGGGTTCACGACGGCGGCGAACTCGGCGAGCCAGGCGTCGTCGCGGTGCGGCAGGTCGCCCGCGTACATCCGGAAGTCGTGCTTGAGGAACTTGTGGTCCTTGGCCTCGCGCAGCGTGTCGCCGCGGCCGTTCTCGGCGAGGAAGGCGTCGATGAGCTCCTGCACGTGGACGCGGTCGCGGACGTTGTCGAGCCGGTGCCGCTGGTTGGATATGGAGGCCGTGCCCCCGGCCGCGTACGGGTGGATGTACCAGCGGTAGACGGTCTCGGGGACGATCGTGAAGGCCTTCGCGAGGCAGTAGGCCTGCGCCGAGAACAGCTGGTCCTCGTAGTGGATGCCCTCGGGGAAGCGCAGGTCGTGGCGGTCGAGGAAGGCGCGGGCGTACATCTTGCTCGTCGACAGGTGCTCGAAGAGGAGGTCTGGTTCGTTCTCCAGGCCCTCGACGGTGCGGCGCTCGGCGACGAGGTGCGGCATCCACCGCGAGGTGCGTCCGGTGTCGACGCGGACCCGCTCGACGGCGCCCATCGCGAAGTCGAGGCCGGGGTGCTCGCGGTGCGCGGCGAGCAGGAACTCGACGGCGCGGGGCGGGAGTTCGTCGTCGCTGTCGAGGAACATCAGGTACGGGGCGCGGGCGATGTCGAGGGCGCGGTTGCGCGGGACGCCGCATCCGCCGCTGTTCTCCGGCAGCCGGAGGTAGGTGATGCGGGGGTCGGCGGCGGCCAACTCCCGGGCTATGTCAGGGGTGTTGTCGGTCGAGTGGTCGTCGCTGATGACGATCTCGATGTTCGCGTGGGTCTGGGCCCGGAGGGAGGCGACGGCGCGGGGGAGGCGCGCGGCGTCGTCGTAGGTGATGACGGTGACCGTGACGTCAGGCGTGTCCATGGGCGTCCGCCTCCTCGGGGGTGGGGGCCACGGTGCGGGACTCCAGCGGCAGCACCGGCGGCAGCGCCTCCTCGGGCTCGCCGAGGAAGACCCGGCGCACGACGCGCTCGGCGGCCCGCCCGTCGTCGAACTCGCAGAAACGGCGCCGGAACCGGTCCCGGGCCGCCGCCGACGCCCCGTCGCGCCAGGCGCCGGTGGCGAGGATCTCCGTCAACTCGCCCTGGGTGCGGGCGACATGGCCCGGCGGCTCGGCCGTCAGGTCGAAGTAGACACCGCGAGTCGTCGCGTACGTCTCCCAGTCGTCGGCGTAACTGACGATCGGGCGGTCCAGGTTGGCGTAGTCGAACATGATCGACGAGTAGTCCGTGATCAGCGCGTCCGCGGCGAGCGCCAGCTCCTCCACCGGTTCGTACGCGGAGACGTCGACGACCCGGCCGGTGCGGCGCAGGCCCGCGAGCGGGGAGGCGGCGCCGCCGTAGAAGTAGTGGCCGCGCACGAGCAGGACGGTGTCCTCGCCGAGGTGCTCGGTGAGCGCGGCGAAGTCCAGGCGCGGGGTCCAGCGGGCCTCGTAGTCGCGGTGGGTCGGCGCGTACAGGAGAGCGCGGCGGCCGGGGGCGATGCCGAGGCGGGCGCGGACGGCGCGGACGTCGGCGGCCGTGGCCCGGTGGTAGACGTCGTTGCGCGGATAGCCGTGGTCCAGGGAGACGTAGTGCGACGGGTAGGCGTGCTCCCACATGCGGGTGGAGTGGGAGTTGGCGCTGACGCTGTAGTCCCACTTGTCGACGCGGGACAGGAGCGCGTCGAAGTCCAGGCCGCGCGAGGCCGTGGGGTGATCGATCTGGTCGAGGCCCATCTTCTTCAGCGGGGTGCCGTGATGGGTCTGGAGGTGGATCGCGCCGGGCCTCTTGACCACCGCGCCGGGGAAGTTGACGTTGTTGACGAGGTACGCGGCACGGGCCATGACCTCCCCGTAGCGGCGGGTGCCGGGCACGACGTGCTCGGTGCCGGGCGGCAGCAGCGGTTCCGTCGCGCGGGACACCACCCACACCGGGCGGATGTGCGGGGCGAGTTCGGCGAGCTTCGCGGCGATCGCCGCCGGGTTGCAGGCGACGCCGCGGTCCCAGTACGCGGAGAAGACGGCGAGCTCCGGGTCGAGCGGGGTCTTCAGCGCGCGCTGGTAGTGCAGGTCCAGGAGCTTGCGGCCCGCCTTCCTGCGGCCGGTGCGGACGGCCGAGCGCAGGGCCCGCCGGCCGTGGCTCAGTTCCTGGAACGCGCGGTACTTCGTGTACGCGTTCTGCTCCAGGAGGCCGCGCCGCACGCCCTCGCGGCCCGGCGGAGCGCGGTGGCCGGGGGGCTTCCAGCGCACGGCCGCCGCCGAGGCGCGGCGGAAGAACTCCCGGGCGACCGCCTCCGGCAGCCCCTCCCGGGACACCACGCGCAGCGTCTCGGTGGCCATCAGGTCGTACAGGACGGCGCGGGGCGCGGCCGCGGTGCCGTGCTCCCGCATCAGCTCCTGAAGGCGCTCGTACGCGTCGATCAGCTCGTAGCGCCGCTCGGCCGGAACCGGCGGCAGGCTCTCGCGGCGCAGTTGCCGTACGTCGGCCAGGACGTGCTCGGTGCCGGCGATGCGGCGGGCGAGGACGAGGGCGGCGCGGGCCGCGTACGTCGGGTCGGCGTCGGTGAGGTGCTTCTCGTGGGTGTGGTGGAAGGCGGTGCGCAGGACGCGGTTGGCGAGCAGGGGGGTGACGCGCAGGAGGTTGCCGTGCTCGTCGAGGGGGCGGTCGCGGCGGCCGAAGCGGGCGAGGCGGCCCGTGTCGACGCCGGAGGCGCCGGGGCCGCGCCAGGTCGAGCGGATGTGGTCGCCGAGCACGACGTCGACCTCGTCGGGCAGCTCGGCGAGGCGGGTGCGCAGGGCGGACAGGGCGCCGGGGACGGGCCGGTCGGTGGCGGTCAGGCACCACAGCCAGGTGCCGGTGGCGCGGTGGGCGCCGGCCGCGCGGGCGCCGGCGGGCTCCGTGCCGGCGGGCAGGGTGAGGAGGGTGGTGCGCGGGACGCCGGCCAGGTGCTGCTCGGCCGTGTCCCGCGCCGCGTCGCCGACCGCCGCGACGATCAGCTCGGTGTCCTCGGGCAGCCGGCCTGCGATGCCGTCCAGGCAGGGCCCGAGCAGGCCCTGCACGTCGGGGCCGTGCACCACGACGCTGAGGGCGGGGCGGGTCTCCGTCATCTGCTGATCCCCCTGGCGGCCGCGCGGGGCGGCCGATCGGATATCGGCATCAAGTCAGACAAAGAGTATCTTTCGGACCGGTGCGGGGCCCGTCGCCCTGGCCTGTCCGGGCGGCCTAGCCGGTTTTCGCCGGCTTCTCGGTCGGCTTCTTCGCGGGGCTCTTGGTGCCCGTGCCGCCCGTGAAGGCCTCGTACTCCTTGAGCACGTCCTCCGTGGGGCCGTCCATGCGCAGCACCCCGCGCTCCAGCCAGAGCACGCGGTCGCAGGTGTCGCGGATCGACTTGTTGCTGTGGCTGACCAGGAAGACCGTGCCGGCGTGCTTGCGCAGTTCGCGGATCCGCTGCTCGGAGCGCTTCTGGAAGGAGCGGTCGCCGGTCGCGAGGGCCTCGTCGATGAGGAGGACGTCGTGGTCCTTGGCGGCGGCGATCGAGAAGCGGAGCCGGGCCGCCATGCCGGAGGAGTACGTGCGCATCGGCAGGGTGATGAAGTCGCCCTTCTCGTTGATGCCGGAGAAGTCGACGATCTCGTCGTAGCGGTCGCGGACCTGCTCGCGGCTCATGCCCATGGCGAGGCCGCCCAGCTTCACGTTCCGCTCGCCCGTGAGGTCGTTCATCAGGGCGGCGTTGACGCCGAGCAGGGAGGGCTGGCCGTCGGTGAAGATCCGCCCGTTCTCGACCGGGAGGAGTCCCGCGACGGCCTTGAGCAGGGTCGACTTGCCCGAGCCGTTCGTGCCGATGAGGCCGATGGCCTCGCCGCGGTACGCGGTGAACGACACGTTCCGCACGGCGTGGACCTTGCGCACGCCCGCGCGCCGCTCGGCCTTCTTCTTGCCGCCGACGATCCGGCTGAGCGCGGCGGTCGCGGAGCCGCGGCCCGCGCCGGTGCCGTGGACGCGGTAGACGATGTCCACGCCGTCGACGATGACGGTGGGGACGTTCTCGGTGTTCTGGGGCTCAGCCACGTCCGTACCTCTCCTCGGCCTTCCAGAAGAAGACGAATCCGCCCAGCCCGGCCACCAGGGCCCAGCCGAGGGCCAGCGGCCACGCGTGGGGCGGCAGCTGGTCCGCGTGGAAACTGTCGATGAGCGCGAAGCGCATCAGGTCGATGTAGAGCGCCGCCGGGTTGATCTGGAGCAGCGTGACGACGATCGGCGGCACGTCACGGCCCGCCGTCAGATGCGTCAGGCTCCACATCACGCCCGAGGTGTACATCCACGTCCGCAGCACGAACGGCATGAGCTGCGCGATGTCCGGCGTACGGGCTCCGAGCCGGGCCATGACGAGCGCGAGCCCGGTGTTGAACACGAACTGCAGCGCCAGTGCCGGAACGGCCAGCACCCACGACGGGCGCGGCGGCACTCCGGCGCACAGCAGGATCACCACCAGCGCGCACATTGAGAACAGCAGCTGCTGGAGCTGCTGGAGGCAGTACGAGATCGGCAGCGAGGCGCGCGGGAAGTGCAGGGCTCGTACGAGGCCGAGGCTCCCGGAGATCGCCTTCGTGCCCGCCATCACGGACGACTGCGTGAACGTCCACACGAACACGCCCGTGACCAGGAACGGGATGTAGTCCGGCACGTGACGGCTGGTGCCGAGCAGCTTGCCGAAGATCAGGTAGTACACCGCCGCGTTCAGCAGCGGGGTGAGGACCTGCCAGACCTGGCCCAGCTTGGCCTGGCTGTACTGCGCGGTCAGCTTCGCCGTGGAGAACGCGGTGATGAAGTGCCGCCGCTGCCACAGCTGCCGCACATAGTCGCGCAGGGAGGGGCGGGCGCCGCTCACGGTCAGCCCGTGGCGCGCGGCCAGGGCCGCCGCGTCCTCCTGGCCGGCCGGGGCGGCGGGGTCCGGAGGGCGGGGTACGGAAGGCGTGTCGAGGACCTGACTCACATCGCCTGCTTTCTGGACGGCCGGGCGGTCGGACGGCCGGAGGGCGGAAGGTCGTTCGTCGGAAGGTCACTACGTCGGAACGGACCCGTATCGTCGTGACGTGAGACTAGGGCCCCGCGACGTCGGAACGCAACCGTATCGTCGTGCCGCAACTATGCTGGCCGTATGACGACCAACGCCGAACCGCCCAGGCCGACGCCGCGTCGCCGGGCCCCGGCCGGGGCCGCCGTACTGCGTGAGGACGTGACGGAGGCCATCCGCGCCGCCGTCTTCGAGGAGCTCGCGTCCGTGGGCTACGCCCGGATGTCCATCGAGGGCATCGCGCGCCGCGCCGGGGTCGGCAAGACCGCCGTCTACCGGCGCTGGCGCTCCAAACTCCACCTCGTCCTGGACCTGGTCTCGGCCATAGCGGTCCAGGGCCTGCCGGCCCCCGACACCGGCTCCCTGGAGAGCGACCTGCTCCTCCTCTACCAGGTCACCTCCCGCGCCCTGCGCCACCCGGTCGCGGGCCAGATCATCCCCGACCTCCAGGCGGAGGCCGCCCGCAACCCCGACATCGCGGACGCCCTCCAGAAGGCCCTGCGCGAGGGCCAGCACGGGGTGGCCAGCGGCATCGTCCGCGCGGCGGCGACCCGCGGCGAGCTGAGCCCCGACGTCGACGAGGACCTGGCCCTCGACCTGATCTCGGGACCGCTCTACTGGCGGGCGGTCGTCGCCCGCTCCCCGAAGCCCCCGAAGGGCTACCTGGAGAAGCTGGCGGCGGCGACGGCGGCGGGGCTCAGGGCGCTGTGACGGGGCGGGGGTCAGCCCCCGGCCGCCTTTCGCAGGGCGTCGACCGGGCGGGCTTCTCGTCCGCCGGGTCGCAGTCGGCACCGGTCAGAGCTGGTGGTCCGCCCACACGTACGTCTCCGGGAGCAGCTCGGCCACCGGGACCGTCCGCCGGTCCGGGCCGTTGCCGACGATGACCTTCAGTCCGGGGAAGTAGTCGAGGAGGACCTGTCGGCAGCGACCGCACGGTGGGACCACGCCCCGGTCGCGGTCGCCGACGGCGACCATCGTGGTCAGGTCGTACGCGCCCTGGGCGGCGGCGGTGCCGACGGCGACGAGTTCGGCGCAGGGGCCGCCGGTGAAGTGGTAGGCGTTCACGGCGGTGACGATCCGGCCGTCCCGGGCGCGGGCGGCGGCGGCCATGGTGTGGTTGTCGCCCCGGCAGCGGGTGGCGGCGATCTCCTCGGCGGCGGCGACGAGTTCGTGGTCGAGGGCGGTGGGCGTGGGCATGCCGGGAGCCTACGGGTCAGCGGAGGAGGCGGTGGAGGCGGCGGCGGGCCACTGTGAGGGCTCCGCGTAGGCCGGGGGCCGTGCGGAGGGCGAGGGCGCCGGAGTGGGTGGCGTAGGGCTGGGCGAGGAGGATGCCGTGGCGGCGGCTGGGGAGGGCCGTGCGGCGCAGCAGGCCGGGGCCGGTGGAGGCGTGGGCGGTGGCGTCGCGGTGGGTGCCGTCGGCGAAGTGGACGCGGAGCTGGATGTCCCAGGTGCCGGAGCGGGGGAGCGCGGAGAGGTCGAGGCGGGTCTCGGCGGTCCACAGGTTCCCGGCCGCGTTCGGGACGAGGTCCGCGGTGCGGTGCTGGGCGGCGGTGCCGCGCTGCCGGTCGAGCAGGGTGACGTCCACCGTGCGGGGCTTCGCGTCGGCCATCCGCCCGTACAGGTCGTGCAGGATCAGGCGCAGGCGGGTGCCGCGGCGCCCGGGGCGCAGTTCGCCGTCGACGGCGAGGGGCAGCAGGTGCGCGGGGCGTTCGAGCAGGTGGGTCAGCGGGACCTCGGGCAGGTCGGCGGACCAGACCGGGGTGCCGTCGGCGGTCCGCGCGTACGGCGGGCGCAGCCGGGCCGGGCGGGCGGCGACCTCCTTGAGGCGGGGCAGGTCGCGCGGCGCGGGCGAGGCGAGGATGACGCGGCCGATCATGCGGCCGGGCGAGGGCGCGGCCTCCAGGTCGGCCGTGTCGTAGGTCTGCAGATGGGCGCGGGTGCGCCGCCACCACTCGGCGCGGTACTCGGCGCCGCGCAGCTCCAGTTCGCGCGCGTACATCCGCAGGGAGTGGTCGATGAAGTGCGCCCGCGCGGCCCGTGCGAGCTTCGGCAGTCCGGCGGCGAGCAGGATGTCGACGGCCTCGCGGTGGGCGTCGAGCCGGGCCTGCCAGTTGTCGATCCCGGTGCGGTCGAGGGAGAGGGAGAGCCGGTCGGCGGCGCGGCGCACCTGCCACACGTAGACGGTGTCGGGGATCAGGGCGGTGCGCGGGCGCGCGGCGAGGACGCGGGCGGTGAAGACGAAGTCCTCGTAGAGGCAGCGCCCGTCGGGGAACCGGATGTCGTGCTCGCGCAGGAACGCGGTGCGGTAGAGCTTGTTGACGCAGAGGGTGTCGCGGACCAGGCCGGGGAGCTGTCCGGGGTCGGTGAGCACGGTGGTGCCGGCGTACAGCTTGGGCAGCCAGGGCGTCTCCTGCCCGGAGGGCAGTTCGCGGCGCACGCAGAGCCCCGAGACGAGGTCGGCCTCGTGCCGGCGCGCGGCGTCGAGCAGCGCCGGCGCCGCGCCGGGCGGCAGCACGTCGTCGCTGTCGAGGAACATCACGTACGGGGACGCGGTGCGGGCCAGCCCGTCGTTGCGCGGGGTGCCGCAGCCGCCGCTGTTCGTGCTGCGGCGCACGACGGTCAGCCGGGGGTCGTGCGCGGCGAGCTCGTCGAGGAGACGGCCGCTGTCGTCGGTGGAGGCGTCGTCGACCGCGATCACCTCGGTGACGGCGGGGCCCTGGTCGAGCGCGGAGCGGGTCGCGGCGGCGACATGGGCGGCGTCGTCGTAGCCGATCACGACGATCGTGACGCCGGGCTCGGCCGGCGGCGGAGGTGCGGTGGTCGGATCCACACCGGGAATTTTAGGGCTGTTTATGTCAAAAACGTGCTAACTCGGACACCGGTTCAGGCGGTTTCGGAACCGAAGAGGGCCGTGGTCAGAGCGCGGCCGTGTCCAGCGCGTCCGTGAGGCGCAGCAGGCGGCGGCGCAGGTCCTCGATCTCCGCCAGCTCGAAACCGGTCGCCTCCGCGATCCGCAGCGGCACCCGCTCCGCCCGCTCCCGCAGCGCGCCGCCCTCCTCGGTGAGCGCGACGATCACCGAACGCTCGTCCTGCGCGCTGCGCTCCCGGCGCACAAGGCCGTTCGCCTCCAGCCGCTTGAGCAGCGGGGACAGCGTGCCCGAGTCGAGCCGCAGACGCTCGCCGAGCCGCTTGACCGGCATCTCGCCGTCCTCCCACAGCACGAGCATGACCAGGTACTGGGGGTAGGTGAGGTCCAGGTCCTTGAGCAGGGTGCGGTAGACGCCGCCGAAGGCGCGGGACGCCGCGTTCAGGGCGAAGCAGATCTGCAGGTCGAGCCTCAGCGGGTCCAGGGGGTCGGTGGTGGTCATGGCTCCAGGGTAGGCGATCGCGTCATTTAGTTGTGCACAATCTAGTTGTGCATCACTGAATTGCGTGCTCTACTGGATCCCGCACCCAACCGGACTTCCGAAACCCGAGAGGCAGGCATCCCATGGACGCCCTCTACACCGCCGTCGCCACCGCCACCCACGGCCGGGACGGCCGCGCCGTCTCTTCCGACGGCGTCATCGACCTCCAGCTCGGCATCCCGTCCGCGATGGGAGGCAACGGCCAGGGGTCGAACCCGGAGCAGCTGTTCGCCGCCGGTTACGCGGCCTGTTTCGGCAGCGCGCTCGGGCTCGTCGGCCGCCAGGCGAAGGCGGACGTGGCGGACGCCGCCGTCACCGCCGAGGTCTCCATCGGCAAGCAGGGCGAGGGCTTCGGCCTCGCCGTCACGCTCCGCGTCGAGCTGCCCGACACGGTCGACGCCGAGACCGGCCGCAAGCTGGTCGAGATGGCGCACCAGGTGTGCCCGTACTCGAACGCCACGCGGGGGAACATCGACGTCGACCTCGTCATCGAGTGACCCTGGTCCTCGACCCGGCGCTCAACGGGCGCGGGGCGAGCCCCCGTTGATCCGGGCGAGCACCTCGCCGGTGCGGGGGCTCCACGCCACCACGACCGCCTCGGCCGGCAGCTTCTCGTCCTTGCCGAGCAGCAGCCAGTGCACGGAGTAGCGGCGGGCGATCGCCGTACGGTCCGCCCGGGTCGACTCCGGGGCGAGGTACGCCCGGACGTCCGCGAGCCGGCGCTGCCGCTCCCGCTCGTCGAGCGCGGGGTCCGGCCAGGCCGGGGCGACGAGATTCGGGCCGTAGCCGGGCAGGGATCGGGTCGGCATGTAGGTGTCGGTGAGGACCACGTCGCCGGGCGGGATGTGCTGCGCCGCCCAGGTGTACGTGGGCCAGTCCGGCGGCTGGGCGAAGTGGCGCGGGACGACCGCGCCGGCCTGCACGCTCAGGAAACCGAGGAGCGCGCCGCCCGCCGTGACCAGCCCCAGGGCCTTGCGCGCGGGCGCCCAAGGCCGGGGCGCCGCCAGGGCGATGGCGAGCGAGAACTGGAGCGGGACCAGGGACAGGCCCAGGATGCGGCCGTATGTGTAGTGGCCGGTCAGCCAGCCGTACGCGATCACCGCCGCGTCCAGCGCGAACATCGTGACCAGAGGGTCGCGCCAGGAGCGGCGGAACCGGGCGTACAGGGCGGGCAGTCCCAGGAAGGCCAGCCAGAATCTCGCGGGCATCTCCGTGTAGAGCTGGGCGTGGATGGCGTCCAGAGTGGTGTTCCCCGCCAGGGACGCGACGCTGTAGTAGGGCCAGGTCAGGGTGACGGCGGCGCCGGCGGCCAGCGCCGCCGCCCAGCCGGTGAGTTGCCCGACCGCCGGTACGCCGATCATCGCGACCACGCCGATCAGCGCGGCCACCGCCGTGATCGGGTGGGTCAGCAGGATCGTGGACAGCAGGACGCCGAACGCCGCGTACTCCCACCAGGGGCGCCCCCTGGCGCGGAGCCGCAGCGCCCAGGCCCAGGCCCAGAACGTCAGGCCGATCGCGAACGTCGACGGGTAGCCGAGGTTGCCGGTCATCGAGAGCAGGCCCAGATAGCCGCTCCACCAGGCCGTGCGGGTGCCCCACAGGACCGTCATGAAGAGCAGGGACAGGACCGGCGCCCACTGACGGGGGGTCAGGGCGCGGACGAACGCGTTCAGGCCGGTCAGGAGGACCAGCAGGTTGAACGGGCCCGCCAGTTTCACGACCTCCCAGCCCGCCAGGCCCGTGAGGCGCGCGAAGACGCCCTGGGCCACCGCGTACGGGGAGTAGTACGGGCTGCCCGCGCCCGGCAGGTCGGCCATCGGGTGGCGCGGGTGGAGCAGATGCGCCTTGAGCCGCTCGACGACGGCCGCGTGCTGCCCGAAGTCGCAGCACATCGGCACCCGCCAGTACGCCAGCGTCATCACCAGCCAGAACAGGCCGCCGAGGACGAAGAACGGGGTGGGGCGCCAGGCGCGCCCGCCGCGCAGGGCCGTGGCCCCGCGCAGCGCCCGCCGGGCGAGTGTGGTGGGGACCGGAGCCGTCATCGCAGAAGCCGATCGGCGACACGGGCGGCGGCCCCGCCGTCGTCCAGGTCGCAGTAGGCGTCCCGGAACGCGGCGTACGCCTTGGCGTGCCGGGCCGCGACCCGGTCGATGTCGCGCAGGGCGGCGATCACGCTCGTCGTGGTGGGCAGCAGCGGGCCCGGCGCGTGCTTCTCAAGGTCGACGTAGAAGCCGCGCACCGTGTCCCGGTAGTGCTCCAGGTCGTAGGTGTGGAACAGGATCGGGCGGCCGGTGTGCGCGAAGTCGAAGGCGAGCGACGAGTAGTCGGTCACCAGGACGTCGGCCAGGAGCAGGAGTTCACCCGCGCTGGGCAGGTCCGTGACATCGCGGACGAACGGCGCGCGGGCCCCGCGCAGCCGGCCCGTGGCGCTCGGATGCTTGCGCACCAGCAGCACGTGGTCGGCGGCCAGCGCCCGTTCGGCGGCCGGGAAGTCGAACGCCGGGTCGTGCCGGAAACGGCCGGGGGAGTGCGCGAGATGGTCCCGGTACGTCGGCGCGTACAGGACGATCTTCTTGCCGGCGTCGATGCCGAGCTCGCGGCGCAGCAGCTCGACCCGCTTGGCCCGGTCGTCCGGGGTGGTGAACAGCAGGTCGTTGCGCGGCGATCCGGCGGGCAGGACCTCCCCGTCGTAGGCGAGCGCCCGCGTCAGATGCGGGGTCGACCAGCGCGAGGGCGCGACCAGGACGTCCCACTGGCGGGACCGCACCGGCAGCAGCGCCAGCTCGTCGTGGTCGGCGTACAGGGAGTCGGTCAGGTCGGTGCCGATCCGCTTGAGCGGGGCGCCGTCCCAGGTCTGGACGACGGTCTGGCCGGCCCGGCGCTCGAAGAAGTCGGGCAGCTGGTGGGCGGTGACGATGCGGCGGCAGCGGGCGAGCGCCGCGTACCAGTCCGCGGAGAACTCCTCGACGCCGCGCGCCGCCGCCGGGACCCGGGTGCGGCCGTCGCGGGTCACCCACAGGTGCTCGACCTCGGTGCCGCGCCGCACCAGCTCGGCGTGCACGGCCCGCGGCGAGTCCCCGTCGACGTAGAGGACCGCCTCGCGCAGCGGGAGGCGGCGCTGGGCCGGGTAGAACTCGGTGCGCAGCCGGTGCCGCCGGTAGGCGCCGCGGTCGCCGGGGGCGAGGGACGGGCCCGCCTCGATGAGCAGCCGGTCGCCGAAGCGCCGGTCGACGGCGAACTCCCGTGCGGAGCGCGGCCGGTGCTCGGGCAGGGCCGCGCCGACCGAGGCCAGCACCCGTACGGGCATGCCGTCCCCGCGCCGGTCGTCGGCCTCGCGCAGGAACGCGTACCAGCGCCCCTCCCACAGCCGCTCGGGCGCGAGGACCGCACGGAAGCGGTCGCCGCCCCGCGCCACCGGGGCGGTGATCTCCTCGGTGGTGGAGCTGTGCCGCAGCACGAACTCGGGGGCGCGCCAGGAGCGTTCGCAGGCGGTGCCGGTGACGACGAGGGTGCCGTCGGAGGCCCAGCCGGCGGTGTCGGCGATGGGCTGCCGGGTCAGCTCGATCACCAGCTGGCCCTGGTCGTTGGCGGTGGCGCAGACCTCGCGCCCGGCCGCCTCGTAGCGGCCCGGCGGCAGGTCGAGGGCGGCGGCGACGGAGCGGGCCGAGCCGTCGGGCAGGACGAGGTTGACCTGCCAGCGGTCGCCGTGCGGCGGCTCGACCTCCTTGGGCGCCCGGTGCTCCGGCTCGGGCACGCCCGCGAGGTCGGCGAGCGCGACCCGGACCAGGAAGCGGCCGCCCGCGCAGGTCACCGGGTAGCTGAACTCGGTGCCCGAGTGCTTGTGGGTCAGCCGCAGGGAGCGCGGCTCGGCGCCGCCGTGCAGCCGGCCCGCGAGGACCAGGTCGCTGCCCTGGGCGTGGTGGTCGTCGGCCACCGCGGTGGGCGCGACGATCTTCAGGGCGAGCCGGCCCTTGGCGTGCGCGACGACGAGCCGGGTGCCGTCGCCGAGGTCGCGCACCAGGTGCTGCTGCGCCGCGCCGTCCAGGGCGCGCAGCGCGGCCCGCCGCACCAGACCGTGCCCGGCGAGCAGGACGCCGAGCTGCCAGGTGCCGGGCCGGTGCCGGCCGCGGATCTTCAGCTTGTCCGGGTCGATCGTCATGGTGAACCCGGACTGGTCGTAACTGTGCAGCTCCTGGCGGGAGTTGATGGTCGCGAGCGGGTCGTTGACGCTGCGGGTGGGGACCCGGCGGACCTGACGGCGGCTGCCCTCGGCGCGCAGCAGGCCCGTCTTCACGGACTGGGCGGGCCGCTCGGCCGGGAGGTTCTTCACGTACGCGTAGCCGCTGATCCGGAGCTTGCCGTCGGGGCCCCAGGCCGTCTCGTGGACGCGGGCCACGACGGGCAGTTCGTCCTTGCCGACGCGGGTGAGCGCCTCGGGCAGCCGGGGCAGCCCCGGGTAGGAGGCGGTGCGGCGCAGGGCGCCCTGGACGTGGCAGGCGGTGCCGTTGCGCCGCTCGAAGGAGAGCAGCCGGAGCAGGTCGTCCAGGCGCCGCTCGCGCACGAGGTGCCACTTCACGCGCAGGTGGAGGGGGAGGGTGTCGGCGATGTCGGGGGCGGCCCGGCGCAGGAACGCGGCGGTGTCGTCGAGGAAGGCCTGCCGGTAGGCGGGCCCGCCCATCGGCAGCCCGTCGAGGAAGTACACGAAGTCGTCGCGCAGGCAGGACGCGTCGTAGGTGCGCTTGAGCTCGGGCCGGTCGGGGAAGCGGTCGGCGAGGAAGCGGCTGACGTGGTCGCAGGCCGCGATCCGGTCCCGTACGCCCTTCACGTCGGTGCGGCGCCGGGTGATGGAGCCCTCGCGGACCCGCCAGTAGTAGACGTGATCGGCGAGCACGTCGACCTGCTCGGCCAGGAAGTGCGCGGGGATCATCACCGGGGTGTCCTCGTACAGCTTGCCCTCGGGGAAGGTGAAGGCGTGGCGGTCCCAGAAGGAGCGCCGGAAGACCTTGTTCCAGGCGACGCGGTCGGACAGGAGCTGCGGGTCGCGGGTGATGTGGGTGCGCTCGCGGCGCCGGGTCAGCCACTTGTACTGCCAGGCCTGGCTGCGGCCACGCTCGGTGAGCCGCCACACGTTGCCGGTCGCGAAGTCGGAGCCGGTGCGCTCCAGGCTGGCGATCATGCGCTCGTAGGCGTCGTGCGGCACGACGTCGTCGCTGTCCACGAACGTCAGGTACGGGACGTGCGGGTCGGCGTAGCGCACGCCGGTGTTGCGGGCGGCGCTCAGTCCGGCGTTGTCCTGCCGGACGTAGCGGAAGCGGGGGTCCTTGGCCGCGAAGGCGCGGGCGAGGGCGGCGCTGCCGTCGGTGGAGCCGTCGTCGACCAGGACGACCTCCAGGTCGCGGACGGTCTGTGCGGCGATCGACGCCAGGCAGTCGGCGAGATCGTCCTCGACGTTGTAGACCGGGACGACGACGCTGAGGCGGGGGAGGCGAGGCGTGTGGGGCATTGGACCGATGTGCCCGGTATCGCGCCATTTTTTGCCTAAGTTGGGCCGTGCGGGTGAGCCGGGATCACCCGTTGCGGCCTCCCCGGCGGGCAGGGCCTAACGTCTGGTGTTATGTCCCGATTCTCCGTTATTGTTCCCGCTTTCCGTGTGCAGGGCTACCTCCGCGAGGCCCTGGACTCCGTGCTCGCCCAGCGCTTCACCGACTGGGAGCTGATCGTCGTCGACGACGCCTCGCCGGACGCCTGC
Organism: Streptomyces sp. NPDC025806; assembly: GCF_055558275.1. Taxonomy (NCBI): domain Bacteria; kingdom Bacillati; phylum Actinomycetota; class Actinomycetes; order Kitasatosporales; family Streptomycetaceae; genus Streptomyces; species Streptomyces sp. NPDC025806. The sequence goes on along the minus strand of NZ_JBVHMU010000012.1, from coordinate 201,847 downwards.
GGCGCGATCGCCGCGGAGTACGCCGGGCGGGACGCGCGCGTCCGGGTCGTCACCCTCCCCGAGCACAGCGGCGTCGGCGCCGCCCGCAACGCCGGGGTCGAGGCCGCCGACGGCGCCTACCTCCTCTTCCTCGACGCCGACGACCTGCTCCTCCCCGGCGCCCTCGCCGCGATCGACACCGCCCTCACCGAGGCCGGCGACCCCGACGTGCTGCTCCACGACCACGACCGCACCGACTGGTGGGACACCGTCCGCGCCAGCGACGACGACCTGGCCGCCGAGGACCCTCTCGCCCTCACCCCCGCCGCCTGGAACCGGGCCGTCCGCCGCGACTTCTGGACCGCCCGCGACCTCGCCTTCACCCCGCAGGGCCCCTACGAGGACGTCGTCCCCGCCCACCGCGCCGTCCTGGAGGCCGACACCCTCGCCCGGCTGCCCCGCGCCTGCGTCCGCTGGCGCCGCCGACGCGCCGGCGGCCTCGCCCACACCCCGGGCGAGCGGCACTTCGCCGTCGTCGAGCGCTACGGAGAGCTCCTCGCCGGCCCCGGCGGCGCCCGCCTCTTCCCGTACGCCATCTCCCGCGTCCTCGCCGTCCTCGACGACGGCGACCGCCTCACCCCCGCCGACCGGCCCGGACTCTTCCGGCTCGCCGCCGAACTGCACCGCGCGCACCGGCCCGCCGGACACACCCCCGACGGGCCCCGCGAGCAGGCGCTCGCCGACGGCTCCTGGGCCGCGTACCAGAAGGCGGAGAAGGCCGAGGAGCGGCGCAACGCCCTGCGCACCCGGCTCAAGCGGCAGAAGAAGAAGCTCCGCTCCCGCCTCATGAAGGCCGCCTACCACGCCGACCTGCGCACCGCCCGCCTCGACCCCGAGCTCGCCGTCTACGGCGCCTACTGGAACCGCGGCGTCAGCTGCAACCCCGCCGCCGTCCACGCCAAGGCCCGCGAGCTCGCCCCGCACATCGAGGGCGTGTTCGTCGTCTCCAGCAAGCACGTCGACAAGGTGCCCCAGGGCGTGCCGTACGTCATCGAGGGCTCACGGCGCTACTGGCAGGTGATGGCCACCGCGAAGTACCTCGTCAACAACTCCTCGTTCCCCGGCGGCTTCACCAAGCGCGCCGGCCAGGTCTACCTCCAGACCCACCACGGCACCCCGCTCAAGAAGATGGGCCTCGACCAGCGCCGCTACCCGGCCGGCACCCACGGCATCAGCTTCTCCAAGGTCCTCGACCACACCGACCAGTGGGACTACAGCCTCTCCGCGAACCCGCACTCCACCGAGGTCTGGGAACGCGTCTACCCCTCCGACGCCTACGCGCCGCTGGAGGCCGGATACCCGCGCAACGACGTCTACTTCACCACCGGCGACGACGAGATCAAGCGCCTGCGCGCCGAGCTGGACATCGCCGAAGGGCAGCGCGCGATCCTCTACGCCCCCACCCACCGCGACTACCAGAAGGGCTTCCTGCCCCGCCTCGACCTCGCCCGCTTCGCCGACGCCCTCGGCGACGACACCGTCGTCCTGGTCCGCGCCCACTACTTCTACGGCGCCGACGCGGGCCTCGCCGACAGCCACCCCCGGCTGCGCGACGTCACCGCCCACGACCGCGTCGAGGACCTCTGCCTCGCCTCCGACGCCCTCGTCACCGACTACTCGTCCCTGATGTTCGACTACGCCTGCCTGGACCGCCCCGTCATCACGTACGCCCCCGACTGGGAGGCCTACCGGATGGCCCGCGGCACCTACTTCGACCTCCTGTCCGGCCGGCCCGGCGACACCCCCGGCGCCGTCGCCACCACCGAGGAGGAACTCACCGCGCTGCTGTGCGACGGCGGCTGGGACACCGAGGCCACCACCGGCCTGCGCACCGCGTTCCGCGAGCGGTTCTGTCCCTACGACGACGGGCACGCCGCCGAGCGGGTCGTACGCAAGCTGTTCCTCGGGGAGTGAGATCCCGCGTGCGGACCCGGGCGCTCTCGTGAACGCCCGGGCCCGTACGGCTACTTGACCGCGCCCGCCATGACCCCGGAGACGAACTGCCGCTGGAACGCGAAGAACACCGCCAGCGGCACCACCATCGACAGGAACGCGCCCGGCGCCAGAATCTCGATGTTCGACCCGAACTGCCGCACCTGCTGCTGGAGCGCCACCGTCAGCGGCTGCGACTGCGAGTCCGAGAAGATCAGCGCCACCAGCATGTCGTTCCACACCCACAGGAACTGGAAGATGCCCAGCGAGGCGATCGCCGGCGTCGCCAGCGGCATCACCACCCGCAGGAAGAGGCGCGCCTCGCCCGCCCCGTCGAGCCGCGCCGCCTCGATCAGCTCGCGCGGGATCTCCGCGAAGAAGTTCCGCAACAGGAAGATCGCGAACGGCAGCCCGAACCCGACGTGGAACAGCACCACGCCGATCACGTCCCCGAAGATGCCGAGGTCGCGGAAGAGCCGGGACAGCGGGATCAGCGCGATCTGCACCGGCACCACAAGGAGCGCCACCACGACCATGAACCAGGTGTCGCGCCCCTTGAAGTCCATGCAGGCGAACGCGTACCCGGCCATCGCCCCGATCACGATCACCAGCAGCGTCGAAGGCACCGTGATCCAGACGGTGTTGAGCAACGCCCTGGTGATGTCGTCGTTGTCCAGGAGCTGTTCGTAGCTCTTGGTCGTGAGCTGGGCCGGCGCCGTGAAGACCTTCCACCAGCCCGACGTGGCGATGTCGGTCGGCTCCCGGAACGAGGACACCAGCAGACCGAACGCCGGCACCAGCCAGAACAGGCCCACGACCAGCAGAAAGATCCGCAGGGCGCCGCCGCTGACCGCGCCCGCGATCCGCTTCGCGACGCCGGGCTTTTGCGTCGTCCCGATCGCGCTCACCGCTGTCGCTCCTTCCGCAGTCTGCGCAGATTGACGATCATCACCGGGACCACGAGCAGCAGGAGCAGCACACCGATCGCGCTGCCGACGCCGTAGTCGCCGCCGCCCCCGAACGAGGCCAGGTACAGCTGGAGCGCCAGGACGTTGGCGTCGTCCTGGCTGGCCTGCGGCGCGATGATGTAGACGAGGTCGAAGACCTTCATCACGTTGATCATCAGCGTCACCAGCACGACCACCAGGACCGGTGCGAGCAGCGGCACCGTCACCCGCCGGAACACCTGCCACTCGTTCGCCCCGTCGACCCGCGCCGCCTCCAGCAGATTGCGGTCCACGCTCGCGAGCCCCGCCGCGATCAGCACCATCGCGAAGCCCGCCCACATCCAGATGTACGAGGCGATGATCGCCGGGGTGACCAGGGCCGGGCCCAGCCAGTCGATCCCGTTGTACGGCTCCGTGAAGTTCGAGCCGGGCAGCCGCAGCGCCGCGCCCTCCGCGGACTTCGGCAGCGTGAACCTGCCGTCCGCTCCCGAGGTGGCCGACGCGACGACCTCGCCGCCCCTGACCGCCTCCACCTTCACCCCGGTCAGCGCCTTCTCGCCCGCGTCGACCGCGCCCTTCGTGCCGCCGCCGCCCAGCTTGAAGTCCAGCCACACCGTGCCGGTGACCTTCCCCGGCTCGGCGGACGCGGCCTTCGCCGGGCCCGGGTCGCCCGGCACCTTGTTCGGCGGAATGCCGACCAGCGGCAGCAGCACGGGGGAGCCCGCCGACACCGTCGCGTCCGTCGTGAACGAGCCGCCCTGCGACTTCTTCAGATCCGCACCCGCCGCCGGATGCGCGCCCGGGTACTGGGACGCGTTCGCGAAGGTGTCGTGCACCGACGTCACCACCGCGTTCGCCACGCCCTGGTCCGGGTCCTGCTCGTAGACGAGCCGGAAGATGATGCCCGCCGCCAGCATCGAGATCGCCATCGGCATGAAGACGACCAGCTTGAACGCCGTGCCCCAGCGCACCCGTTCGGTCAGCACCGCGAAGACCAGGCCGAGCGCGGTGACCAGGGCGGGCGCGACCGCCACCCAGATCGCCGTGTTCCGCACCGCCTTCAGGGTGCGGTCGTCGCGGAAGATGTCGCCGTAGTTGTCCAGTCCTACGAAGGTGCCGCCGCCCTGATCGAAGAGGCTGCGCCACACCGAGTACCCGATCGGGTAGACCACGAGCGCGCCGAGCAGCACGAGGGCGGGCAGCAGGAACAGCCCCGCCACCCACCACCGTGTGCGCGTCACGCTCTTGCCGTTCGCGCGCGGCCCCTGCTTGCGGGCAGGGGCCGCCGCGGTGACGCTCTGGGCCGCCGCCATGACGAGGCGTCAGCCCTTTCCGTAGGCCTTGGCCGCGTCCGCCTCCAGCTTCCGCTGCGCGCCGGCCACGTCCTTCGGGTTCCGCAGGAAGTCCTGCAGGTCCTTCCACTCGCCGACGCCCTGCGTGCCGCCGAACGCCGCCGGGGCCTGGTCGGACATGTCGAAGCGGAAGTCGTCACCGGCCGCGAGCAGCGCCTTGGCGATGCCCCGCGTCACGTCGTCCTTGTAACTGCCCTGGTCCATCTCCTTGTTGGGGGAGATGACACCGCCCTGCGCCGTCCAGATCTCCGCCGCGTCCGTGGAGGCGAGGAAGGTGAGCAGCGCCTGCGCGCCCTTGCCGTCCTTCAGCGCCACCGCGACGTCGCCGCCGCTGACCACGGGGGAGTCGGTGCCGACTGCCGGGAACGGGAACACCTTCGCGTCCGTGCCGACCTTCGCCTTCGTGTCCGCGTTGATGTTCGCCGCGGCGAAGTCGCCCTCGTAGACCATGCCGGCCGGGGTGTCGCCGGAGAACGTCTGCACCACGGACTTCGGGAAGTCCGTCTGGAGTGCCTTCTTCGCGCCGCCCGCGACCAACTGGTCGTTCCCCCACAGCTCGGCCAGCGTCTCCAGGGCCTGCTTCACCGAGGGATCGGTCCACTTGATCTTGTGCTGGGCCAGCTGGTCGTACTTCTCCGGACCGGCCTGCGACAGATACACGTTCTCGAACCAGTCGGTCAGCACCCAGCCGTCGCCGCCGCCCACGGACACGGGGGGCGTACCGGCGTCCGACAGGGTCCGCGCCGTCTTGACGAAGTCGTCCCAGCTCTTCGGCGTACCGCTGATCCCGGCGTCGGTGAAGGCCTGCGTGTTGTACCAGACCAGCGACTTGTTGGCCGCCTTCACGTACGCGCCGTACTGCTTGCCCTTCCAGGCGCCGAGGTCCTTCCACCCCTTGCTGAAGTTCTTGTCCAACTGGGCCTGCGCGTCGGGCCCCAGCGGCTTCAGCCAGCCCTTGTCGGCGAACTGGTGCAGGACGCCGACCTGCGGCAGGAACGCGACGTCCGGCGGCTTGCCGCCCTCGATCTTGGTACCGAGGAAGGTGGAGGTGTTGTTGCCCGTCGGCACGAAGTTCACCGTGGCGCCGGTCCGCTTCTCGAACTCGTCGAGCACCTTGGTGAAGTTCTTCTGCTCGGGCCCGGTCCAGACGGCCGCAACCTCAAGGGTCTGCCCGTCGAGCTTCGGCAGCGACACGGACGCCTTCTTGCCGCCTCCGCCGCCACCTCCGTCGCCGGTGTCCTTGTCGCTCTTTCCGTCGCCCCCGCAGGAGGCCAGTGAGAGGGTGAGTGCCCCCGCGGCGAGGGCCACGGCGGCCGTACGAAGCCTGCGTTTCCGAAGAGTGCTGCGCATCACTGCCCCGTTCCGGATGGTTCTGGTGGGTGAACTCCGAACGCTGAACGCTGCTTTGACTACTGTCCCGCCCGCACCGGTCTACGCCCGAGCCCGGTCCCGGGCAAGCCCACGACTCTCCTCCCGGAGCGGATCGTGACCCCTCCGTGATCCCGAGCCCTGAGCGAGTGCCTCGCGATGCGGTCGTCCGGCTTTCCCGCCGTCGTGGCTGGTCGCGCAGTTCCCCGCGCCCCTGGAGGTGCGCACTTCGTGCGCTTCCTCCGTAGGGGCGGTGCCCCATCGGGGAAATGCGACCCGAAGGGTCTGCATTTCAGGGGCGCGGGGAACTGCGCGACCAGCCCCCACCGGGCCCGCACCCGAACGACGCACCGGAACCGCCCCCTACAGAAGGGACGGCACCTCTTCCGCGGCCACAGAACGCGCGGCCCGCTCCAACGCACTGGCCAGCAACGCCAGATCCGTAGGCCCGTTCCCCAACTCCCGTACGGGACGCCGGTCCGGCGGATCCCCCATCCGCGCCCAGTCCAGGGCGACGACCGTGGGCCGCTGCGTGGCCGTCCGAGGAATCCGCCCGGTCACCCGCCCGGCCTGGAACTCCGTCTCCCGCCCGTCGAGCGCCCGCAGGACACCCCGGCCCGGCGCCGGATCCTCCGCCCCGCCCAGCGGAACATCGAGCGTCACGACCGGCGAGGCCCCCCATTCCGGCCCCCCGCCGGAGGCGTACGCCGCGACGAGATGCACCCCGAGCCGCTCCCCGTCCCGGGCCACCGCCTCCAGGGCCCGTACGACGGACCCCGCCGCGGGCCGCCCCGGCGAACCGAGCGGCGGCGCGAGCAGCGCGTCCAGGTCGTCGACGACCACGACGAGCCGGGGCAGCGGCGACGCGCCCGCCGGCTTCTTCTCCCGGGCCGCGCCCGGCCGCAGCCGCAGCGTCGAACTCGGCGGCGCCTCCAGGTCCCCGGCGCCGCCCCCGGAGGGCCCCGCCGGAGCCGGCCGCTGGGCGACCATCCGCCCCGACACGGCCCGCTGGGTGTGCCACTCGGCGAACTGCGTACGCCCCGTCAGCTCGGCCCGCCGCTTCAGCTCGGTGGACAGCGACTGGGCGAACTCCCGCATGCGCACCGGGTCGTTGACCGCGAGATGCGTCGTGACGTGCGGCAGATCCGTGCAGACCCGCAGCCCGTCCGCGCGCTCCGCCCCGCTGCCGCCGCCCGGCGCGTCGCTGCGCCCGTCGATGAGCACGATGCCGAGCCGGTCGGGCCGCTCGGCGGCGGCCAGCGAGGCGGCCACCGAGCGCAGCAGCTCCGTCCGCCCGCTGCCCACGGGCCCCTCGATCAGCAGATGCGGTCCTTCGGCGGCGAGGTCGACGCCGACGGGGCCGCGCGGACCGGCGCCGAGCACCGTCCACACCCGCCCGCCGAGCGCGTCCTGATCGTCCGCGGCGGCGGCCCAGCGCGCCATGAGCGAGGCGGGCGTCGCGCGGGCCAGGCCCAGTTCGTCCAGGAGGCGGGCCGTGCGCGGCAGCGGCGCGGACACCCGCGGCTGACCGGCGCCGGGTGCGAGGGCCGCGTCCGTGCGCAGCGGGGCGAGCGCGCGGGCGAACCGCTCGGCCCAGGGCAGCGACACCGCGTCCACCGTGGCGACCGTGCCGTGCCCGGCCAGCGCGCCGTGCGCGGCCCGGTGCAGCCGCAGCGCCGTCGCCACGTCACCACTGAGCAGGGCCACCGCCCCGCACGCGCGGAACGCCGGGCTCTGCGCGCAGGCCGCCTCGTACGTCGCCTCGGCGGGGGAGGCCGGGGAGGCGGGCGGGGCCTCGGCGAGACACAGCACGTGGATCCCGGCGGCAGCCCCCTCGGCGGCGAGCCGCACGGTGGCCTCGCGCAGATCGGCCGCTCCGGGATCACCGTCGACCACGACGACGGTGGAGACGGCGACCCCGTCCCCGTCGGCGGCGTGGCCCGGACGGAACCCGGCCGCGTGGTCGTCGAGGCGGCGCAGCAGCTCACCCGTGCGCGCGGCCGCCTGCTCACGGTCGTAGGCGAGCAGGAGCCGGCAGTCCTGACCGTGCGCCGGGCGGACGTGCGGCAGCCAGCCCAGCCAGGACCACTCGGCGAGCCGCTGCTCGACGGGCCGGGCCCGGTCGGTGCTGATGAGGACGATCTCCAGGCGGTCGGGCGCGTGCAGCGCCGCGAGCTGGGCCAGCGCACAGCGGGCGAGCCCGGCGAGGCGGGCCCGCGGTCCGGCGAGGCCGAGCGCCCCGGCCTCGGCGAGCCCGACGGTGACCGGCACGGCGGGCAGCACGGCCGCGCCGTCCGGGCCTGTGCGGTCGACGGTGCCGAGGCGTACGGCCAGCGCCTCGGGGTGCCCCGGGCCGCGCTCCCAGAGCCGGGGGCCCGGGCCGAGCGCGGTCAGGAGCAGGGCGGCGGCGTCGGGCCAGGTGCGGCCCGCACCGGCCGGGCCGGGGGCCTCGGAGCGGGGTGCGGGCACGGTGAGCGCGGCGTGGGTGCCGGGGGAGTCGGGGGAGCCGGGGAAATGCGGGGTGCGCAGCACGTGCGGCTCGTGGATCTCGTGGTGCTGGTCCTCCTCGTCGCGCCCGGCGCCGCGCCGCAGCAGCCGGCCGAGCCCGCCGCGCTTGCGCGGGGCGCGCGGCACCGGGGTCCCGCGCGGCGGTGTGCCTCCCGGGGTGCGCTCGGCGTCGGGCGCCCCGCCCTGGCCGGGCACGACGGGCGGCCGGTCCAGGCCCGGCTCGGGGTCGGCGCTCGGCGTACCGAGGGAGGCGTCCCCGTACGCGTGTCCGGTCGAGGCGTCGGGGGAGAGGCCCGCGAGGTCCCGGGCGGACGCGTCGGGCGGGGTCACCCGGATGTGGCCCTCGCCGTCGGGCGCGGTGCGCAGGGGTGCGGGCCGGGCGGCGTCCCCGGCGACGGCGACCCGCAGCGCGGACTCGCCGAGCCGCAGCAGGGCGCCGGGGGCGAGCCGCACGGGGCGCTCGCCGACGGGGCGGCCGTCGACCCGCGTCCCGTTGGTCGAGCCCAGGTCGGCGACCGTGACCCGGCCGTCCTCGGTGAGGGTCACGGCGCAGTGCAGCCGGGAGACGTCGGGGTCGTCGAGCGGCACGTCGGCGTCGGCGGAGCGGCCGACGCGGATCTGGCCGCCGTGCAGGAGGTGGACGCCGCCCGCGTCGGGCCCCGCGACGACGTGCAGCTGGGCGTCGGCCGCGTCCGGCTCGGGGCCCGGGTCGGCCGGGACACCCAGGGAGAGCATCGCGCCGTCGGTCAGCGGCGGCTCGCCGAGCAGGCAGCGCTGCGGGTCGAGCCGCTCGGTGCCCGCGTACAGGACGGAGGAGGGGGCGTCGCCGCCCGCGACGGCCGCGACCAGACCGGAGGCGACGGCGGCGAGCGCGGTGCCCGCGGGGGCCGTCACCAGGACGTCGGCACCGGTGGCCGCGCGGGCCCCGCCAGGGGTCGCGTCCGGGCGCGTGCCCAGGGGGTCTACGACGGAAAGGCGGATCTGCATCGCCGTCTGCGGTCCCTTCTGCGCGGGCGCCCGCGACGGGACAGCCCGCGGTCCCCCCACCGCAGATCCCCCACCGCTACGGGCACGTCAGCCAGTGCTGTGAGGCATCCTCGCACTTGCCACCGACAACACGCCCGCCGCCCACCCGTAAGTGATCTTGATTGGTCGCGTCTGCCCGTAAAAGTTCCCTGGCGGCAACCGGTGGACCCGGGCACGCGTCTTCCTGTCGAACAGAGGTTTGTCGAGGCCGGGGGCGGAACCCGGCCAGGAGGCCGAAGATCGACAGTCGGTACTCCGTACGGCGCCACTACAGTGGGTCGGAACATCTGGGACCGGGCACAAGCACCGGCAGACCAAGCAGACACCGATGCAGGGAGCGCATGACGTGCGGCCGGTAGGCAGCAAGTACCTGCTCGAGGAGCCGCTCGGACGCGGCGCCACGGGCACCGTCTGGCGAGCCCGCCAGCGCGAGACCGCGGGCGCCGAGGCGGCCGTCGCCGGCCAGCCCGGTGAGACCGTCGCCATCAAGGTCCTCAAGGAGGAGCTGGCGAACGACGCGGACGTGGTGATGCGCTTCCTGCGCGAACGCTCCGTCCTGCTCCGCCTCACGCACCCGAACATCGTCCGCACCCGCGACCTGGTCGTCGAGGGCGAGCTGCTCGCCCTCGTCATGGACCTGGTCGACGGCCCGGACCTGCACCGCTACCTGCGGGAGAACGGCCCGTTCTCCCCGGTCGCCGCGTCCCTGCTGACCGCGCAGATCGCCGACGCCCTCGCCGCGAGCCACGCCGACGGCGTCGTGCACCGCGACCTGAAGCCGGCGAACGTGCTGCTCAAGCAGGACGACGCCGGCATGCACCCGATGCTGACCGACTTCGGCATCGCCCGCCTCGCCGACTCCCCGGGCCTGACCCGCACCCACGAGTTCGTCGGCACGCCCGCGTACGTCGCCCCGGAGTCCGCCGAGGGCCGCCCGCAGACCAGCGCCGTCGACGTCTACGGCGCCGGCATCCTGCTCTACGAGCTCGTCACGGGCCGCCCGCCGTTCGCCGGCGGCAGCGCCCTCGAAGTGCTCCACCAGCACCTCAGCTCCGAGCCGCGCCGCCCCTCGACGGTCCCCGACCCGCTGTGGACGGTCATCGAGCGCTGCCTGCGCAAGAACCCGGACGAGCGGCCCAGCGCCGAGAACCTGGCGCGCGGCCTGCGCGCGGTCGCCGAGGGCATCGGCGTGCACGCGAACAGCGCGCAGATCGCCGCCGCCGAGGGCGTGGGCGCGCTCCTCGCCCCGGACCCGCAGCCGGCCCAGGTCCCGGACGCCCCGGGCGCCGCCGACCCCACCCAGGTCCTGCCGAGCAACGCGGCGGCGACCAACCCGGCCGCCGGGTACGACCCGAACGCGGCGACGAGCGTCATGCAGCAGCAGCCCGGCGGCGCCGCCGACCCGACGGCCGTGCTGCCCCCGGTCCCGCAGGACCCGCCGCAGCAGCAGGCGATGCCGGACGCGTGGGGCAACCAGCTGCGCGCGGCCCGCGACCGCAACGAGCAGACGCAGGTCCAGCAGTACGTCGACCCCGACCAGGACCCGCTGCGCCGCCGTCGCCCCCAGCGCCAGGTGGCCCGCCCGCAGCAGGAGCCGCGCAGGCCGCAGCAGCAGTACGCGCAGCAGCAGCCCCAGCAGCAGCCGCAGCGGTACGCGCCCCAGACCCCGCAGCAGCAGCAGTACGCGCCGCCGCAGCCGCCGCCGCAGCAGGCCCGGCCGCCGCGGGAGCCGCGTCAGCGCAGCGCCAACCCGATGAAGATCCCCGGCCTCGGCTGCCTCAAGGGCTGCCTGTTCATGGTCGTGATGCTCTTCGTCGTGAGCTGGCTGGTGTGGGAGTTCACCCCGCTCCAGGACTGGATCGGCACGGGCAAGGGCTACTGGGCCCAGTTGTCCGACTGGTTCTCGACGGTCACCGGCTGGATCGGTGACCTCGGCTCCAGTGGAGGTTCCGGCGGCGCCTGAGCGTCCCGGACCCGTGCCGACACCCCGCCGGGACAGCGATGTTGGAGATTTGTCGACATCCAGCGGGTGATTTCCGCCGCTGATGCGTTGGTCGGCGCCCGAGCCGCGTAGCTTGGGCGCCAACACGCGTCTGTAGGAGCAGTCTTGGCACGGAAGATCGGCAGCCGGTACACCGCCCACCAGATCCTGGGCCGCGGCAGCGCGGGCACGGTGTGGCTCGGCGAGGGGCCCGACGGGCCCGTCGCCATCAAACTGCTGCGCGAGGACCTCGCCTCCGACCAGGAGCTGGTCGGCCGCTTCGTCCAGGAGCGCACCGCCCTGCTGAGCCTCGACCACGCGCGCGTGGTCGGCGTCCACGACCTGGTGGTGGACGGGAACGACCTCGCGCTGGTCATGGACCTGATCCGCGGCACCGACCTGCGCACCCGCCTCGACCGCGAGCGCCGCCTCGCCCCCGAGGCCGCCGTCGCCATCGTGGCCGACGTCGCCGAGGGCCTGGCCGCCGCCCACGCCGCCGGCATCGTCCACCGCGACGTCAAGCCGGAGAACATCCTCCTGGACATGCAGGGCCCGCTCGGCCCCGGCGGCGCCCACCCCGCCCTGCTCACCGACTTCGGCGTCGCCAAGCTGATCGACACCCCGCGCCGCACCCGCGCCTCCAAGGTCGTCGGCACCCCCGACTACCTCGCCCCCGAGATCATCGAGGGCCTCCCGCCGCGCGCCGCCGTCGACATCTACGCCCTCGCCACCGTCCTCTACGAGCTGCTCGCCGGCTTCACCCCCTTCGGCGGCGGCCACCCCGGCGCGATCCTGCGCCGCCACGTCACCGAGACCGTCGTGCCGCTGCCCGGCATCCCCGACGAGCTGTGGCAGCTCCTCGTCCAGTGCCTCGCCAAGGCCCCGGCCTCCCGGCTGCGCGCCTCCGAGATGGCCACCCGGCTGCGCGAGCTCCAGCCGCTGCTCGTCGGCATGGCCCCGCTCGACGTCGACGAGCCCGACGCCGACCCCGCGCCGGAGGAGCAGGAGGCCGCCGCCGACGGGCACGAACAGGAACCCGCCCCGCGCCGCGGCGCCGTCCCGCTGGTCCCCGGCGCCGCCTCCACCGACTCCAACCGCGACACCCACACCTCCATGCGCGTCCCAGCCCCGGACGAGCTGGCCGGCGGCGCCCGCGGCACCGCCCGCGCCCCGCGCGCGTCCGGCGCCCCGCGCCCCGGCTCGGCCCGCAACCGCGCCTCGGCCCGGCGCCGCCGCCTCACGCTGGGCGTCGCCGGAGCCGTCCTGGTCCTGGCCGTCGGCGGCGGCATATGGGCGGCCGGTTCCTCCGGCTCGGACGAGGGCCCGCCCGCGGACAGCGGCAATTCGGCTCCGGCCCACCCGTGAGGCACCGGGAACGGATCACTTGCACCAGCCGTTAGGCTGGTCCTGTGGCAGTCGTCGATGTTTCCGAAGAGCTGAAGTCCCTCTCCTCGACCATGGAGTCGATCGAGGCCGTCCTGGACCTCGACAAGCTGAGGGCAGATATCGCCGTGCTCGAGGAGCAGGCGGCCGCGCCGTCCCTGTGGGACGACCCGGAAGAGGCGCAGAAGATCACCAGCAAGCTGAGCCACCTCCAGGCGGAGGTGCGCAAGGCCGAGGCGCTGCGCGGTCGCATCGACGACCTCTCCGTCCTCTTCGAGATGGCCGAGGAGGAGGACGACCCGGACACCCGCGCCGAGGCGGAGTCCGAGCTGACCTCCGTCAAGAAGGCGCTGGACGAGATGGAAGTCCGTACGCTCCTGAGCGGCGAGTACGACTCCCGCGAGGCGCTGGTCAACATCCGCGCCGAGGCCGGCGGCGTCGACGCCGCGGACTTCGCCGAGCAGCTCCAGCGCATGTACCTGCGCTGGGCCGAGCGCCACGGCTACAAGACGGAGGTCTACGAGACCTCGTACGCGGAAGAGGCCGGCATCAAGTCGACCACCTTCGCCGTCCAGGTCCCGTACGCGTACGGCACGCTCTCCGTCGAGCAGGGCACGCACCGCCTGGTGCGCATCTCGCCGTTCGACAACCAGGGCCGCCGCCAGACGTCCTTCGCCGGCGTCGAGGTGCTCCCCGTCGTCGAGCAGACCGACCACGTCGAGATCGACGAGTCGGACCTGCGCATCGACGTCTACCGTTCCTCGGGCCCCGGCGGCCAGGGCGTGAACACGACGGACTCCGCGGTCCGTCTGACCCACCTCCCCACCGGCATCGTCGTCTCCTGTCAGAACGAGCGCTCGCAGATCCAGAACAAGGCGACCGCGATGAACGTGCTGCAGGCCAAGCTCCTCGAGCGCCAGCGCCAGGAGGAGCGGGCCAAGATGGACGCCCTCAAGGGCGACGGCGGCAGCTCGTGGGGCAACCAGATGCGGTCCTACGTCCTGCACCCGTACCAGATGGTCAAGGACCTGCGCACCGAGTTCGAGGTCGGCAACCCGCAGTCCGTGCTCGACGGCGAGATCGACGGCTTCCTCGAGGCCGGAATTCGCTGGCGCAAGCAGCAGGAGAAGTAAGCGCCGGTTCCCGCCGCTTTATCGACATGACAACTGCCGCCTCAAGGGCGGCAGTTGTCATTTACGGCACTTTCACATATCCGTTCCCCTGCCGAACCGCCCGATATGGGGCATCGCGTGCGCAAACCGCCTTGACGCTGATCGCAAAACTGGGAAGGGTTGCGCGCGGCATGCGTATTCAGTGGACGCGTGTGAACGGGGGCGGGTCGTACGAAGGCCTCTGCTGCCCCTGCTCCGAGCGCGCGCCCTGGCGCTGCTCCATTGACGATTGGCTACTGGGGGTAGCAGACAGATGACCAAGAAGACGCGGATCCGTGTGGCGCGGATAGCCGCTGGTGCGGTGATCGCCGCTGGTGCGTCGCTGACCGCCGCGGGCGCCGCCTCCGCCGCTGACGTGAACATCGGCATCCTCGGCCTCGACGCGAACGTTCACGCGGGCGAGGACGGTATCGGCGCCGGTGTCGGCCTCGGCGAGGGCGACACCGAGGGTACGACCGAGGGCACGTCCGTCGGCGTCTCCGAGGGGACGTCCGAGGGCACCAGCGAAGGTACGTCCGAGGGGACGTCCGAGGGCACCAGCGAAGGTACGTCCGAGGGCACCTCTGAGGGCACCAGCGAGGGCACGTCCGAGGGCACCTCCGTCGGTACCAGCGAGGGCACGTCCGAGGGCACCTCCGTCGGTACCAGCGAGGGCACGTCCGAGGGCACCGTCGGTGAGACCACCGAGGGTGGCGGCAACGGCGGCAACGAGAACGGCGGCTCCGGCAACGGCGGTAACCAGAACGGCGGCTCCGGCAACGGTGGCAACCAGAACGGTGGCGGCAACGGCAACGGTGGCTCCGGCGACAACGGTGGCGGCAACGGAGGTGGCTCGTCCACCGGCGGTGACAACACCAACCCCGACGGCAACAACAACCCCGTCGAGCAGGGCGGCCAGTCCGAGGACGGCCTGAACGACACGGGCTCCGCCCCGGCCGAGCAGACCGGCAACGGCACGGGCAACGGCAAGGGCAACGGCGAGCTGGCCGAGACCGGTTCGTCCGGCACGACCATCCTGCTGATCGGTGCCGCGACCATGATCGCGGGCGGTGTGGGCTTCCGCCTGCTGCCGCGCCTCGCGGGCAACCGCGGCGCCGCCGCGTGAGCTGACGCTCACCGCGCGCACACGGCATGACGAAGGGCCCGGAGCCACACGGCTCCGGGCCCTTTTCGTCGTCCTCGCGCTACACGGGCTGGTGCGTCGCGATCAGTGCCACGGCCGCGATCAGCGCGGCGAGCAGCGCGATCAGCGCCATCGGGGTGAGTCCGGACAGCGGGTTCTCCTGCTGGAGCCGCTCGCGGTTCGCCCGGCACACGGGGCAGCGGCCCTCGCTCACGGGCGACGCGCAGTTCGCGCACACCAACCGGTCATAGGTCATGCGCCGTCCTCCTCACGCGCGGCGGAGCCGGCCGTCCACATACCCACTGGTTCTCTCCGCTCAACGCCTCGGGAAACGCAACCGTTCCCCCTACCACTGTGCCAGTTTCCGGGATTTTCGGCGCGCCTCGGTCCACAGAGCGGCCCTGACCGGCTACAGGGTGGACAAAAGCGGCGCCTCGCCGGCCGTCCACCAGGACAAAACGCGCAACCGGGGACGGCGCCTGCACGCCGCCTCCCCATTCGCGTATGGTCACGCACACCGAGGGGGTGTCTCGGACACCCCCGCCCCCGACGCCCCCGAAGCTCCGAGGCGCACCAGTGATCCGATTCGACAACGTCTCCAAGGTCTACCCCAAGCAGACCCGGCCCGCCCTCAGGGATGTCTCCCTGGAGGTCGAGCGCGGTGAGTTCGTCTTCCTGGTCGGCTCGTCCGGCTCCGGCAAGTCCACGTTCCTGCGCCTGATCCTCCGCGAGGAGCGGTGCAGCCACGGCCAGGTGCACGTCCTGGGCAAGGACCTGGGCCGCGTCTCCAACTGGAAGGTCCCGCAGATCCGCCGCCAGCTCGGCACGGTCTTCCAGGACTTCCGTCTGCTGCCCAACAAGACGGTCGGCGAGAACGTGGCCTTCGCGCAGGAGGTCATCGGCAAGTCCCGCGGCGAGATCCGCAAGTCCGTGCCCCAGGTGCTCGACCTCGTCGGCCTCGGCGGCAAGGAGGAGCGCATGCCCGGTGAGCTCTCCGGCGGTGAGCAGCAGCGCGTGGCCATCGCCCGCGCCTTCGTGAACCGCCCCAAGCTGCTGATCGCGGACGAGCCCACGGGAAACCTGGACCCGCAGACCTCGGTCGGCATCATGAAGCTGCTCGACCGCATCAACCGCACGGGCACCACCGTGGTGATGGCCACCCACGACCAGAACATCGTGGACCAGATGCGCAAGCGCGTCATCGAGCTGGAGAAGGGCCGCCTCGTCCGCGACCAGGCACGCGGCGTCTACGGCTACCAGCACTGAGAAGTACCGAGAGAAGCTGCGAAAGGCTCAGTTAGCGCATGCGTGCCCAATTCGTCCTGTCGGAGATCGGCGTCGGTCTCCGCCGCAATCTCACGATGACCTTCGCCGTCATCATCTCGGTGGCCCTCTCGCTCGCCCTGTTCGGCGGCTCACTCCTGATGAGCGATCAGGTCAACCAGATGAAGGGCTACTGGTACGACAAGGTCAACGTCTCGATCTTCCTGTGCAACAAGGGAGACGCCGAGTCCGACCCGAACTGTGCCAAGGGCCCCGTCACCGCGGACCAGAAGAAGCAGATCCTCTCCGACCTGCACAAGATGCCCGTCGTCGACAAGGTGGCGCACGAGTCGCAGGACGACGCGTACAAGCACTACAAGGAGCAGTTCGGCGACTCCCCGCTGGCCAGTTCGCTGACCCCGGACCAGCTCCAGGAGTCGTACCGGATCAAGCTGAAGGACCCGGAGAAGTACGAGGTCATCGCGACCGCGTTCAACGGGCGGCCCGGCGTGCAGTCCGTGCAGGACCAGAAGGGCGTGCTCGACAACCTCTTCCGGCTGCTCGGCTACCTCAACGTCGCGGCGGGCGCCGTGATGGCCGTGATGCTCGTCGTCGCGCTGCTGCTGATCGTCAACACCGTCCGGGTGTCCGCGTTCAGCCGCCGCCGCGAGACCGGCATCATGCGGCTCGTCGGCGCCTCCGGCTTCTACATCCAGGCGCCGTTCATCATGGAGGCCGCGGTCGCCGGACTCATCGGCGGCGGCATCGCCTGCGTGTTCCTGGCGGCCGGTCAGTACTTCGTGATCGACAACGGCGTGGCCCTGTCGGAGAAGCTGCAGCTCATCAACTTCATCGGCTGGGACGCGGTCCTCACCAAGCTGCCGCTGATCCTCGCGGTGAGCGTGCTGATGCCGGCACTGGCGGCGTTCGTCGCGCTGCGCAAGTACCTGAAGGTGTGACGAGAGTCCCCCACTGACGAGAGCGCCGTACGGACCAACTTTCCGTACGGCGCTTCGCGTTGTCCTAAGACTTGATCCGCAGTTCACCAGAGGGTGGGCTGTGGACTGCACGCGGTACGGGGGCCGGGTTTTCCGGTGTGGTCGCGTACGGGGCGCGGTTCGTCCGGGGCTGCTCGGTTCCGTGGTCCGGCGGTTCGGGGAGCAGAGGCACCTGGTGGTGTGGTGCTGCCACGCGACCCGGCCGCCGGGGCGGTTTCGGGCTCGGTGTGGTTGACTCCCGCAGCGCCTCTTCCAGCGCTTGTGCGTAGGTGATCTGGGCATGTCGGGACAGGGCGGTGTCCAGGTGCGCGGTCTTCGGGTCGTCCGCGTCTTCGATGCGGACGAAGGCGGCGAGTGCGGCGGCGACGAGGTCGCGTTTGCCGGCCAGGCCGCATGCGGGGCACTCGTGCTCGCGGTCCCGCAGGGTCTTGTGCACGCGTTCGCCGCACAGGCAGTGCTGAGACAGGGCGGTGGACCAGGTGGAGGCCCGTAGGAGACGCCCACCTGCGGCCTTGCACTCGATCTCCAGGGCGGAGATCAGCATGCCGGGTGTGGTCTGAGTCAGGCGCTTGCCCCACAGCCGGAACCAGGTGCGGATGTCGCAGTCCTCGACGGTGAGGCGGGGGCCGTGGGCGGCGATGATCTCGCGGGCGACGGCGCGGGCGCGGTGGCGTCGGTACTCGGCTGCGCCGGCGGAGGCCTGGGCCTGTCGGGCGCACAGTTCCCGGTAGCCGCGGGACAGCTGGTCACGACGGAACGCTTGCTTCGGCGCCCCGTCGGACCGGGTGTCCCGGGCACCGCCCGGCACCACCACTGCCTTGGGCGGAAGGCCCTTCTCGGCTCGCCGCTGTGCTCTGTGGGCCTGCTTCTTCGACAGCCCGTACTGTGCGGTGTTCGTGGATCGGCGGGACCGTTCCAGCGCTCGAGCGCGGTCCCGGCCCTTCTTCGTGGTCTTCTCCAGCCGCGCCCGCTCCTGGCCACTCAGCGTGATCTCCGTGGACGTCGGTGGGCCGTCGGCGGGTTCCAGGGACGCGGGGAAGGAGACGACGGACAGGTTGGAGACGTTGCCGTCCACTCCTGCGACCCGGTCCAGCCCGGCCGCCTGATCACGCATGGCACGCACGGTCGGAGAGGCATAGCCCGGGCCGAGGATCATCAGGTGCGCCTCGTACGCCCAGCCGCCCGGCGTACCGGGCTTCCGACGGCGGACGAGATCGACCTTGTGCCAGCGGGTGTCGGCTTCAAGGAAGTGCCGGGCTCGGGCCTCCTGCCCGGGCCCCTGCGGGATGCGGACAGGGAGGACCAGGTCGCCGCGTTCGCTGTCCGGGCCGCCCGCGAACACCACGGCCAGCGGACCGGCGTGGTCCCACCAGGTGGCCTTGCGGGTACCGTCCGCTGACCTTCCGGAGGGCCGTGCGGGCTTCGCCATCCGGCGTGGCTGCAGCAGGCGGTGTCGGCGATGGTCGGTGTAGGCCGTGATGTGGCCGTGGAGGGTGCCGACGAGTCGGAAGGTCTCCCACTTGCGCTCGATGGTGTGGGAGCGGGCGCGGCCGGGGATGCGGGTGAAGTCGTGCCACCGGCCCACACGGGGCCGACCTCGGCGCTCCCCGGTGGCGTCGGGGAACAGGTGGCGCTGCACGCCGTTCCACACCTCGTCAGCCATATGCATGGCCAGGGCCTTCGACGCGTGGTGCTTCAAGTGCCCCGACCCTTCGAGGTGCTTGTACGCACACCGTTCCAGTGCTTCGCGTGAGAGACCGAGGCGCTGTCGGACGGCCTTCGGGCCCCGCGCGCTCCGCTCGTGGAACGCCGCCCAGTAGGCGTCGACCCGGGCGCGGGCGTCGTGCTGGACGGCCCGCTTGAGCGACCACATGGCGCCGAACAGCTTTTCCAGCCGAGTCAGGTCGGCAGGGTCGGTGACGGCCAACGGCAGCACCATCACCGACACCACTCCGTCATCAGGCCGGGTCCACCGCGGACCCTTGTTCTTGCCGCGGAACTTCCGTGCCTGGGCAGCCTGCACCACCCTCACCCCCTCCCGAACACCGTCCTGTCGCTCACTTGCACGCTAGGCAGGAGCAGACGGAACTCACCAGGGTTGCCGGTCGACTGCACCGGGACGTGTGGCGAAGTTCTCCACAACCGGCGAGTAATCCACAACCAGCCAGTAGCTCAGAGGGCCAAGGCACGGCCGTGAAATCTCAGGTGTGGGAACAACGCTGCCCATTTCGCATCGAGTTGAGTACGAAACCCGTCCGGGAAGTGCATTGCACGTCACAGCGGTCTGTTGGGCGGGAAGCAACACCTTGCCGACCTGAACCCCTAGACTCACCGGCATGTCCGGCCCGGAGCTGTTCTCCCGGCCCCGTCGCTTCGGCCGCGGGGCGGCCCTGACATTGGTCTTCGCGAGTGTCCTCGCCGCGGGCGCCGCCGCCGGCGGGCTGCCGGGTGAGCCGAGTGGGTCCGGGGGCGGGCAGGACGATAAGGTCGCCGCCGCGCACCGGGAGCCGCTCGCCGATCCCACGGAGGCCGCCGCCAAGGCGATGGCTGACGGCAAGTCACCCGCCGAGGCCGCCGAGGAGGCCGTCAGCCGCAGCGGCGACCGCTGGGCCGCGGTCTACTCCCAGGGCGAGTACGAGGAGTTCGAGCAGTCCCTCGACGGCGAGTACACCGGCGTCGGCCTGTGGGCGCGGCGCACCGCCGGCGGCGGGCTCCAGGTCACCAAGGTGCGCGACGGCTCGCCCGCTCGACTGGCCGGTGTCCGTGAGGGCGACCGGATCACCTCCGTCGACGGCGAACGCGTCACCGGACGTCCCGTCACCGAGGTCCTCGCCCTGCTGCGCGGCGAGCACGCCGGCACGTCGGTCGAGGTCGGACTGCGGCGCGGCACGCGCGCGTGGACCGAGACGCTGCGCCGCGCCGCCCTGTCCACCGATCCGGTCAGCGTGACCCGGCTCGGCGACGACGGCACCCTCGTGAAGGTGAGCGCGTTCACCAAGGGCGCGGGCGCGCAGGTGCGCACCGCGGTCCGGGCCGCCCCCGCGGGCGGCGGCCTCGTCCTCGATCTGCGGGGGAACTCGGGCGGTCTGGTCACCGAGGCGGTCACGGCGGCCTCCGCGTTCCTCGACGGCGGGCTCGTCGCCACGTACGACGTGCGCGGCACGCAGCGGGCGCTGCACGCCGAGCGCGGCGGCGACACCACCAGACCCGTGGTCGTGCTCGTCGACAGCGGGACGATGAGCGCGGCCGAACTGCTGACCGGAGCCCTGCAGGACCGTGGTCGCGCGGTCGTCGTGGGCGCCCGCACCTTCGGCAAGGGCTCGGTCCAGATGCCGAGCCGGCTGCCCGACGGCTCCGTGGTGGAGCTGACCGTCGGGCACTACCGCACTCCTTCGGGCGGCAGCGTCGACGGCCGGGGCATCACCCCGGACCTGGAGGTCGACGCGGCGGCGCTGCGTCGGGCCGAGACAGTATTGAGTGGCCTCGGGACCCCCTCGTAGTGCGAAAATAGCCAGCACTATGGCCAAGGGAATGTACGTACCGAAGGAGTCCCAGCCCAAGCAGGGCAAGGGGGACGCGTCCAAGAAGGACGGCAAGCGCAAGATCGTCGCGCAGAACAAGAAGGCGCGGCACGACTACCTGATCATGGACACCTACGAGGCCGGCATCGTGCTGTCCGGCACCGAGGTCAAGTCGCTGCGCCAGGGGCGGACCTCCCTGGCGGACGCCTTCGTCCAGATCGACGGGAACGAGGCGTGGCTGCACAACGCCCACATCCCGGAGTACAGCCAGGGCACCTGGACCAACCACGCCGTGCGCCGCAAGCGCAAGCTGCTGCTGCACCGCGAGGAGATCGACAAGCTGGAGGCGAAGTCCCAGGAGTCGGGTCACACGATCGTGACTCTCGCGATCTACTTCAAGGACGGCCGTGCCAAGGCCGAGATCGCGCTCGCCAAGGGCAAGAAGGAGTACGACAAGCGGCAGACGCTGCGCGAGCAGCAGGACCGCCGGGACTCGGACCGCGCCATCGCGGCGGCGAAGCGGCGGCAGCGGGCGCGGGAGCGCTGACCCGCGGAGCGGGGCGGCGGGAATAGGCTGGCACCGCCCGGCGTTGTTCACGTACGATGGCACTGCTCCTCAGCGCAGGGGCACCCGGATCGAAAGATCCATTTTGAAAAAAACACATGGGGATGATCGGTTTCGACAGCGGCTGTCGAAGCAGGTGAAGCGTGTCGAGGAAGCGGCAATGATCTCGTAAACCATATGCCGCAACCAATAATCGCCAATTCCAAGAGCGATTCCCAGTCCTTCGCCCTCGCTGCCTAATAACAGCGACTGAAGGACCCTAAAAGGGTGTCAGCCCGGGAGTGTTCCCGACCCGGATCCTGGCATAATCTAGGGAACTAAACCATCGAGCCCGGTCACGGGGTTCGATGGGAAATCAAACAGTGACTGGGCCCGTCGGCGACTTGTTCGCGTGATCACCGGGGCCGAGAAAATCGAAGCGAACTGCACACGGAGAAGCCCTGCTGCTGCACCGTTGGACGCGGGTTCGATTCCCGCCATCTCCACTCATCCCATGCGATTCAGGCCCGACCGTCTTCGACGGCCGGGCCTTTGTCGTGTGCGGGCGGTGCCCATTCGGGCGGTGCTCAGACGATGTGGCGGCCGCCGTCCACGGTGAGGACGTCGCCTGTGGTGTACGCGGCGTCCAGCAGATAGAGCGCGGCCTCGGCCACGTCCTCGGGTGTGCCCACGCGGCGCAGCGGGGTGTTCGCCGTGATCCAGTCCCGCGAGCTCTCCCAGACCTCCTCGGCCTCCGCGTACCAGGGGGTGTCGATCAGGCCGGGCGCGATCGCGTTCACCCGGACCTCCGGGCCGAGCTGGGAGGCGAGCAGCCGGGTCAGGTGGTTCACCGCGGCCTTGCTCACCGCGTACGGGATCGAGCTGCCCAGCGCCCGGGTCGCCGAGACCGAGGAGACGTTGACGACGGCTCCGGCGCCGGAGGCGCGCAGATGCGGGGCCGCGGCCGTGACCATCTGCCAGACGCCGATCACGTTGACGTCGAGGAGGTCCCGCCAGGTGTCGGCGCCGACCGCGTCGAGGTCGTCGAGCGGGATGAAGCGGGTCGCGCCCGCGTTGTTCACCAGCACGTCGAGCCGGCCGTACGCGTCGATCGCGGTCTGCACGATGCGCTGCGCGTCGGCCGGGTCGGACACGTCGCCGCGCACGTACACCGCCTCCGGGAGCTGTGCGGCCAGCTCCCGGCCCGCGGCCTCGCTGCCGGACGAGTTCACGACGACCCGGAGGCCCTCCGCCGCGAACCGGCGGGCCATGGCCGCGCCGATCCCGGAGGACGAACCCGTGATGACCGCGACGCGGTTCTCTCCCATGTGACTGCCCCCTGCTGTGTGTGGCTGTGTGGCTCGCCTGTGTGTGGCAGTGTGGCTCGCCGTTGGTTGTTTGCCGGGGGGAGTGGATCACAGATTCCCGTCAGATGGAATTTGTTTTCCGTGATGTGGAAGTGTGGGGGTGGTTATCGGCCGGGGCGGCGCGCGTACCCGTACAGGGACAGGAGCAGGGCGCAGGTGGCCGCCGTGACCGGGACCGCGTACGCCGCCGTCGGGCCCCAGTGCTCCACCGCCGTGCCGCCCAGCGCCGAGCCGCACGCGATGCCGCCGAGCAGGCCGGTGACGGCTAGGGTCATGCCCTCGTTCAACTGGGCCGCCGGTGTGCGCTGTTGGATCAGGGTCATGCCCGCCACCATCGTCGGCGCGGTCGCCATCCCCGCGATCAGGAGCGCGCCGCCGAGCACGAACAGGGAGCCGGTGAGCGCGGCGGCGAGCAGGGGCAGGGTCATCAGGGCCGTCATCGCCGCCACGCACAGCGGATGCCTGCGGTCGGCGGGGCCGGTGGGCTTGAGGGCGCCGTTGACCAGGCCCGCCGCGCCCGAGCCCGCGGCCTGCAGCGCCAGGATCGCGCCCGCCCACACCTTGTGGCCCTGCGCGTCGGCGAACGCCACCGTGACGACTTCGAGCGAACCGAAGATCCCGCCCGTCGCGAGGAAGGAGAGGAGCAGCGGCGGCATGCCCCGGACGCGCAGCGGGGTACGTGAGCTCTCCGTGCGGGCGTGGACCGGGGGTTCCGTCGAGCGCTGCGCGGCGAAGACGAGGATGCCGCTCACCATCAGGAACACCGAGGCCAGCGTGCCCGCCTCCGGGAACAGCGACCCGCACAGGAAGGCGGCGACGACCGGGCCGAGCATGTAGCAGAACTCGTCCGCCGCCTGCTCGAAGGAGTTCGCGGTGTGCAGGGCGTCCGGGTCGTCGTCGAGCAGGTGCGCCCAGCGGGCCCGGGACATGCCGCCCGTGTTGGGTGTCGCCGCCGTCGCCAGGTACGCGGCGAACAGTGTCCAGTCGGGCGCCCCGAACCGCACGCACAGCAGCAGGCCGAGCGAACCGCACGCCGAGACCGCGACCGCGGGGACCGCGACCCTGGCCTGCCCGAGCCGGTCCACCAGGCGGGCCGTCCACGGCCCGACGACCGCGTTGGCGACCAGGCCCGTCGCCGTGACCGCCCCGGCGAGCGCGTAGGAGCCGCGCACCCCCGAGATCATGATCACGGCACTGATGCTGAACATGCCCTGAGGGAACCGGGCGAG
Source organism: Streptomyces sp. NPDC025806 (assembly GCF_055558275.1). Taxonomy (NCBI): domain Bacteria; kingdom Bacillati; phylum Actinomycetota; class Actinomycetes; order Kitasatosporales; family Streptomycetaceae; genus Streptomyces; species Streptomyces sp. NPDC025806. Next base: position 178,094 of record NZ_JBVHMU010000012.1, on the reverse strand, counting down.
GAGATTGCCGAGGGTGAAGGCGCGGGCACCGGGGACCGAGGAGAGTCGCCGGTAGGACCCGTGACGGCGCGCGGGTCGGGTCCCGCTCGGGTGGGGTGTGGCGTCGCGGCGAGGAGGGGCGGGGAGGGTGCCGGCGCCGGGGGGTGTGTCGGCGGGGAGGGCGTCGTGGCCGGTGGGTGGGGTGAGGGCGTCTGGCATGGCACGAGCCTCGCCTCGGGGCCGGGCCGGGGTCCAACACCTGTTCGGTGCCGATTCACGCGGCTGCGTTGTAAGTTCGGGCGATGTCGTCGTCGTACGTCGAACCCCGTCTGCTGCGCGCCTTCCTCGCCGTCGCCGAGGAACTGCACTTCACCCGGGCCGCCGCCCGGCTCTACGTCGCCCAGCAGGCGCTGAGCCGAGACATCCGGCGCCTGGAGCGCGAGCTCGGTGCCGAGCTGTTCGCGCGGACCACCCGGCAGGTCACGCTCACCGCCGACGGGGCGCGGCTGCTGCCCCACGCGCGGCGGGCGATCGAGGCGCAGGACGCGCTGCTCGCCGCGTTCGCCGGGCCCCCGCCGGAGCGCGGGCCGCTCCTCGTGGACGTGAACAGCCCGGGGCTCGCGCACGAGCGGGTGCTGGCGCGGGCCCGCGAACTCGCCCCCGAGCAGGAGCTGATGACCCGCTACGAGAGCGGTCTGACCGGCGCCGCCGCCGAGATCCTCGCCGGGCGCCTCGACGTGTCCTTCGGCCGGTTCGCCGGACTCGATCCGGCCGTCCGGGCCCGCCTCGACCAGCAGCCGGTGCGCTACGAGCCGATGGCGATCGTGCTGCCCGAGGACCATCCGCTGGCCGCGCTCGACGCGGTGCCGCTGGACCGGCTCGCGGGGGAGACCGTGTACGCGGGGGCGGGCAATCCGCGGACCCCGGAGTGGACCGACCTGGCCCGGCGGCTGTTCGAGGGCCGGGGTATCGCGGTCGCGCCGCCGGCACCGCTCGCCGTCGGGCAGGAGGAATTCCGGCGGATCATGACCAAATACCGGAATCCCGTCCTCACGGGAGTGGACTTTCCGGCCATGCCCGGGACGGTCCGCAGGCCGCTCGTCGACCCGGTACCTCTGTCACCCGTGTCGCTGGTGTGGCGCAAGGGGCGACAACACCCGGGAATCCAGGCGCTGCAGGCCGCGGCGACCGCGCTCGCGGCCGAGAACGGCTGGCTCGAACATCCCGCGAATGGCTGGATTCCGACCATGGATGCACGCATCATGATGAGGCGGACCTGAGGCGTGACCACGAGCGTCACCCGGGTGCGCTACATTCTTGGTCCGGGCGCAGTGTGATAAGGGGGGCGCCCGGATCGGGTGGGGGCCCGGTCCGGCCGACGATGCTCGGACAGTCGCGTGCGCACCCCATGAAACATGCCCCTGGGGGGAAGAGCGTACGGTGGAAAATTGGCGTGAAAATGCCCAGATCGGGCAGACGCATGATCCGAACGAGGTGACGGTCCAGCTCGACGGCGCGGGCCGCCAGCTGAGCGAACTCCTCGCGACCACGTCGGGCCCCGGCGCTCCCGTGCCGGACGACAAGGAAGTCCCCGTCTTCGTCGACGACTCGGGGCGCCGCAGCCGTACCTTCCGCCGCATAGGCGTGGCCGTCGGCATGGCCTGCGCCGCGTACGCCGTGGTCGTCGTGGCCACCCTGCTCTCGGGCAACTCCAGCGCGCCCTGGCTGCCGATGGAGGCCGAACACAAGGGCCCCGCGGGGCAGGTCGACACCGAGCCGCTCCTTCCCGCCGACTCCGCGACACCCACCGCGTCCCCCGGCGACACCCCGTCCCCGGGCGCCTCCGGCTCCGCCTCGCCGGGCGCGAGCACCGAGCCCGGCGCCAGTACCGCGCCGGCCACCGGCACCCCCGGCGACACCACGACCGGCACCGGCACCACCCCCGCCGACCGGCCCACCGGCGGCGGCAGGACCACCCCGCCCCCGGTCGATCCGCCGGACCCGACGGACGCCCCGCCCCCGACCCAGGGCCCGACCGACGGTCCCACCGAGCCCGCCACGACGCCCCCGGTCGAGCCGACCGACGACCCGCCCGCCGAGCCCGCAGGCGGCGGCACGGACACCGTCGCGTCCCGGACCCTCGCCCCGAGCACCGGCGCCGATGCCTCGGCCCCGCCCGTCGCGTCCCCCGAAAGCAGCGTCCTGTAGATGTCCCACCGCTCACGTCCCCGGCGGCACAGCGCTGCCCGCAGACGCCGGCTCCCGCTGCGCTATCTGCTGCCCGTCCTGCTCCTCGTGGCGATGCTCGCGATGCTCATGCTCCGCGGCTACGTGCACAGCGAGATCATGGCCGACCACCGCATCCAGCCCGAGGCGGCCACCGACCACGTCCCCGAGAAGATCCTCGAGGGCGGCCCCGTCATCGACACCCGGGGCGGCCAGGAGAGCAGCCGGTCCATCGACGACCACCAGCTGGTCCTCACCTTCGACGACGGCCCCGACCCGGAGTGGACCCCCAAGGTCCTCGACGTCCTGAAGAAGCACGACGCGCACGCCGTCTTCTTCGTCACCGGCACCATGGCCTCCCGCTACCCCGGCCTCGTCCAGCGCATGGTCGAGGAGGGCCACGAGGTCGGCCTGCACACCTTCAACCACCCCGACCTCTCCTACCAGTCGAGCAAGCGCATCGACTGGGAGCTGTCGCAGAACCAGCTCGCCCTGGAGGGCGCCGCCGGGGTGCGCACCTCCCTGTTCCGGCCGCCGTACTCCTCGTTCGCCGACGCCATGGACGACAAGTCCTGGCCCGTCACGAAGTACATCGGCTCGCGCGGCTACATCACGGTCGTCAACAACACCGACAGTGAGGACTGGCAGCGCCCCGGCGTCGACGAGATCATCCGCCGCGCCACCCCGCACCACGGCAAGGGCGCCATCGTCCTCATGCACGACTCCGGCGGCGACCGCTCGCAGACCGTCGCCGCTCTGGACCGCTTCCTGCCCGAGCTTCAGCACCACGGCTACAAGTTCCAGAACCTGACCGAGGCCCTCGGCATCGCCAGCGCCCACACGCCCGTCACCGGCCTCGAACTGGCCAAGGGCAAGGCCTGGATCTACGCCGTGCAGGCCTCGGAGAACATCACGACCGTGCTGGTCGGCGGGCTCGCCGTCATCGGCGTCCTCGTCATGGGCCGCTTCGTCCTGATGCTGCTGCTCTCCGTGATCCACGCCCGCCGCGTGCGCCGCAAGGGCTTCGCCTGGGGCCCGCCGATCACCGAGCCCGTCTCGGTCCTCGTGCCCGCCTACAACGAGGCGAAGTGCATCGAGAACACGGTCCGTTCGCTCATGCTCAGCGAGCACCCCATCGAGGTCATCGTCATCGACGACGGCTCCAGCGACGGCACCGCCCGCATCGTCGAGAACCTGCGGCTGCCCAACGTACGGGTGGTCCGCCAGCTCAACGCGGGCAAGCCCGCCGCCCTCAACCGCGGTCTGGCCAACGCCCGCTTCGACCTCGTCGTGATGATGGACGGCGACACCGTCTTCGAGCCGTCCACCGTGCGCGAGCTCGTCCAGCCCTTCGGCGACCCGCGCGTCGGCGCCGTCGCCGGCAACGCGAAGGTGGGTAACCGGGACTCCCTCATCGGTGCCTGGCAGCACATCGAGTACGTGATGGGCTTCAACCTCGACCGCCGCATGTACGACATCCTGCGCTGCATGCCGACCATCCCCGGCGCCGTCGGAGCCTTCCGGCGCAGCGCCCTGGAGCCCATCGGCGGCATGAGCGACGACACGCTCGCCGAGGACACCGACGTCACCATGGCGCTGCACCGCGAGGGCTGGCAGGTCGTCTACGCGGAGAACGCGCGCGCGTGGACCGAGGCCCCCGAGTCCGTCCAGCAGCTCTGGTCCCAGCGCTACCGCTGGTCGTACGGCACGATGCAGGCCATCTGGAAGCACCGCCGCGCGCTCGTCGAATCCGGCCCCTCCGGCCGCTTCGGCCGGGTCGGCCTGCCGCTCGTCTCCCTGTTCATGGTCCTCGCCCCGCTGCTCGCGCCCCTCATCGACGTCTTCTTCCTCTACGGCGTCGTGTTCGGGCCCACGCAGAAGACGATCATCGCCTGGCTCGGCGTCCTCGCCCTCCAGGCCGTCTGCGCGGCCTACGCCTTCCGCCTCGACAAGGAACGGATGACGCACCTCATATCCCTCCCGCTCCAGCAGCTCCTGTACCGGCAGTTGATGTACGTCGTGCTGCTCCAGTCCTGGATCACCGCGCTCACCGGCGGCCGGCTGCGCTGGCAGAAGCTGCGCCGCACCGGAGCGGTGGGGGCGGCGCCCGGAGCGCTGCCGCACCAGCGGAACGCGGCGGTGGCAGGAGACGACAGGAGGCCCGTGGCATGACGTATCCCCAGGAACCCCAGTACCGGGACCCGCAGTACCGCGACCCGCAGCACCGAGAACCCCAGTACCAGGACCCGCAGTACGCCTACGTCCCGGCGCAGCCCGCGCAGACGGCGGCCCTTCCGGTCGTCGAGGAGCCCGAGGCGAAGCCCGCGCCCAAGAAGCCCGGGCGCGACCGGTACCTCGACCTGCTCCGCACCACCGCGCTGGTCCGCGTCGTCGTCTACCACCTGTTCGGCTGGGCCTGGCTGACGGTGCTGTTCCCGTCCATGGGCGTGATGTTCGCGCTCGCCGGATCCCTGATGGCCCGCTCCCTGAGCCGGCCCGCCCTCGGCGTGATCCGCGGCCGCATCCGGCGACTGCTGCCGCCGATGTGGGCGTTCAGCGTCGTCGTCCTCACGCTGCTCTTCGCGGGCGGCTGGAACCCGGGCAAGGACCCGGACAACGGCGGCACCTGGGGCTGGGTCAGCCTCTTCAACTACCTCGTGCCGATCGGCGCCCCCAGCTTCCCCTGGCACCTCGGCGACAAGGCGGGCCTTCTGGAGGACACCTGGCCGGCCCAGGCCGCCGGTCCGCTCTGGTACCTGCGCGCCTACATGTGGTTCGTGATCGCCTCGCCGCTGCTCCTCTGGGCGTTCCGCAAGGTGCCGTGGGCGACGCTGCTCGCTCCGCTCGGCCTCACCGCGATCGTCGGCACCGGCCTCGTCACCATCCCCGGCGAGACGGGCAACGCGGTCACCGACTTCGCCGTCTACGGCAGCTGCTGGGTGCTCGGCTTCGCCCACCACGAGGGGCTGCTCGCCAAAGTCCCGCGCTACCTCGCCGTGTCCTGCTCCGCGCTCGTCATGGCCTTCGGCCTGTGGTGGGCCTCCGGGCACCTCGGGCCCGACGGCTGGGACCTCAACGACATCCCGCTGGCCCAGGCCACCTGGTCCTTCGGCTTCGTCGTCATCCTGCTCCAGTACTCGCCGTCCTGGCAGGAGCTGCCCGGCCGGCTGGCCAAGTGGGACAAGGTCGTCACCCTGTCCAACAACCGGGCCGTCACGATCTATCTCTGGCACAACATGCTGATCATGGCGACGGTGCCGATCATCGACCTCGCGTACGACCTGCCGTTCATGGAGAACGAGCGGTGGAGCGGGGCGCTGGACACGACGTACATGCTGTGGATGTTCGTCCTGGTGTGGCCGTTGATCGCGCTGGCGGTTCTCGGGGTCGGCTGGATCGAGGACCTCGCGGCGAAGCGGGCGCCTCGGCTTTGGCCGGACGGTTCTAAGCGGAGGGGTGCGCGCGGGGCTCGGCGGGGGTAGCGCCTGCTCGTGTGCGGGGTGCCCTTGTCGGGCGGCTGCGGGCTTCGTCGTGGCTGGTCGCGCAGTTCCCCGCGCCCCTGAAATGCAGACGCTTCGCGTCGCATTTCCCCGATGGGGCGCCGCCCCGATGGAGATGGCGCACGAAGTGCGCATCTCCAGGGGCGCGGGGAACTGCGCGACCAGCCCCCACCGGCCCGCGGTGGCGCACGAGACCGGAACACGGGGCGCCGCGGACTCACCACCCGTTCCCCCGGAGGGTGAGCGCAACGTTCCAACCCGGTCACCTCATCGCGCACCGCGCGGAAACGCCGGGTTCCTAGCTTCAGGGCACATCAGCCGGACGTGACCTGGAGGCACAGTATGCGCAGGCGTTGGATCGAGGGGTGGGATCCGGAGGACGCGGGGTTCTGGGAGGCGTCGGGCGCCAAGGTCGCCCGGCGCAATCTGGTGTTCTCGATCCTCTCCGAGCACATCGGGTTCTCCGTGTGGACCCTGTGGTCGGTGATGGTGCTGTTCATGGGGCCCGAGTACGGGATCGACCCGGCGGGGAAGTTCTTCCTCGTGTCGACGGCGACGCTCGTCGGCGCGTTCGTCCGCGTCCCGTACACCTTCGCCGTCGCCCTGTTCGGCGGACGGAACTGGACGGTGATCGCGGCGAGCCTGCTGCTCGTGCCGTCCGTCGCCGCGTTCGCGGTGATGGAACCGGGGACCTCGTACGGGACGTTCCTGGTGTGCGCGGCGCTCACGGGCATCGGCGGCGGGAACTTCGCCTCCTCCATGACCAACATCAACTCCTTCTTCCCGATGCGGAAGAAGGGCTGGGCGCTGGGACTGAACGCGGGCGGCGGCAACATCGGGGTGCCGGTCGTCCAGCTCATCGCGCTCGCCGTGATCGGCGCCGGAGGCGGCCCGCGCGTGCTGCTCGGCGTCTACATCCCGCTGATCGTCGTCTCGGCGGTCTGCGCGGCCCTGTTCATGGACAACCTGGCGACCGTGAAGAACGACACCGGGGCCGCCAAGGAGGCGGCCAGGGACGTGCACACGTGGATCATGTCGTTCCTGTACATCGGGACGTTCGGGTCGTTCATCGGGTTCTCGTTCGCCTTCGGGCTCGTGCTCCAGACCCAGTTCGGGCGGACCCCGCTGCAGGCCGCCGGGGTCACCTTCATCGGGCCGCTGCTCGGCTCGCTCATCAGGCCCGTCGGCGGGCGGCTCGCCGACCGGTTCGGCGGGGCCCGCATCACGCTGTGGAACTTCGTGGCGATGGCCGCGGCGACCGGCGTCGTGATCGTGGCGTCGGTGCGGGCCTCGCTGGGGCTCTTCACCGCCGCGTTCATCGTGGTGTTCGTGCTCAGCGGGCTCGGCAACGGATCCACGTACAAGATGATCCCGGGCATCTTCCGCGCGAAGGCGCTCGGCATGGGGCTCGCGGGCGAGGAGGCCGACGCGTACGGGCGGCGGCTGTCCGGGGCGTCCATGGGGCTCATCGGGGCCGTCGGAGCGCTCGGCGGGCTCGGCATCAACCTCGCCTTCCGCCAGTCCTTCCTGAGCGCCGGCACCGGCACCGGGGCGTTCGTGTCCTTCCTCGCCTTCTACGCCGTCTGCTTCGGTGTGACGTGGGCCGTATACCTTCGGCGCTCGGCGGCCCGTACGGTGGCGGCACCGGCCACCGGTACGAAGCCGCAGCTCAGCTACGCGGAGGTGTGAGGTAACACGGACGCAATGACGCCGATCCTGACCTGACACGGAGCGTTGACAGGGTCGGCGCGCAGGTGGGAACGGGACGACCGTCGAGCGGGACGAGAACGATCATGGACGAGGAACAGCAGACGGCCGCCGGTACGGGGTCGGAGCCGCAGCCGGAGCAGGCGCACGGGCCGCTCGCCGGGTTCACCGTGGGGGTCACCGCGGCCCGCCGCGCCGACGAGCTGGGCGCCCTGCTGCGGCGCCGCGGGGCCGCCGTGCTGCACGCGCCCGCCCTGCGGATCGTGCCGCTCTCCGACGACAGCGAACTCCTCGCCGCGACGAAGGAGTTGCTCGGCCACGCGCCGGACGTCGTGGTCGCGACGACCGCGATCGGGTTCCGCGGGTGGGTCGAGGCCGCCGACGGCTGGGGCCTGGGCGAGGAGCTCCTCGCCCGGCTGCGCGGGGTCGAGGTGCTGGCCCGCGGCCCCAAGGTGAAGGGGGCGATCCGCGCCGCCGGGCTCACGGAGGAGTGGTCGCCGTCCTCCGAGTCGATGGCCGAGGTGCTGGAACGGCTGCTCGCCGAGGGCGTCGACGGGCGGCGGGTGGCCGTGCAGCTGCACGGGGAGCCGCTGCCCGGGTTCGTCGAGGCGCTGCGGGAGGCCGGGGCCGAGGTGGTGGGCGTGCCGGTGTACCGGTGGCTGCCGCCGGAGGATCTCGGACCCGTGGACCGGCTGCTCGACGCGACCGTCGCGGGGGGCGTGGACGCGCTGACGTTCACGTCCGCGCCGGCGGCGGTGTCCCTGCTGGAGCGTGCGGAGGTACGGGGCCTGCTGCCCGAGCTGCTGTCGGCGCTGCGCCACGACGTCCTGCCGGCCTGTGTCGGGCCCGTGACGGCGCTGGCCCTGCAGGCGCGCGGGGTCGAGACGGTGCAGCCCGAGCGGTTCCGGCTCGGGCCGCTCGTCCAGGTGCTGTGCCGGGAACTTCCCGGGCGGGCACGGGTGTTGCGGCTCGCCGGGCACCGGGTGGAGATCCGGGGGCACGCGGTGCTGGTCGACGGGGAGCTCCGGGCGGTGCCGCCGGCCGGGATGGCGTTGCTCGCGGCGCTGGCCCGGCAGCCCGGGTGGGTCGTGTCCCGGGGCGACCTGCTCTCCGCGCTTCCGGGGGCCGGGCGGGACGAGCACGCCGTCGAGACGGCGATGGCTCGTCTCCGGGCGGCCCTGGGTACGCCCAAGTTGATCCAGACCGTGGTCAAGCGGGGGTATCGGCTGGCTGTGGACGCGCCGTAACTCCGCCGGCCCGCCACCCGACCACCGGCCGGCGGGGCTTCTCGCGCAGTTCCCCGCGCCCCTGAAAGGCTGCGGCTTCGCCGCGCCTTCCCCAGATGAAAGGCACCCCGCACCTTGATCGGGGAAATGCGGCACGCAGTGCCTGCATTTCAGGGGCGCGGGGAACTGCGCGACCAGCCACGACGGTGCAGCAGCCGGACGACCGCCTTGTGAGGCACTCACCTGAGGGCACGGATCAGGCAGCCCAGCGCACCCGTGCAGAGCACCGCCCGCACCACGTTCCAGGTCACCCAGGGGCCCTCGAAGTCGGACCGGACCCGGGCGGGGTCCGGGATGCGGGAGGGCGATCCCGCGGCGGCGAGCGCGTCGTTCAGGGGCACGTTCAGCGCCGAGGTCAGCACGAAGGCCAGCCCGTACAGAATCAGCCCCGCCCACACCCAGCCCCGCACCCCGGAGGCGCCCCGCAGGCGCCAGCCCGCGACCCCCGTCAGGGCGAGCGCCCCGAGGAAGCTCAGGAAGAACACCGGGTTCTGGATCACCGTGTTGATGTTCTGCATGACCTCGATGAACGTACGGTCGCCGCTGCGCGCCAGCGCCGGCATCACCGCGCAGCCGAACACGTAGAACGCCCCGGCGATCAGCCCCATGGCGACCGTCGCCGCCCCCAGCACCCACGCGTCGAGGTGACCGACGCGCCTGACGGAACCCGTTGTCTGTGTCATGCCTCCAGTCAAGGCGGGCGGGGCCGCGCCGGACATCGCCGAGCCGCGCGGACGCATACGCGAGCGTCCAGGCAGCCGCGTACCGTACGCGCATGCCGTCCCTAGCGATCACCCCCGACATCACCCTGCGCCCCGCCGTCCTCGCCGACGCTCAGGCGCTCGCCGACGCGCAGATCCGCAACAAGGCGCACCTCGCGGCGACCGAGCCGTACCGGGACGCCGGGTACTACACGGCCGCGGCCCAGGCGGAGCGGATCACGCAGCCGCACAGCGCGACCTGGGTGCTGGTCGACGGGGAGCGGATCGTGGGCCGCGTGATGCTGACCGGGATCGTGCTCGGGCCGCTGTGCAGCGCCAGCCTCGGGTACTGGGTGGACGGGGAGTACCGGGGGCGCGGGCTGACCCCCGCGGCCGTCGAGGAGGTTGCCCGGGCCGCCCGCGACGAGCTGGGCCTGCACCGCCTGGAGGCCGGCACGCTCACCGACAACGAGGCCTCGCAGCGGGTCCTCGCCAAGTGCGGGTTCGTCCGCTACGGGCTCGCGCCGAAGTACCTGCACATCGCGGGCCAGTGGCGCGACCACGTGCTGTTCCAGCGGATCCTGCACGACGATCCGCCCGCCCACGTTCCCAAGTAGGCCCGGGGCGGGCACTGTAGAGGACATGGCCGCCGTACCCCCAGGGTCCCGCCCGTCCATCCCCGTCCCTCACCACGAGCTGCGGTTCGACGCCGGACGCCTCTGCCTGGATCTCGTCGCCACCGCGCACCCCGACGAACGCCTGACCACGCCCGACCGGCTGCGCGCCTGGCTGGCCGGCGCGGGCCTGGTCCCCGAGAGCGCCGAACTGGCCGCCTGCGCCCCGGCCTGGCTCCCCGCGTTCCGCGAACTGCGCGGCCACATCGGCCGCCTGGTGCGCGGCGAGCTCTCCGGCCGCCCCGCGCCCGGCTCCCTGGAACGGATCAACGTGCTGGCCCGCGCCGCCCCGCCCGCCCCCTGCGCGGTGCGCTCCGGCGACGGCAGCCTGGTCCGCTCGCTCCAGGCCGAACCGGGCTGCGCCGCGCTCCTCGCCGCCGTCGCCCGGGACGCCGTCGACCTGCTCACCGACCCGGCCGCGCGCGGCGCCCTGCGCCAGTGCGAGGGCGACAACTGCCCGCTGATCTACCTCGACACCTCGCGCGGCCGGCGCCGCCGCTGGTGCTCCAGCGAGGTGTGCGGCAACCGCGAGCGGGTGGCCCGGCACCGGCGCAGAGCGGCGGCCCTGTCCCGGGCCTGAGCGCCCGTTGAACATCGCGGGCCCCGGCCGCGTATCTCTCTGGTGACGTCGAAGCGGTGACACCGGAGGTGGGCGTGCGCAAGGATTCCGCCGTGGCCGATGAACGCCCTGCGCGGGCCCGACATCGTGCGTCCCAGCCGCCCTCGCTCGACGAGGAGCTGATGCGCGCGCTGTACGCCGAGCACGCGCGCCCGCTGCTCGCCTACGTGCTCCGGCTGGTCGCGGGGGACCGGCAGCGTGCCGAGGACGTCGTGCAGGAGACGCTCATCCGGGCCTGGAAGAACGCCGGTCAGCTCAATCGGGCCACCGGTTCGGTCCGCCCCTGGCTGGTGACGGTCGCCCGGCGCATCGTCATCGACAACCACCGCAGCCGGCAGGCCCGGCCGCAGGAGGTCGACGCGTCGCCGCTGGAGGTCATCCCCGCGGAGGACGAGATCGACAAGGCACTGTGGCTGATGACGCTGTCCGACGCCCTGGAGGACCTCACCCCCGCCCACCGCGAAGTGCTCGTCGAGACGTACTTCAAGGGGCGTACGGTCAACGAGGCGGCCGAGACGCTCGGCATACCCAGCGGCACGGTGCGCTCCCGCGTCTTCTACGCGCTGCGCTCGATGAAGCTGGCGCTGCAGGAACGGGGGGTGACGGCATGACATCGGCGTACGGACCCTACGGCCACGACCCGGCCGGCGATGTGCACGAGACGGTCGGCGCCTACGCACTCGGGGTGCTCGACGACGCGGAGGCGACCGCGTTCGAGGCGCACCTCGCGACCTGCGAGCGGTGCGCGCAGCAGCTGGAGGAGTTCGCGGGCATGGAGCCGATGCTCGCCGCGCTCGCCGACCTGCCCGCCGGGGGCGGCACCCCGGACATCGGCGAGGCCCTCGCCGCGCGCCCGGGCCCGCGGCTCGCGGAGTCCCTGGTGGCGGAGGTGGCCCGCCGGCGTGCCGGTCGGCGGCGCCGGGGCCTGTACCTGGTGGCGGCCGCCGCGGCCCTCGTCGTCGGCGGTCCGCTCACCGTCATGGCGGTCACCGGCGACGACTCCGGACGCCCGCCCGCCGTCGCGGAGCCGCACCCGACGAGCCCCGCCGAGGACGCCTTCTTCCACCACATGGACGAGAAGATCGAGGCCACCGACGCCACCACGGACGTCACCGCCACGATCGGCATGGAGAAGAAGGCCTGGGGCACCCACACCGTCCTGGAACTCAAGAACGTCAAGGGCCCGCTGAAGTGCTCGCTCGTCGCCGTCGGCAAGAACGGCGAGCGCGAGACGGTCACCACCTGGGCCGTGCCGAAGTGGGGCTACGGCATTGCCGGCAGCGCCCACGACAGCGCCAAGTACCCGCTGTACGTGCACGGCGGCGCCGCGTTCGACCGGGACCAGATCGACCACTTCGAGGTCGAGACGCTCGACGGGAAACGGCTCGTGGAGGTGGACGCCTGAGCCGCTGACGTCCGAGGCGGCGCGCACGTAGCCGCACGGGTCCCCTTTCGCGTACCTTTGACGGCTGCCCAGCACGTCAGAAGGGGGGCCCGGTGGCCGCTCAGGCTCCACACGATTCAGCGGTGGACGCGTCCCGCGCGTCGCACGACACGAGTGCCGACTCGGTCCGTGACCGCGAGATCGGCGTCGAACAGGAACACCTCGACGCGGTGTACCGACGCCTTGAGGAGAAGATCCACGAGGCGGAGTTCCTGATGGACGACGCCGCCAAGCGCGGGCAGGTCGGCACGCCCGGCGCCCTCGCCGAGCGCGACGCCCAGGTCTTCCGCGCGGGCATCCACCTCAACCGGCTCAACAACGAGTTCGAGGACTTCCTCTTCGGCCGCATCGACCTGCTGCTCGGCAAGGACGGCAAGAAGGGCCCCGACGGCGCCTACACCGCCGTCGAGCCCGCCGAGGGGGCCGTGCGCGAGGACAACACCGCCGACATCGCCGAGACGCTCCACATCGGCCGCATCGGTGTCCTGGACGCGGACTACTCGCCGCTCGTCATCGACTGGCGCGCCCCGGCCGCCGCCCCCTTCTACCGGTCCACGCCGGTCGACCCGGGCCGCGTCGTGCGCCGCCGCGTCATCCGCTCCAAGGGCCGCAAGGTCCTCGGCGTCGAGGACGACCTGATGCGCCCCGAGCTGACCGCCTTCCTGGACGGCCGGCCGCTGCCCGCGATCGGCGACGGCGCGCTCATGGCCGCGCTCGGCCAGGCCCGCAGCCACACGATGCGCGACATCGTCGCCTCCATCCAGGCCGAGCAGGACCTGGTCATCCGCGCCCCCGCCGCGTCCGTGACGTACGTGGAGGGCGGGCCCGGCACCGGCAAGACGGCCGTCGCCCTGCACCGCGCCGCGTACCTGCTCTACCAGGACCGGCGGCGCTACGCGGGCGGCATCCTGATCGTCTCGCCGACCCCGCTGCTCGTCGCCTACACGGAGGGCGTGCTGCCCTCGCTCGGCGAGGAGGGGCAGGTCGCGATCCGCGCGGTCGGCTCCCTCGTCGACGGCGCGGAGGCCACGGAGTACGACAGCCCGGCCGTCGCCCGGGTCAAGGGCTCCTCGCGCATGCTGAAGGTGCTCCGCAAGGCGGCCCGGGGCGCGCTGGAGTCGGGCGGGTCCGGTGGGTCCGGCGGGTCCGGTGGCCGTCCGGGCGGTGCGGCCGAAGGCCAGCTGGCCTTCGGGGACGACGAGGCCCCCGCGGCCACGGGCACCCCGGACCGGCTCCGGGTCGTCGCGTTCGGCCGCCGCCTCGAACTGGAGGCGGGACAGCTCAACCGCATCCGCCACACCGTCCTCAGCGGCACCGCCCCGGTCAACCACCTGCGCCCGCGCGCCCGGCGCCTGCTCCTGGACGCGCTCTGGGAGCAGTCCGGCGCGGGGGGCCGGCACAGCGACCCGGAGCTCGCCGCCGAGCTGCGCTCCTCGTTCGACGAGGACATCACGAGCGAGGACGCGTTCATCGCCTTCCTCGACGCGTGGTGGCCCGAGCTGACCCCGCGCGGGGTCCTGACGGCCATGTCCGACGAGAAGCGCCTGGGCCGCTGGGCCCGGCGGATCCTGAACCCGGGCGAGGTCCGCAAGCTGGCCCGCTCGCTGCGCCGCACCGCGCTGTCCGTCCACGACGTGGCGCTCCTCGACGAGCTGACCGCGATCCTGGGCACCCCGGCGCGCCCGAAGAAGAAGCGCGAGTACGACCCGCTCGACCAGCTCACCGGCCTGGAGGAGCTGATGCCGACGCGGGAGGAGTCGCAGCGCGAGCGCGCCGAGCGTCTCGCCCAGGAGCGCACCGAGTACGCCCACGTCATCGTCGACGAGGCGCAGGACCTCACGCCGATGCAGTGGCGGATGGTGGGCCGGCGCGGCCGGCACGCCACCTGGACGGTCGTGGGCGACCCGGCCCAGTCGTCCTGGTCCGACCCGGACGAGGCGGCGGAGGCCCGCGACGAGGCGCTCGGCAGCCGCCCGCGCCGCCGCTTCACGCTCACCGTGAACTACCGCAACCCGTCCGAGATCGCGGAGCTGGCGGCGAAGGTGCTGGCTCTCGCCATGCCCGGCTCGCAGTCCCCGTCGGCGGTCCGGTCCACGGGCGTCGAGCCTCGCTTCGCCGTCGTACGGGACCGGTTGGGGGAGACCGTCCGCGAGGAGGCGGCGCGGCTCCTCGAGCGGGTCGACGGCACGGTCGGCGTGGTCGTGGCGATGAACCGGCGGGCGGAGGCGGCGCGCTGGCTGTCGGGGCTCGGCGAGCGGGTGGTCGCGCTCGGCTCGCTGGAGGCCAAGGGCCTGGAGTACGACGCGACGGTCGTGGTGTCCCCGGCGGAGATCGCCGACGAGTCGCCGGCCGGTCTGCGGGTGCTCTACGTGGCGCTGACGCGGGCCACGCAGCAGCTCACGGTGGTCTCCGACGAGCGTGACGAACCGGACACGAACGGGGTGCCCGACCTGCTGCGGGACTGACCCTTGTGTCATCGAGAACCGGTGTTACCGTTGATGACGGCACCGGCTCGATCCAAGCCCCCGGGCCCAACCTTCGTCCCTCAGAGGGACCACTTGCCGCGAGGCGAGCATGGCGGGTCGGTGTCATAGGCGTCCGAAGAGGCCCACATCACGCGAGTGATGTGGGCCTCTTCCTGTTTTTCCCTGGCCTCTTCCGGTCCTGGCCAACTTCTCGTATGGTGGAAACTGTTTTCCAAAATAAGGATGAACACAAGGTTCAGAATCCGATGCGGCTACCACGTACTCGCCGGTAGGTGCGACCATCGGACGGCAACAGCTACACGGTGAAAGCAGAGGAAGTCGGCCATGGCTACGGCGCCCAGCGTCTCCTACTCGATGACGGTCCGACTGGAGGTGCCCGCGAGCGGAACCGCCGTTTCGCAGCTCACCACGGCCGTGGAGTCCTCCGGAGGCTCGGTGACCGGCCTCGACGTCACCGCCTCCGGCCACGAGAAGCTCCGGATCGACGTCACGATCGCGGCGACCTCGACCGCCCACGCGGACGAGATCGTCGAGGAACTGCGCGGCATCGAGGGCGTCACGCTCGGCAAGGTGTCCGACCGTACGTTCCTCATGCACCTCGGCGGCAAGATCGAGATGCAGTCCAAACACCCCATCCGCAACCGTGACGACCTGTCCATGGTCTACACGCCCGGTGTCGCCCGCGTCTGCATGGCGATCGCGGAGAACCCCGAGGACGCCCGCCGCCTGACCATCAAGCGGAACACGGTTGCGGTCGTGACGGACGGCTCCGCCGTCCTCGGTCTCGGCAACATCGGCCCGATGGCCGCCATGCCGGTCATGGAGGGCAAGGCGGCCCTCTTCAAGCGCTTCGCCGACATCGATGCCTGGCCGATCTGCCTGGACACCCAGGACACCGACGCCATCGTCGAGATCGTCAAGGCCATCGCCCCCGGCTTCGCGGGCATCAACCTCGAGGACATCTCCGCGCCGCGCTGCTTCGAGATCGAGGCCCGCCTGCGCGAGGCCCTCGACATCCCCGTCTTCCACGACGACCAGCACGGCACCGCCATCGTCGTGCTCGCCGCGCTCACGAACGCCCTGCGCGTCGCGGGCAAGGCCATCGGCGACATCCGCGTCGTGATGTCCGGCGCCGGCGCGGCCGGCACCGCCATCCTCAAGCTCCTGCTGGCCGCCGGCGTGAAGAACGCGGTCGTGGCCGACATCCACGGCGTCGTGCACGCGGACCGCGCCGACCTGGTCGACGCCGCGAGCGACTCGCCGCTGCGCTGGATCGCCGACAACACCAACCCCGAGGGCCTCACCGGCACCCTCAAGGAGGCCGTGGTCGGCGCCGACGTCTTCATCGGCGTCTCCGCCCCCAACGTGCTGAACGGCGACGACGTCGCCGCCATGGCCGAGGGCGCCATCGTGTTCGCACTCGCGAACCCGGACCCGGAGGTCGACCCGGCGGTCGCCCGCCAGACGGCGGCGGTCGTGGCCACGGGCCGCTCCGACTTCCCGAACCAGATCAACAACGTGCTGGTCTTCCCCGGCGTCTTCCGCGGCCTGCTCGACGCCCAGTCGCGCACGGTCAACACGGAGATGATGCTGGCCGCCGCCGCGGCCCTGGCCGACGTGGTCAGCGAGGACGAGCTCAACCCGAACTACATCATCCCCAGCGTCTTCAACGACAAGGTCGCGGGAGCCGTCGCCGGGGCGGTCCGCACAGCCGCCAAGGCGGCGGGCAGCGCTGTGACGGGGGCCACGGGGGCCTGAATCCCGGCGCGTCGTGGAAGACGCGCCCCTTGGGGCCTCTAGGGTGTCCGGGGAGCAGGCCCCCGGACAGGGTCCGTGTGACCCCCACGGGTGCCGGATTGGCTTTACCGCCGCTGGTGGGGGCAGGATGCTTCCCCAAGGACTTCGTCCAGGGGGCGCCCTCACAGGCGCGAGGGTCCGGACTTGAACGGACCCCGGGTCCTGGGCCTGACCGAGACCCTGGCAGCATCGACTTCGCTGTTGCCCCACACGCGGCCCGACCGCGTGGCACGCCTCAACGGCAAGAAGAACACGGGAGTACAAAAATGAACCGCAGTGAGCTGGTGGCCGCGCTGGCCGACCGCGCCGAGGTGACCCGCAAGGACGCCGACGCCGTGCTGGCCGCGTTCGCCGAGACCGTCGGCGAGATCGTTGCCAAGGGCGACGAGAAGGTCACCATCCCCGGCTTCCTGACCTTCGAGCGCACCCACCGTGCCGCTCGCACCGCTCGTAACCCGCAGACCGGCGAGCCGATCAACATCCCGGCCGGTTACAGCGTCAAGGTCTCCGCGGGCTCGAAGCTCAAGGAAGCCGCCAAGGGTAAGTAAGGCCCCCTTTCGGCAAGCAGCGAGGGCGGTACCCGGGAAGTTCCGGGTACCGCCCTCGCGGCGTTCCCCCCGCCGTCTTCGTCCGCGGGCCCGGTGGGGGCTGGTCGCGCAGTTCCCCGCGCCCCTGATGAGGCTGCGCCTCATCGGGGAAATGCGACGCGAAGCGTCTGCATTTCAGGGGCGCGGGGAACTGCGCGAGAAGCCCCACCGGCCTACGCGGGACGCGTCAGCGTGGCCTCGGTCAGGGAGGCGGCCAGCGTCACGCGAGGGTCGTCAGGGATGCCTGGCACGGACGGCACCGCAAGCACCCGGCACCCAGCGGCCAGCGCCGCCGCAACCCCCGTAGGCGTGTCCTCGACGGCAAGACAGTCGACCGGGTCCGCCCGAAGGGCACGCGCCGCGGCGAGATACGGCTCGGGATGCGGCTTGCCGCGCTCCGTGTCGCCGTTGGTGACCAGCACCGAGAAGCGGTCCGCGCCGAGCACCGCGACCACCAGCTCCGCCACATGCCGCTCAGAGGCCGTCACGAGGGCCACAGGGACGCCGAGCGCCCGCGCCGCGTCGAGGAGCCGCACGGCCCCCGGCTGCACCCGCACACCGGCCGCCACGGCCGCGGCGAACTCCCGGTCCAGCCACGCCGCCGTCTCCTCGTACGGCCACGGCGCGAGCCCCTCCGCGACGAGCCGGCGCGCCGCGTCCTGGATCGTGGCCCCGGCGTACGCGTCGAGCCCCGCCGCGGGCGTCCGTCCGTCGAGGAGCCGCTCCACGACGGCGAGCCACGCGTGCTCCGTGTCGACGAGGGTGCCGTCCATGTCGGTGAGCAGGGCGGCGGGCCGGTCCAGCTGGATCACATCGGTCCTTTCACGGTACGTCGAAGGGGGCCGCCCGGATGATCCGGACGGCCCCCTTCAACGTACGTGCCGCTAGCCCAGGGCCTTGCCCGGAAGCTCAACCTTCGCGCCGAGTTCCACGAGCTTCTCCATGAAGTTCTCGTAGCCGCGGTTGATCAGGTCGATGCCGTGCACCCGCGAGGTGCCCTGCGCGGCCAGCGCCGCGATCAGGTACGAGAAGCCGCCGCGCAGGTCGGGGATGACCAGGTCGGCGCCCTCCAGCTTGGTCGGGCCCGAGACGACCGCGGAGTGCAGGAAGTTGCGCTGGCCGAAGCGGCAGTCGGAGCCGCCGAGGCACTCGCGGTACAGCTGGATGTGCGCGCCCATCTGGTTCAGCGCGGACGTGAAGCCGAGGCGGGACTCGTAGACCGTCTCGTGGACGATCGACAGGCCGGTCGCCTGGGTGAGCGCCACGACCAGCGGCTGCTGCCAGTCGGTCTGGAAGCCGGGGTGGACGTCCGTCTCCAGGGCGATCGACTTGAGCTGGCCGCCCGGGTGCCAGAAGCGGATGCCCTCGTCGTCGATCTCGAAGGCGCCGCCGACCTTCCGGTACGTGTTGAGGAAGGTCATCATCGAGCGCTGCTGGGCGCCGCGCACGTAGATGTTGCCCTGCGTGGCGAGCGCGGCCGAGGCCCAGGACGCCGCCTCCAGGCGGTCCGACAGCGCGCGGTGCGTGTAGCCGCCGAGCTTGTCGACACCGGTGATGCGGATGGTGCGGTCGGTGTCCATCGCGATGATCGCGCCCATTTTCTGCAGGACGCAGATCAGGTCCTCGATCTCCGGCTCGACGGCCGCGTTCGAGAGCTCCGTGACGCCCTCGGCGAGGACGGCCGTGAGCAGGACCTGCTCGGTGGCGCCCACGGAGGGGTAGGGGAGCTTGATCTTCGTGCCGCGCAGCCGCTGCGGGGCCTCCAGGTACTGGCCGCCCTCGCGCTTCTCGATCGTCGCGCCGAACTGGCGCAGCACCTCGAAGTGGAAGTCGATGGGACGGCCGCCGATGTCGCAGCCGCCCAGGCCCGGGATGAACGCGTGGCCGAGGCGGTGCAGCAGCGGGCCGCACAGCAGGATCGGGATGCGGGAGGACCCGGCGTGCGCGTCGATGTCCGCGACGTTCGCCGACTCGACGTGCGAGGGGTCCATCACCAGCTCGCCCGGCTCCTCGCCCGGGCGGACCGTCACGCCGTGCAGCTGCAGCAGTCCGCGCACCACACGGACGTCACGGATGTCCGGGACGTTGCGCAGCCGGCTCGGGGCGCTGCCGAGCAGCGCGGCGACCATGGCCTTGGGCACGAGGTTCTTCGCGCCGCGGACACGGATCTCGCCCTCCAGCGGGGTTCCGCCGTGGACAAGCAGTACATCGTCGGTGACGGTCATGAATCTCGCGTTCCGATGAGGATGGGCAGGGACCAAGCCATAAGAGTAAGGGCCGCCTCCCCTTGTTCCGTAAGCCCGATGACATACAGAACCGTCATGACTTCGCTACAACACGAACCGTTCCGAATCGGACACATGGGGTGACCGTCGGGCCCGTCGCGCGCGTTCCGTTTCCGCCCGCCCTGAGCTGCGTTCATTCGGTTGTCGCGCTTGGCTCCCCCTCCGGAGGCAAGATGCGGGATCATGTCTGCCATGACCGAGGTGTCCTCGCTCACAGGGCGGCTGCTCGTGGCCACACCCGCCCTCGCGGACCCGAATTTCGACCGGGCGGTCGTGCTGCTCCTCGACCACGACGAGGAGGGCTCGCTCGGCGTCGTCCTCAACCGGCCCACGCCGGTGGACGTCGGCGACATCCTGGAGGGCTGGGGCGACCTGGCCGGTGATCCGGGTGTCGTCTTCCAGGGCGGTCCGGTCTCGCTGGACTCCGCGCTCGGCGTGGCCGTCATCCCCGGCGACTCCCTGGAGCGCGCCCCGCTCGGCTGGCGCCGGGTGCACGGCGCGATAGGCCTCGTCGATCTGGAGACCCCGCCGGAACTGCTCGCCGCGGCCCTCGGATCGCTGCGGATCTTCGCCGGCTACGCGGGCTGGGGCCCGGGCCAGCTGGAGGGCGAGCTGACCGACGGGGCCTGGTACGTGGTCGAGTCGGAGCCCGGCGACGTGTCGGTGACCCGCCCCGAGGGGCTGTGGCGGGCGGTGCTGCGCCGCCAGCGCAGCGAGCTCGCGATGGTCGCCACCTATCCGGACGACCCGTCGCTCAACTAGGCCCTGTCCGCAGGGCGGCGCCGACGGCTCTTCGCCGTTCGCGGGCCCTTCAGTACCCTTGGCCCTTATGAGCACTCTCGAGCCCGAGCGCGGGACAGGTACGGGGACCCTCGTTGAGCCGACGCCGCAGACGTCGCACGGGGACGGCGATCACGAGCGCTTCGCGCACTATGTCCAGAAGGACAAGATCATGGCCAGCGCGCTCGACGGCACGCCGGTCGTCGCGCTCTGCGGCAAGGTCTGGGTGCCGGGCCGTGACCCGAAGAAGTACCCCGTGTGTCCCATGTGCAAGGAGATCTACGAGTCCATGGGCGCCGGCGGCGACAAGGACAAGGGCAAGGACGGCGGGAAGAAGTAACGCGCTTCCCCCGGCCTCTCGTTCTCTCGTCCCCCGAGGCTCCTGGTGCGCGGCAGCGATGCCGTGCGCCGGGAGCCTTTCGTGTGCGGTCGGGGGCCGTCGTGCTCTCGGTGTGCTCGGACGTCCGATCGAAGGGGCGCCCCCGATCGTGTGAGTCACGGGGAGGGGCGGCGTGTCCCGGCAGGTCCGGCGCCGGGAGCCGCGGTGCGGCGGCCCCCGGTCACGGGCGGGCACCCCGGGCCGCACCGGTGCGCTGGGTGCGGCGGGGCCGTCCGGATATGCACGCCGGGACGGCACGACCGGCCCTTACGCGTTTCTTATGCGACGTACATATGCGACGCGCATGCCGGCCGGGCGCGGTTCCCCCGTGTCCCGGGTCCGTCTTCCGGAGCGCCGTCCGAAACGCCTCGTACCTCACCGGAGAGGGGCAGAGCGTGCGAGGCGGTGATGTGCCGTCAAATCGGTCATCTCCCAGGTGGAAGGGGCGAATGCCTCCTACCGGACCCCCTCTCCGGGTGCCGGGGAAGATGTGCCAGAGTTGCCACGTCCGGCCTGTCAGCACGTACCGTACGGCGGAACAGGCGTTACGGCGGGTAGGACGGTCGCGCGCGGACCACGCGGGGCCCAGGCCGCCGCCGATGCGCACGGCCGGACATCGGGAAGGGGCAGCCGGCTTTGACCACGCACGCACCGCAGGCGACACAGGCCGCGGTACTTCCGGGTTCGCTCGACGAGGCGGTCGCGGCGCTCGCCGCCCTGCCCGCCGCCGTGCCCGTCGCCGGCGGCACCGATCTCATGGCGCAGGTCAACGCGGGTCAACTCCGTCCCGCCGCCCTCGTCGGACTCGGCCGGATCAGCGAGATCCGCGGCTGGCAGTACCAGGACGGGCACGCGCTCCTCGGCGCCGGACTCACCCACGCCCGCATGGGCCGCCCCGACTTCGCCGCGCTCATCCCCGCCCTCGCCGCCGCCGCCCGCGCCGCCGGACCGCCCCAGATCCGCAACGCCGGCACCCTCGGCGGCAACATCGCCTCCGCCGCGCCGACCAACGACTCGCTGCCCGTGCTCGCCGCCCTCGAGGCCACCCTCGTCATCGCGGGGCCCGGCGGCGCCCGGCGCGAGGTGCCGGTCTCGCACCTGCTCGCCGGCATGGAGATGCTCCGGCCCGGCGAACTCATCGGCTTCGTACGGGTACCGCTGCTGCACGCCCCGCAGGTCTTCCTCAAGGCGACCGGCCGCACCGGGCCCGCCCGCGCGACCGCCTCCGTGGCCCTGGTGCTCGACCCGGCCCGGCGCGGGGTGCGCTGCGCCGTCGGAGCCATCGCGCCCATGCCGCTGCGGCCCCTGGAGGCCGAGCAGTGGGTGGCCTCGCTCATCGACTGGGACGGGGAGCGCGGGGCGCTCGTGCCCGAGGCCGTGCAGGCGTTCGGCGAGTACGTCGCCGCGGCCTGCATCCCCGATCCGGAGCCCGACGCGGACGGCACGCAGCAGCAACTGCCGCCCGCCGTACTGCATCTGCGGCGCACCGTCGCCGTACTGGCCCGGCGTGCACTTGGGAGGGCGCTGTCGTGACGAACGAGTACCACGGTCCGGGACCCGACCCCTCCGGTTCTGACGTCCCCGGCGCCGACGGCTGGCAGCCGGTGCCGCCCGGCGAGTACGACTCCGACGCGACCGCCTTCGTCCAGCTGCCGCCCGAGGGCTTCCCGGAGACCGCGCCGCTGGCCGCGCCCGGGCACAACTACGTCCCGCCGCAGATAACGGTGAGCCCGGCCACGGGCGCCGCCGCGGTCGATCCCGCGGCGACCGGGGTGTGGGTGCTTCCGCCCGAGCTGACCGGCGCCGCGCCGGAGCAGCCCCCGCATCCCGAGCACGTAGAGCACGCCGAGCACGTCGAACGCGCCGAGCACGCCGAGTATCAGACCGGGCAGTGGTCGATCCCTGTCGTGTCGGAGGGTGAACTCGCGGACGACTCCGGCGAGTTCACGACCTCGTCGATCGCCGAGCAGTGGGGCGACCGGACCCCGCCGCCCGCCACGCTGCCGGGCGGCGCGACCGCGCCGTGGGCCCACGAGGCCTGGGCCCAGCCCGGTCCGGAACCGGAGCCCGTACCGGTCGAGGTCCCGGAGCCGGTGGAGGCCGCCGCAGCGCCGGAACCGGAACCCGAAGCGGAACCAGAACTGGAAGCGGCGGTGGGCGGGGCCACCGAGCCGGCCGCCGACGGCACACCCGGTGACGGCGACAGTGATGGTGGGACCGAGGTCGAGGCCGAAGGTGACGGTGACGCCGCCGTCGAGGAGGCCGCCCCCGCCCCCGCCGTCATGCCCCTGCACGACGACCACCCCCTGGTCAGTTACGTCCTGCGGGTCAACGGCAGCGACCGCCCCGTCACCGACGCCTGGATCGGCGAGTCCCTGCTCTACGTGCTGCGCGAGCGCCTCGGCCTGGCCGGCGCCAAGGACGGCTGCTCACAGGGTGAGTGCGGCGCGTGCAACGTCCAGGTGGACGGCCGCCTCGTCGCCTCCTGCCTCGTCCCGGCGGCCACCACCGCCGGCAGTGAGGTCCGTACGGTCGAGGGCCTGGCCGCCGACGGGCAGCCCTCGGACGTGCAGCGGGCCCTCACCGCCTGCGGCGCCGTCCAGTGCGGCTTCTGTGTGCCCGGCATGGCGATGACCGTCCACGACCTGCTCGAGGGCAACCCGGACCCGAGCGACCTGGAGGCCCGCCAGGCGCTGTGCGGCAACCTGTGCCGCTGCTCCGGCTACCGCGGTGTGCTGGACGCGGTGCGCCAGGTGACCGCCGAGCGCAAGGCGTCCGCCGAGGCCGGCGAGCCGAGCGAGACCGACGGACCGGGCCTGCCCGAGGGCGGCGAACCACGCATCCCGCACCAGGGCGGCCCCGTGCACGGCGAGGGCGTGGCCCCGCCGCCCGGCGCACCCGGCCCGTACGGCGAGACCGGCGCGGGCGACGGCGCATTCGGTGACTTCCGGAACGGAGGGCAGGCATGACGAACGAAGCGACCGAGGCCACCACCCTGCTCACCGGGACCACGCCGGTCCCGGGCACGCCCCCCGGTCCGCCCGAGACCGAGGAACTCCCGCACGGCCTCGGCGTCACGCTGCCGACCGTGGAGGCGGCCCCCAAGGCCGAGGGCACGTTCCCGTACGCCTCCGACCTGTGGGCCGAGGGACTGCTCTGGGCCGCCGTGCTGCGTTCCCCGCACGCCCACGCGCGCGTGGTGTCCATCGACACCACCCACGCGCGCGAGATGCCCGGCGTGCGCGCCGTCGTCACGCACGAGGACGTCCCCGGCGGGCCCGTGCCCGGCCATCGCGCCGCCGACCGCCCGGTGTTCGCCTCCGACCTCGTGCGCCACCATGGCGAGGCGCTCGCCGCCGTCGCCGCCGACCATCCGGACACGGCCCGGATCGCCGCCGCCGCGATCATCGTCGAGTACGAGGTCCTCGAACCCGTCACCGATCCCGAACAGGCCTTCGCTGCCGAGCCGTTGCACCCCGACGGCAACCTGATCCGGCACATCCCGCTGCGCCACGGCGACCAGGAGGCGACCGGCGAGACAGTCGTCGAGGGCCTCTACCGCATCGGCCGCCAGGACCCCGCCCCCATCGGCGCCGAGGCCGGCCTCGCCGTCCCGCGCCCCGACGGCGGCGTCGAGCTGTACATCGCCTCGACCGACCCGCACGGCGACCGCGACCTCGCCGCCGCCCGCTACGGCCTGGAGCCCGAGCGCGTGAAGGTCGTCGTCACGGGCGTCGCCGGCGCGACCGCCGACCGCGAGGACCCGAGCTTCCACCTCCCGCTCGGCCTGCTCGCGCTGCGCACCGGCCACCCGGTCAAGCTCACCGCCACCCGCGAGGAGTCCTTCCTCGGCCACCCGCACCGCCACCCGACGCTGCTGCGCTACCGCCACCACGCCGACGCCGAGGGCCGGTTGGTGAAGGTCGAGGCGCAGATCCTGCTCGACGCGGGCGCCTACGCCGACACCTCCTCCGACGCCCTCGCGGCGGCCGTCTCCTTCGCCTGCGGCCCGTACGTCGTGCCGAACGCCTCGATCGAGGGCTGGGCGGTCCGTACGAACAACCCGCCCTCCGGTCACGTACGCGGCGAGGGCGCGCTCCAGGTCTGCGCCGCCTACGAGGCCCAGATGGACAAGCTCGCCAAGAAACTGAACCTCGACCCGGCCGAGCTGCGCCTGCGCAACGTCCTGGCCACGGGCGACGTCCTGCCCACCGGCCAGGCCGTCACCTGCCCGGCCCCCGTCGCCGAACTCCTCACCTCGGTACGGGACTTCCCGCTCCCCGAGCTGCCCATGGACACCCCGGAGGAGGACTGGCTGCTGCCCGGCGGCCCCGAGGGCGCGGGCGAGCCGGGGGCCGTGCGGCGCGGTGTCGGCTACGGCATCGGCATGGTGCACATGCTCGGCGCGGAGGGCGCCGACGAGGTCTCCACCGCCACGGTGAAGGTCCACGACGGGGTCGCCACCGTCATCTGCGCGGCCGTCGAGACGGGCCAGGGCTTCACGACGCTCGCCCGCCAGATCGTCCAGGAGACGCTCGGCATCGACGAGGTCCACGTGGCGCCCGTCGACACCGACCAGCCCCCGGCGGGCCCCGGCTGCCGGGGCCGGCACACCTGGGTCTCGGGCGGCGCGGTGGAGCGGGCGGCCAAGATGGTCCGCACCCAGCTCCTCCAGCCGCTGGCCCACAAGTTCGGCATGTCGACCGAGCTGCTCCAGATCGCCGACGGCAAGATCACCTCCTACGACGGCGTCCTGTCGACCACGGTCGAGGAGGCCATGGACGGCAAGGAACTCTGGGCCACCGCCCAGTGCCGCCCGCACCCCACCGAACCCCTCGACGCGGACGGCCAGGGCGACGCCTTCGTCGGCCTCGCCTTCTGCGCGATCCGCGCCGTCGTGGACGTCGACATCGAGCTCGGCGCCGTCCGGGTCGTCGAACTGGCCGTGGCCCAGGACGTGGGCCGGGTCCTCAACCCCGGCCAGCTCGCGGCCCGGATCGAAGCGGGTGTCACCCAGGGCGTCGGCGCGGCCCTCACGGAGAACCTCCGCACCTCCCAGGGCATCGTCCGCCGCCCCGACCTCACCGGCTACGCCCTGCCGACCTCCCTCGACGCCCCCGACATCCGCATCGTCAAACTCGTCGAGGAACGCGACGTGGTGGCCCCCTTCGGCGCCAAGTCCGCCGGCGCGGCCCCGGTCGTCGCCTCCCCGGCAGCGGTGGCCTCCGCCGTCCGCGCGGCAACGGGCCGCCCGGTCAACCGCCTCCCGATCCGACCCCAGGCGGCGGTCGTCACGGAACCGGCCACGACGTCGACGTGAACCTAGGCTGGGTCCGTGACCGATGACATCGCGTACGACATACGGATCCGGCCCGGCAGCGGGGACGACGCGCCCGCCATTCTCGGGATGCTCGACGGTGCCGTGGCCTGGATGAACTCCCGGGGGAACACGGAGCAGTGGGGGACCGTGCCGTACTCGCGGACGCGGGGCGGCACCGAGCGCGTCGAGCGGTACACCACCGTCAACCAGCCCTTCGTCGCCGAGCTGGACGGCGTGCCCGTCGGGGCCGTTGTGCTGGACACCGGCCCCAGCCCGCAGATGCCGATCGCTCCGGCCGGCGAACCCGAGCGCTACGTACGGCTGTTGATCAGCGACCGGCGGCGGGCGGGGCTCGGGATCGGGGCGGCGCTGCTCGCGCGGGCCGTGGAGGAGACGCGGCGGGCCGGCGTGGACCTGCTGCGGGTGGACTGCTGGGCGGGTGGCGGAGGACAGCTCGTCGCGTACTACGAGCGGAACGGTTTCGTCCGTACGGAGAGCTTCCGGTCCGGTCAGTGGCCGGGGCAGGTGCTGGCCCGGCGGGTCGGCGAGGGCTGACGCCGAAGGGGCGCCCCCCCCTCGCGGAGATCGTCCGCGGGCAGAGGCGCCCCTTCGTCTTCGCGCAGCCCAGCGCCGTTGGGCTGCGACCGAGGCCGTGACCGGAATCGAACCGGCGTGCTTCGCTTTGCAGGCGAATCCCTAAGCCACTCGGGCACACGGCCAAGCGCTGCAACGACCGTACGAGGGTCGGCGCGGCCTCCTCAAGGGATCCGGGCGGGGCGCAACACGACTGCCATACCCCGTTCACGGGCGGGGGCGGGGAGTGGCGGGTCGTACGACCAAGGGACCAGGCAGAAGGCGGTCTTCCGACAGGGGTCAGGCGGCGCTACGCCCCTTACTCTGATGCGCATGGCCGCCCTCGAAGACGACGTCACCGCCGCATCCGTCCCGGCACCCGCATCCGAGTCCACCGCCGACACCGAGGACGGCGGTGTGCTGGGGCGGGACTATCGCGCGCTCAGCATCGGGATCGTCACCGTCGTGCTGCTGATCGCCTTCGAGGCGACCGCCGTGGGCACCGCGATGCCGGTCGCCGCGCGGGAGCTGGACGGGGTGTCGCTGTACGCGTTCGCGTTCTCGGGGTACTTCACGACGAGCCTGTTCGGGATGGTCCTCGCCGGGCAGTGGGCGGACCGGAGCGGACCGCTGGGAGCGCTGAGCGCCGGGATCGGGGCGTTCGCGGCCGGGCTCGTGCTGGCCGGGACCGCCGGGACCATGTGGCTGTTCGTCGCCGGGCGGGCTGTGCAGGGGCTGGGGGGCGGCCTGGTCATCGTCGCGCTGTACGTCGTCGTCAGCCGGGCCTACCCGGAGCGGCTGCGGCCCGCGATCATGGCGGCGTTCGCGGCCAGCTGGGTCGTGCCGTCCATCGTCGGGCCGCTCGCCGCCGGAGCCGTCACCGAGCACCTGGGATGGCGCTGGGTGTTCCTCGGGATCCCCGTGCTCGTGCTGCTGCCGCTCGGGCTCGCGGTGCCGCAGATCCGGCGCCGGGCCGGCGGCCCGGCCGTCGCCGACGCCCCCGCGGAGGGGAAGGGGGCCGGGCTCGACCGGCGGCGGATCCGGCTCGCGTTCGGGATCTCGCTCGGGGCGGGCCTGCTCCAGTACGCCGCCCAGGACCTGCGCCCGCTGTCCCTGCTGCCCGGCGTCGCGGGCGTCGCGCTGCTCGTGCCGTCCGTGCTCGGCGTGCTGCCCCGCGGCACGTACCGGGCGGTGCGCGGGCTGCCGTCGGTGGTGCTGCTGCGCGGGATCGCGTCCGGGGCGTTCATCGCGGCCGAGTCGTTCGTCCCGCTGATGCTGGTCACGCAGCGGGGCCTGTCGCCGACGCTGGCCGGGTTCTCGCTGGCCGCGGGCGGCGCGACCTGGGCGCTGGGCTCCTGGGTGCAGTCCCGGCCCCGCCTGGAGCCGTACCGGCAGCGGATGGTCGCCGGTGGCATGGTGCTGGTCGCCGCCGCGATCGCGACCGCGCCGAGCGTGCTGATCGCGGCCGTGCCCGTGTGGATCGTCGCGGTGGCCTGGGCCTTCGGCTGCCTGGGCATGGGGCTCGTGATCTCGTCCACCAGCGTGCTGCTGTTCCAGCTGTCCGCGCCGCAGGAGGCCGGGGCGAACTCCGCCGCGCTGCAGATCTCCGACGGCCTGACCAGCGTGGTCCTGCTCGCGGCGGGCGGCGCCGCGTTCGCCGCGCTCGGCGGGGGAGCGGTCGGGCACGGGGTCGCGCAGGGGGCGGGCGGCTCGCACCCGGGGGCGTTCGCCGCCGTGTTCCTGCCGATGGCGGTGGTCGCACTCGCCGGGGCCTGGGTCGGGACGCGGCTGCGGGCCGCGCGCTGAGCGGGCCGCCGGGCGTGACGTGATCGCGACTGCCTGTGAGAGACGGCCAGTTGATCTGTGACCCGCGTCCCAACCGCCCCCGCCGCGGCCTCGTCCGCCGCGCTCGTCGACCGGGCCCCCGGTAAGGTGGCCCGGTTGTCATACGTGGCCGTGCTGCCGGGAACGGCCGACGCAGCCCGCGTAGCGACGACGCCTACGTAGCCGTGCCGTCCAGCCCTGAGTAATCGGAGACCGTGACTACCACCGCCGCCACCAGCTCCTCGTCCCACCACCTCTCCCCGGCCTTCCCCGGCCGCGCCCCCTGGGGCACCGCCAACAAGCTGCGTGCCTGGCAGCAGGGCGCGATGGAGAGGTACATCCAGGAGCAGCCCCGCGACTTCCTCGCGGTCGCGACGCCGGGCGCCGGCAAGACGACCTTCGCGCTCACCCTCGCCTCCTGGCTGCTGCACCATCACGTCGTGCAGCAGGTGACCGTGGTCGCGCCCACCGAGCACCTGAAGAAGCAGTGGGCGGAGGCGGCGGCCCGCATAGGGATCAAGCTGGACCCCGAGTACAGCGCGGGCCCGCTCAGCAAGGAGTACCAGGGCGTCGCCGTGACGTACGCGGGCGTCGGCGTGCGGCCCATGCTGCACCGCAACCGCTCCGAGCAGCGCAAGACGCTGGTCATTCTTGATGAGATCCACCACGCCGGTGACAGCAAGTCGTGGGGCGAGGCCTGCCTGGAGGCGTTCGAGCCGGCCACCCGCCGCCTCGCCCTCACCGGCACCCCGTTCCGCTCCGACACCAACCCGATCCCCTTCGTCACGTACGAGGAGGGCAACGACGGCATCCGGCGCTCCTCCGCGGACTACACGTACGGCTACGGCAGCGCCCTCGGCGACGGCGTCGTCCGCCCCGTGATCTTCCTCAGCTACAGCGGCAACATGCGCTGGCGCACCAAGGCCGGCGACGAGATCGCGGCGCGGCTCGGCGAGCCCATGACCAAGGACGCCGTCAGCCAGGCCTGGCGCACCGCGCTCGACCCGCGCGGCGAATGGATGCCCAGCGTGCTGCGCGCCGCCGACGCCCGCCTCACCGAGGTCAGGAAGGGCATCCCCGACGCGGGCGCCCTCGTCATCGCCTCCGACCAGGAGTCGGCCCGCGCCTACGCCAAGCTCATCCGGGAGATCACCGGGAGCAAGGCGACGCTCGTCCTCTCCGACGACACCGGCGCCTCGAAGCGGATCGACGACTTCGCCGCGAGCGAGGACCGCTGGATGGTCGCCGTCCGCATGGTGTCCGAAGGCGTCGACGTGCCGCGCCTCGCGGTCGGCGTGTACGCGACGACGATCTCCACCCCGCTGTTCTTCGCGCAGGCCGTCGGCCGTTTCGTACGGTCCCGGCGGCGCGGCGAGACGGCCTCCGTCTTCCTGCCCACCGTCCCCGACCTGCTCGGCTTCGCCAACGAGATGGAGGTCGAACGCGACCACGTCCTCGACAAGCCGAAGAAGGAAGGCGAGGAGGACCCCTACGCCGAGTCCGAGCAGGAGATGGACGAGGCGAACAAGCAGCAGGACGAGGACACCGGCGAGCAGGAGCAGTTCTCCTTCGAGGCGCTGGAGTCCGAGGCCGTCTTCGACCGGGTCCTCTACGACGGCGCCGAGTTCGGCATGCAGGCCCACCCGGGCAGCGAGGAGGAGCAGGACTACCTCGGCATCCCCGGGCTCCTCGAACCCGACCAGGTGCAGCTGCTGCTCCAGAAGCGGCAGGCCCGGCAGATCGCGCACAGCAAGAAGAAGCCCGACACCGAGGCCGACCTGCTGGAGCTGCCCGCCGAGCGGCGGCCCGTCGTCTCCCACAAGGAGATGATGGAGCTGCGCAAGCAGCTGAACACGATGGTCGGCGCGTACGTCCACCAGAGCGGCAAACCGCACGGCGTCATCCACACCGAGCTGCGCCGGGTGTGCGGCGGGCCGCCGAGCGCGGAGGCCACCGCGGGGCAGCTGCGCCAGCGCATCGCCAAGGTCCAGGAGTGGGCCACGCGCATGTCCTGAGCGGCGCGGGGCGCAGTTCCTGCGGGGTGTGCGGACCGGGGCATTCCCGATGATCTCCGGCTTGTTACTGACCGGATTCTGGACGGAGTCTTCCGCTGAGCGGACCTTCCTCGCTAGATTCCCGGGCAACGCACACGCCCCGTGGCAGAGCCGCCGCGGAGCGCAGCCGGTACGCCCGAAGACTTGCCGTACGCACCAGACGCACGCGGCGCAGGGCCTGCTGCCGACCGGCGGCCTCTGACGCGCGTCGCCGAACGGGACCGGTGGCGCAACCGCCGCGGAGGAGACCGCCTACCTCACACTAAGGAGTGGGCGTCGTGACCGCGGAGACCTCCCAGACGCTCGACCGGGGACTACGAGTCCTCAAACTGCTCGCCGACACCGACCACGGCCTGACCGTGACCGAGCTCTCCAACAAGCTCGGGGTCAACCGGACCGTCGTCTACCGCCTCCTCGCCACGCTGGAGCAGCACGCCCTGGTCCGCCGCGACCTCGGCGGCCGGGCCCGCGTGGGGCTCGGGGTGCTGCGGCTCGGCCGGCAGGTGCATCCGCTGGTGCGCGAGGCCGCGCTGCCGGCGCTGCGCTCGCTGGCCGAGGACATCGGGGCGACGGCGCACCTGACCCTCGTGGACGGTACGGAGGCCCTGGCCGTGGCCGTCGTCGAGCCGACCTGGACGGACTATCACGTGGCGTACCGGGCCGGGTTCCGGCATCCGCTCGATCGCGGGGCGGCGGGGCGGGCCATTCTCTCCGCCCGCCAGGGCGGGTCCCTGGAGCCCGGGTACACGCTGACGCACGGGGAGCTGGAGGCGGGTGCGAGTGGTGCGGCCGCGCCGCTGCTCGGGGTGACCGGTCTTGAGGGGTCGGTCGGGGTCGTCATGCTGGCGGATGCCGTTCCGGAACGGGTGGGGCCGCGTGTGCTGGACGCCGCGCGTGAAGTGGCCGACGCCTTGCGCTGAGGGTTCGTCCGCGGCTCCGGTGGGGCTTCTCGCGCAGTTCCCCGCGCCCCTGGAAGGCATGCGGCTTCGCCGCGCCTTCCCCCGACAGAAGGCGCCCGGCGCCTTGATCGGGGAAATGCGACCCGAAGGGTCTGCATTTCAGGGGCGCGGGGCTGTGTCCATCAGCGGCTCCGCCGCGGGGCGCGACCAGCCCCCACCGGGCCCGCAGACGAAGACCCGCCCCGATACATTGGCTGCGTGTTCAATCGCCTCAGCCGTAACACTCGCCTCGCCCTGTGCGCCGTCCCCTTCGTGGGGCTGGTCGCGACCGCGGCCTTCGCCCCGCTGCCGTTCGCCGTGGCGCAGCCCGGGCCGACGACGAACGTGCTGGGGGAGGCCGGGGGCAAACCCGTCATCGAGGTGAGCGGCGCCCCCACCCGGGACACGGGCGGTCAGCTGCGCGCGGTGACGATCCTCGCGACGGGGCCGGACGCCACGCTGCACCTGGGCGGCCTGCTCGACGCCTGGTTCCGTGACGACCGGGCGGTGATGCCCAAGGACTCGGTGTATCCGCAGGGCGACACCACCAAGGAGATCGAGCAGCACAACCAGCAGGAGATGAAGGGCTCGCAGGACGCCGCGACCGAGGCCGCCCTGGACTACCTCGGCGAGGACTCCGGCAAGGTGAAGGTGTCGTTGCAGCTCGGCGACGTCGGCGGGCCCAGCGCGGGCCTGCTGTTCTCGCTCGGCATCGTCGACCTGCTCGACGGCGACGGCGCGGGCGGCGACCTGACGGGCGGGAAGTCGATCGCGGGCACCGGCACGATCGACGACAGCGGCCGGGTCGGCGCGGTCGGCGGTGTCTCGCTCAAGGTGCAGGCCGCCCACCGCGACGGGGCGACCGTCTTCCTCGTACCGAAGGCGGAGTGCCGGGACGCGAAGGCGTCGGCGCCGAAGTCGATGCGGCTCGTCCCGGTGACCACGCTCAAGGGCGCGGTCACCGATCTGACGGACCTCACGAAGGGCTCCGGGGCCGTACCGAAGTGCTGACCCGGTGCCGGGCGGGCCGGGTCACTCCTTGACGAAGCCCTCCTGCACCAGCCAGTCCTTCGCCACGTCGTGCGGGTCCTGCCCGTCGACGTCGACCTTGGAGTTCAGGTCCTGGGCGACGGTGTTGTTCAGCTTCTTGGTGATCGGCTCGATGACCTCGGCCATCTTCGGGTACTTCTTCAGCGCCTTGCTGTTGATCACCGGGGACGCGTTGTAGTTCGGGAAGAACTTCTTGTCGTCGTCCATCACCGTGAGGTTCATGGCCTTGATGCGGCCGTCGGTGGTGAAGACCTCGCCGTAGGTGCAGGTGCCCTTGGCGGCCTGCGTGTAGATGATGCCGGTGTCCATCTGCGTGATGTTCTTGGCCGGCAGCTTCATCCCGTACTTCTTCTCCATGCCGGGCAGCCCGTCTGCCCGGTTGGCGAACTCGCTCTCCACGCACAGCGTGACCGCGGCCGGGTCCTTCTTCGCGAGCGCGGCGACGTCGGAGAGCGTCTTGGTGCCGTACTTCTTGTAGTTGGCCTGGTTCATGGCGAGCGCGTACGTGTTGTTGAGCGCGGCCTTCGGCAGCCAGGTGACACCGTTCTTCGCGTCGGCGTCGCGGACCGCCGTCCACTGCTTCTGCGGGTCGGGGATGGGCGCGGAGTTGCCGAGGTACGTGATCCAGCCGGTGCCCGTGTAGTCGTACATGGCGTCCGCGTCACCGGACTTGATGGCCTCGCGGGCGCCGATGGAGCCCTGGATGCCGGTCCGGTCGAGGACGTCGGCGCCGGCCGCCTTGAACGCGATGCCCATGATCGCGCCGAGGATCAGCTGCTCGGTGAACTCCTTGGACGCGACCGTGATGTCCGCGCCCTTCAGCGGCTCGCCCTGGCCGACCGAGCCCGGGTGCACGTCGTCGACGAGCGGGCTGCCGCTGGTGAGCCCGCAGCCCGAGAGCCCGGCCAGCAGGGCCAGACCGGACAGCGCGGCGGCACCGGCCCGTACGCGGTACCTCATGAGCGCACCTCCAGACCGCGCGGCCGCAGCAGGAGCTCGGCCAGCGACGCCAGCCAGTCCACGAGCAGCGCGAGCGCGATCGTCAGGATCGAGCCGAGCATCAGGACCGGCATGCGCTGATTGGTGATGCCGGTGGTGATCAGGACGCCGAGCCCGCCGCCGCCGCCGAACGTGGCGAGCGTGGCCGTGCCGACGTTGAGGACGAGGGCCGTGCGCACACCGGCCAGGATCAGCGGTACGGCCAGCGGCAGTTCGACCTTGGTGAGGACGCCGAGCGGCGACATGCCGATGCCGCGGGCCGCCTCCAGGAGCGTCGGGTCGTTCGCCTTCAGGCCCGCGATCGTGTTGGAGAGCACTGGCAGGATCGCGTAGATGATGATGCCGATCAGGGCCGACTTCTCGCCGATGCCGATCCAGATGACGAGCAGGGCGAGCAGGCCGATCGCCGGGGTGGCCTGCCCCATGTTCGCGATTGCCAGGGCGACCGGGGTGGCCTTGCGGAACATCTTGCGGGTCAGCAGGATCCCCAGCGGGATCGCGATGATCAGCACGAAGAACGTGGAGATCACGGTGAGGCTGATGTGCTGGCGCAGCGCCTTCCACACCTGGCCGTTGGAGAGCGCGTTCTCGGAGATCGGGTCGAGGTCGGCGTTCGCGAACCACAGCCAGGTGGCGAGGAGGATCACGATCAGCACGGCCGGCAGGAACGTCAGCTTCTGCCAGGTGATGCGGCGGGCCGGCCGGGGAGCGGGCGGCTGGGCCTCCTGCTCGCCCTCGCCGTCGTCGCGGAACGCCAGGCCCTTGACCTCGTGCTCGCCCTCGGGGCGGGCGGCGTCCTGCTTGCGGGGACTGCTCACGCCTTCGCCTCCCCCTCCGCGGCCGTCGCGCCCTCCTGCTCCTGGTGGGTCTGCTGGGCGCGGTGCTCCTCCAGCTCGTGCTGGTGCTCGACGGCCTCCAGGCGGTCGGCCTCCAGGAGTTCGTGCACGGAGTTCATGAGCGTCTCCATGTCGACGACGCCCTCGTACTCGCCGCGCCGGCCGGTGACCGCGACCCGGCCCGCGTTGTCCGTGAGGACGGCCTCCAGCGCGTCGCGCAGGGTCGCGTCCCAGGTCACCGTGTCGTGGACCAGGGTGCCGGCGCGGGCCAGGGAGCCCTTGGCGCGCATCAGGTCGCCGCGCCGCAGCCACTTGTAGGGGCGGCGGCGCTTGTCGAGCAGCAGCAGCTCGTTCGTCCCCGCCGCGCGGAGCTTGTTGAAGATCTCCTGGAGCGGGTCGTCGACCTGGACGGTGGGGTAGTCGGTCACCTCGACGTCGCGGACGCGGGTCAGGTTGAGGCGCTTGAGCGCGGCGCCCGCGCCCACGAAGCCGGAGACGAAGTCGTCGGCCGGGTTGGTGAGGATCGCCTCGGGGGTGTCGAACTGGGCGATGTGCGACTTCTCGCGGAGCACCGCGATCCGGTCGCCGAGCTTGATCGCCTCGTCGAAGTCGTGGGTGACGAAGACGATCGTCTTGTGCAGCTCGTGCTGGAGCCGGATCAGCTCGTCCTGGAGGTGGTCGCGGGTGATCGGGTCGACGGCGCCGAACGGCTCGTCCATCAGCAGCACGGGCGGGTCGGCGGCGAGCGCCCGGGCCACGCCGACGCGCTGCTGCTGGCCGCCGGAGAGCTGGCGCGGGTAGCGGCCGTGGAACTCGCCGGGGTCGAGCCCGACGAGGTCCAGCATCTCCTCGACCCGCGACTTGATCCTCGACTTGGACCAGCCGACCATCTTCGGGACGAGCGCGATGTTCTGGGCGACGGTCATGTGCGGGAACAGGCCCGAGGACTGGATCGCGTAACCCACCTTGCGGCGCAGCTTCACCGGGTCCATGTCGGTGACGTCCTCGCCGCCGATGCGGATGCGGCCGCCGGTCGGCTCGATCAGCCGGTTGATCATCTTCAGGGTCGTCGACTTCCCGCAGCCCGAGGGGCCGACGAAGATGATCAGCTCGCCCGCCTTGATCTCCATGTTCACGCTGTCCACGGCCGGATCGGCCGAGCCGGGGTAGCGCTTGGTGAGGTTCTCCAGCTCGATGCTGGCCCCGGACGCGCTCGTCGCGTTCGTCGCGGGCGCGTCGGCAGTGGCTTCAGACACGGATCCCCCTCGGGATGGTCAGCCGTCCGATGAGGACGTACGCGGCGTCGAACAGCAGGGCCAGGATGATGATGCCGAGGGTGCCCGCGAGCACCTGGTTGAGCGCGTTCTTGCTGCCCAGCGAGGCGATGCCGCGGAAGATCTCGTTGCCGAGGCCGGGGCCCGAGGCGTAGGCGGCGATGGCCGCGATGCCCATCAGCATCTGCGTGGAGACCCGGATCCCGGTGAGGATCGGCGGCCAGGCCAGCGGCAGCTCGACCTTGACGAGCCGGGCGAGACGCGACATCCCGATGCCCTTCGCCGCGTCGATCAGCGAGGGATCGACGCCGCGCAGCCCGACGATCGAGTTCCGCACGATCGGCAGCAGCCCGTACAGGGTCAGCGCGATGACGGTCGGGGCGACGCCGAGGCCGACGATCGGGATGAGCAGACCGATCATGGCGAGGGACGGGATCGTCAGGATGGTGGAGGTGGCGGTCGTCGCCAGGTTCCCGCCCCATTCGCTGCGGTACGTGAGGACGCCGACGAGGACGCCGATCACGGTGGCGACGACCATGCACTGGAAGACGGCGCTGGCGTGCTGGGCCGCGTCCGCGAGCAGCTGCTGGTGCCGGTTGACCAGGTAGTCCCAGAAGTTCATCGGCCCTCCCGGAAGCAGTCCAGGAACAGGAGGCGGTCCCGGAAGTCCGACACCCGCACGTCCATCGCGCCTCACCGCCGGGCCGTGCTCGTAACCGTCAGGAATCTCCCGACGCCTGCTCCACCAGCGGGATGATCCGCAGCGGAACGGGATTTTCCATGACGATCGCCGTGGAAGCCCGGACGATGCCATCAAAGCCGACGACCAGGTCGATCACCCGCTGGAGATCCGCGTTCGAACGGGCCACGAGCCGGCACAGCATGTCGCCGCTGCCCGTCGTCGTGTGCAGTTCCAGAACCTCGGGGACGGTCGCCAAATGGGCTCTGACATCGGCCCCTTGGCCCTGCCGGATCTGCAGCGTGGCGAACGCGGTGACCGGGTAGCCGAGCGCCGCCGGATCCACCTGGGGGCCGAAGCCGCGGATGACTCCATTCGACTGAAGCCGGTCGAGCCGGGCCTGCACGGTGCCGCGCGCGACGCCGAGTCGCCGCGACATCTCCAGCACACCGATCCGCGGCTCCCGTGCCAGCAGCAGGATGATCCGGCCGTCCAGATGATCGATCGCCATGCGCCCCTCCAGGGTGGTCATCCTGTACACACAGCCCGCAGAAACGGACCCGGCACTGGTCAGATTGCCCAGCGAATACGCAAACTATTGCGCACCTTGTGGAACGGCGAGAGCCTCCCCGTATGACGCAGACCACAGACCACACCCCCGACACCGCCCGGCAGGCCGACCCCTTCCCGGTCAAGGGGATGGACGCGGTCGTCTTCGCCGTGGGCAACGCCAAGCAGGCCGCGCACTACTACTCGACGGCCTTCGGCATGAAGCTGGTCGCCTACTCCGGACCGGAGAACGGCAGCCGCGAGACCGCCTCCTACGTCCTGACGAACGGCTCCGCCCGCTTCGTGTTCACCTCCGTCATCAAGGCCTCCACCGACTGGGGCCACTTCCTCGCGGAGCACGTGGCGGCGCACGGCGACGGCGTCGTCGACCTCGCCATCGAGGTGCCCGACGTGCGCGCCGCCTACGCGTACGCCACCGAGCACGGCGCCCGCGGCCTGACGGAGCCCTACGAGACGAAGGACGAGCACGGCACCGTCGTGCGCGCGGCCATCGCCACGTACGGCAAGACCCGCCACACCCTCGTCGAGCGCTCCGGCTACGACGGCCCGTACCTGCCCGGCTTCGAGGCCGCCGCCCCGATCGTCGAGCCCCCGGCCAAGCGCACCTTCCAGGCCATCGACCACTGCGTCGGCAACGTCGAACTCGGCCGCATGAACGAGTGGGTGGCGTTCTACAACAAGGTCATGGGCTTCACGAACATGAAGGAGTTCGTGGGCGACGACATCGCGACCGAGTACAGCGCGCTGATGTCCAAGGTCGTCGCCGACGGCACGCTCAAGGTCAAGTTCCCGATCAACGAGCCGGCCGTCGCCAAGAAGAAGTCCCAGATCGACGAGTACCTGGAGTTCTACGGCGGCGCCGGCGTCCAGCACATCGCGCTCGCCACGAACGACATCGTCGCCTCGGTGCGCGCCATGCGCGCGGCCGGCGTCCAGTTCCTCGACACCCCCGACTCGTACTACGACACCCTCGGCGAGTGGGCCGGCGAGACCCGGGTGCCCGTCGAGACGCTGCGCGAGCTGAAGATCCTCGTCGACCGCGACGAGGACGGCTACCTGCTGCAGATCTTCACCAAGCCGGTCCAGGACCGGCCGACCGTCTTCTTCGAGATGATCGAGCGGCACGGCTCCATGGGCTTCGGCAAGGGCAACTTCAAGGCCCTGTTCGAGGCGATCGAGCGGGAGCAGGAAAAGCGCGGCAATCTGTGATCCTCGCTCGTAGTCTGGCCGCATGGCCAGGATCAACGACGTAGGCGGCATGACAGGGTTCGGCGTCATCGACACCAGCGACGACGCCGAACCCTTCCACGCGGACTGGGAGGCGCGCGTCTTCGCGCTCCAGCGCGCGCTGCTCGTGAAGAAGGTGTTCAACCTCGACGAGTTCCGGGACGCGATCGAGACGATGCCGCCGCAGGAGTACCTCGCGGCCTCGTACTACGAGCGCTGGTTCCACGCGATCCGCACGCTCCTGGAGCGCAAGGGCGTCATCGAGGCGGGGGCGCTGGACCATGCCTGAGGCCGCCGCGCTCTTCTCACCGGGCGACACGGTCCGTACGTACGGCCACGACCCGGTCCACCACACCCGGCTGCCGCGCTACGCCCGCGGCAAGCTCGGCGTCGTCGTCGAGCCCGAGGGACTCGCGCCGCTCGCCGACGTCCGCTCCCAGGGGCGCGACGACGCCCCCGTCGAGATGATCTACGCCGTGCGGTTCAGCGCGCGCGAGCTGTGGGGCGAGGGCGACCACGACGTCGTCCTCGACCTGTCGCAGAGCTACCTGGAGGCAGCCGATGTCCGGTGACCACGACGACGCGGTGATCTCCCGTCAGGTACGGCGCCTGGAGACCCTGCTGGAGGAGCAGGGCATCGTCGGCGGCGACACCGTCGACGAGGTCATCGACGGATTCCTGTCCGGGGCCTCGCCGCTGAACGGGGCGAAGGTCGTGGCCCGCGCCTGGACCGACCCCGACTTCAAGGCCCGGCTCCTGGAGGACGGGACCGCCGCCGTCGGCGAGCTCGGATTCAGCTCGGGCGGAGTCCAGAAGCAGCGGCTGCGGGTCGCCGAGAACACGGACTCCGTCCACAACGTGATCGTGTGCACGCTCTGCTCCTGCTACCCGCTGCGGCTGCTCGGGCCCTCGCCGGGCTGGTACAAGAGCGAGGCGTACCGCTCGCGTGTGGTGCGGGAGCCGCGGGCGGTGCTCGCGGAGTTCGGGGTCGAGCTGGAGGAGACCGTCTCGGTCCGCGTCTGGGACTCCAGCGCGGAGACCCGCTACATGGTCCTCCCACGCCGGCCCGCCGGCTCGGAGGGCCTGTCGGAGGCGGAGCTGGTGTCTTTGGTGACCCGGAACGGGCTGATCGGCACGGCCGTCGTCTAACCGCGGCTCTCGTCGTGGCTGGTCGCGCAGTTCCCCGCGCCCCTGAAATGCAGACGCTTCGCGTCGCATTTCCCCGACGTGTCAGCGCCCCTGAGATGGCGCACGAAGTGCGCATCTCAGGGGCGCGGGGAACTGCGCGACCAGCCCCCACCGGCCGGTGGTCGCCCGACAGGCGGGGGACTAACGGCGCGGCGGGGCCCACATCTGCTCCGGGCCACCTTCGTCCGGCTCCCCGAGGGACTTCAGCTCCGCGCGGCAGCGATCCGCGTCCAGGGGGGAGAACGCCGGGTTGATCCGGAGGGCCTCGTCGAGGTGCCGCCGGGCGGGACCGGCGAGGTCCAACTCCCGTTCCACCGCACCCCGGTGATACATGAACAAGGCGACCCGCACCGTACCGGCCTTCTGCCGATCCGTCGCCCGCCGCAGATACCCCAGCGCCTCCCGGTCGTCCCCGGCCCGGTGCAACGCCCACCCCAGCGCATCCGCGACCGCCACACTCGGCGCCCGCTTCCACTCCGCCCGCAGCCGCGACACGGCCGCCCCCGCGTCCCCGTGATCGGCGTCGAGCCGCCCGAGCACCACCGCGTCCACCTCGCCCGCCCCGCGCTGCCGCAGCGCGTCGTACTCCGTGCGGGCCGCGTCCGCCATCCCCAGCGACTCGTACAACTCGCCCAGCTCCAGCACGTACACGGGCGCGGGCCGCAGCTCGATCGCCCGCCGGTACGCCCGCAGCGCCTCCGAGGACCGCCCCAGCGAGGCGAGCGCACGGCCCCGCCCGGCCAGCGCGGCGGCACTGGCCGGATCGGCGCCGAGCGCCGCGTCGAAGTGCCGCAGCGCCCCCGCCGCGTCACCCCGCTCCCAGGCCAGGTCACCCCCTTGTGCCAGCAGCGCGGCCTGCTCGGCGGGCGTCCCGGCACGGGCCTGCGCGTCGGACAGCGCCGCCTCCGCGTCCTCCCGCCAGCCCCGGTCCCGGTACACGGCGACGGTGCGCAGCGTCACCGCCGTCCCCGAGGCCAGCTCGGTCAGCTTCTCCAGGTTCTTCCCGGCCGCCTTGCCGTTCCCGAGCCCCTCATAGGCGTCGACCAGATACGCGTACGAGGACCAGCGGCCCGGCGCCAGCTTCCGTGCCCGCTCGCCGAAGGTGCGGGCCCCGGGCCAGTCGCCGCGCGCGACGGCCAGCGCGGCGAGCCCGTCGAGCGCCGCCGCGTTCCCCTTCGGCCGCACCCGCAGCGCCTCGCGCAACACCCGTTCGGCGCGCGGGAAGTCGGCCGTCCGCGCGGTGCGCGTGCCGCGCTCCACGTACGCGGCCCCGAGTTCGGCGAGCGCCCCGTCGTCGCGCGGGTGCTCCCGGACCTCGGCCTCGCGTTCGCGGATCAGCGCCGTGAGGTCGGGCAGCGCGGCGGGCGCCCCGACCGCGGCGGCGATCACCGCC
Source organism: Streptomyces sp. NPDC025806 (assembly GCF_055558275.1). Lineage (NCBI taxonomy): Bacteria > Bacillati > Actinomycetota > Actinomycetes > Kitasatosporales > Streptomycetaceae > Streptomyces > Streptomyces sp. NPDC025806. Next base: position 137,719 of record NZ_JBVHMU010000012.1, on the reverse strand, counting down.
CGCCCGGCCGGACCGGGCAGCGCGCCCGCCGGGGGCGGCTCCTCACCGGGCAGCAGTACGAGCACTCCGCCGAGCACCGCGCACCCGGCGACGGCGGCGCCCGCGCCGATCAGCGCCCGCCGCACCGTGCGGGTCCGGCCCCGCGGCGGACGGTTCCAGGTATCGGGCCCGCCGCTCCCGCCGGTCTCGTCGTGCGCCGGACCCGCGGCGTTCCCGGAGTTCTCGAGGGTCTCCATAGGGCACACATTGGGTCAATACGAAGAGCGCATCACGGCAACATTCCGCCTGGCGGGAGGGCATCGCTCATTCGGTTCACACGCGTGGCCCCGAGTGCCACGCTGAGGACATGACCAGCACACTTGTCGAACGACTCCAGGAAGCCCTGCCGGCCGGGTCGGTCATCGCCGACCCCGACATCACGACCGCGTACGCGAACGACATGGCGAGCTTCTGCGACGCGGGCGCCCCGGCCGTCGTCGTCCTGCCGCGCACGGTCGAAGAGGTCCAGCACGTCATGCGCACGGCCACGGCCCTGAGGGTCCCGGTCGTTCCGCAGGGCGCCCGCACGGGACTGTCGGGCGGGGCCAACGCCTCCGACGGCTGCATCGTGCTGTCCCTGGTCAAGATGGACCGCATCCTGGAGATCGACGTCGTCGACCGGATCGCGGTCGTCGAACCGGGCGTCGTCAACGCCACGCTCTCCCGCGCGGTGAACGAGCACGGCCTCTACTACCCGCCGGACCCCTCCAGCTGGGAGATGTGCACCATCGGCGGCAACATCGGCACGGCCTCGGGCGGCCTGTGCTGTGTGAAGTACGGGGTGACGGCCGAGTACGTGCTCGGCCTCGACGTCGTCCTCGCCGACGGGCGCCTGCTCTCCACCGGCCGGCGCACGGCCAAGGGCGTCGCCGGCTACGACCTGACGCGGCTGTTCGTCGGCTCCGAGGGCAGCCTCGGCATCGTGGTCGGCGCGACCCTCGCGCTCAAGCCGCAGCCGCCCCAGCAGCTCGTCCTCGCCGCCGAGTTCGCGTCGACGGACGCCGCCTGTGACGCCGTCTGCAGGATCATGGCGGACGGGCACGTCCCGTCCCTGCTCGAACTGATGGACCGTACGACGGTCAAGGCGGTCAACGACCTCGCCCACATGGGGCTGCCCGAGACCACCGAGGCGCTGCTCCTGTGCGCCTTCGACACCCTGGACCCGGCCGCCGACCTGGCCGCCGTCGGCGCGCTGTGCGAAGCCGCGGGCGCCACCCAGGTCGTCCCCGCCGAGGACGCCGCCGAGTCCGAACTGCTGCTCCAGGCCCGCCGCCTGTCGCTGACCGCCCTCGAAGCGGTCAAGGGCACGACGATGATCGACGACGTGTGCGTGCCCCGCACCCGGCTCGCCGAGATGCTCGCCGGCGTGGAGCGGATCGCCGAGAAGTACGGGCTGACCATCGGCGTCTGCGCGCACGCGGGCGACGGCAACACCCACCCCACCGTCTGCTTCGACGCACAGGACGCCGACGAGGGCCGCCGCGCCCGCGAGTCCTTCGACGAGATCATGGCCCTCGGTCTGGAGCTCGGCGGCACCATCACCGGCGAGCACGGCGTCGGCGTACTGAAGAAGGAGTGGCTGGCGCGCGAGCTCGGGCCGGTCGGGGTCGAGGTCCAGCAGGCGGTGAAGGCGGCCTTCGACCCGCTGGGTCTCCTCAACCCCGGCAAGCTGTTCTGAGCGTTCCCGCGAACACCCCGTGATCCGGACCCGGCGTCGCCGGGTCCGGATATCGGTTCCTGGACGTGCCCCCGTTGCCCGCCGCTCACCGCTCGTCGGACGAGGACTCGTCCGACGGCCACGGGTCGCGCAGGTACAGGTCGTCGGCCATCAGGGGCGCGAGCAGCTCGGCGAGGCCGTCGTCGATGCCGAGCCGCTCGGCCTCAGAGCCCGGAGGAACCACCCGCAGCGTCCGCTCCAGCCAGGCCGACACCTGCGGGGCGGGCGCCTCCAGGAGCGCGTCGCCGTCGGGGGAGCTCAGCGCCATCAGCACGACGCTGCGCCCCTCGACCTTCGTCGGCCACACCCGCACGTCGCCGTGCCCGCACGGCCGGAAGACGCCCTCGACGAGCAGTTCGCGCGCGAACGTCCAGTTGACCGGGTGCTCCGAACCGATGTGGAAGGAGATGTGGACGGCGAAGGGGTCGTCCGAACGGTAGGTGAGGCGGGCCGGGACGGGGATGCTGCGCTCCGGTGAGAGCACCAGCCTGAGCTCGAGTTCACGTTCCACCGTGGTGTGCATGGCGTGCGCTTCCTTTCCTCGCGAAGGGCCCTCGGGTGGGCCCGTGCAAGGTGAGAGCGCGAGGTGGGCTCGGCATTACGCGACTTCTCGAAGTTTTCTCAGAAGTTTTTTCCCGGGGCCCGGACCGGCCCTCCGCGAGCTCCCGTACGGGGGTCGGTACGGGCGGAGCGGCACGGGCACGGGCGGCGGTCTGATAGATGTGGAGGCCACAACAAGACCCCCGAGCAGATACGGGACGACGGACATGAGCGCCCCAACCCCGGCCCCCGGCGACGACAGGCCCCGCGAAGGCTATTACCCCGACCCGTCCATTCCCGGATATGTCCGGTACTGGAACGGGGCCGCCTGGGTCCCCGGCACCAGCCGCCCCGCCCCGTCCGACGGCGAGCCCCTGCCGGCCCCGGCCGGCGCCGCCTCCGCGCAGGCCCCCGCGGCCACCGCACCGGAGCCCGCGCCCGCCGAGGAGACCGGCCCCGTCTTCCTCGACGAGGAGCCCTCCGTCCGCACGGAGCGCGGCCCCGACACGGCCGCCTCCCCGCAGGTCCCCGCACCCGGGCCCGCCGCGCAGGAGCCGGCGTCCGCCTGGCAGGCCGACGCCGCGCGCCAGGCGGGCTTCGGCGGCGAGCAGGACCGCCGGGTGTCCTGGGGCTCCAAGGAGCAGGCCGAGGAGCCGCAGGCACCCACCCCCACCCCCACCCCCACCCCCACTCCCACTCCCACGCCCACGCCCACGCCCGCGCCCGCCGACGGAACCGTCGCGATCCGCGCCGTGCGCCCCGGGCCCGAGCAGCGGCCCCCGCGCACCGACGGCACCATGACCATGCGCGCCGTGCCGCAGCAGGCCCCCGCGTCCGAGCCGACGGACCCTCAGGGCCCGCGCTCCGCCCCGGCCGACCCCCGCGTCGGCGCCCAGGCCGCCCCGCCCGCGGCCCCCGCCCCGGCGCCCGCTCCCGCCCCGGCCCCGCAGCAGCCCGCCACCCCGCAGGGCCCCGGCTACGGCTACCCCCAGCCCCAGCCTCAGCAGCAGCCTCAGCAGCCTCAGCAGCCTCAGCAGCAGCCGCACCAGCCGCAGTCCGGCTACGGCTACCCGCAGCAGGCGCAGCCCGCGCAGCCCGCCGCGCCGGGTCCGGTCACCCAGGGCCCCGGTGGCGGTTCGCCGTCCTGGGCGCAGCAGGTCCACCACCTGGCGACGCCGGGTCAGGAGGCGCAGGGCGCGCCCGTCACGCCGTTCAAGCCGGTCGCCGAGGACCCGTTCCTCGCCGCCGCGCAGGCCGCCGCGGCAGCCCGCCCGGCGGGGCTCGGCAAGCGGTTCGTGGCCCGGCTGATCGACTCGCTCGTCGTCGGCGCCGTCACCGCGGTCGCCGCCGTCCCGCTCGGCACCAAGGCCCTTGACCACGTCACCGGGAAGATCGACGAGGCGAAGGCCTCCGGCCGCCAGGTCACCGTCTGGCTGCTCGACGGCACGACCGGCACCTACCTCGGCATCGTCCTCGCCGTGCTCCTCGTCGCCGGCGTCCTCTACGAGGCACTGCCGACCGCCAAGTGGGGCCGGACCCTCGGCAAGAAGCTGATGGGCCTGAGCGTGCGCGAGATCGAGGGCAACGACGCGCCGAGCTTCGGCGCGGCCCTGCGCCGCTGGCTCGTGTACAGCGTCCCGGGCCTGCTCGCCATCGGTGTCCTGGGCGTCCTGTGGGGCGCGTTCGACCGCCCCTGGCGCCAGTGCCTGCACGACAAGGCGGCCGGAACCTTCGTGGCCGGCTAGTCGCCGGGGGGCCGGGGTCATCCGTCCGGCGGCCCGCCGGATGCGGGGCGCCCGGCTTCGCGGTCCACTCGGGCCATGAGCACCGAACCGCCCCCCGACGGATCCGGCAGCCCGCCGGACGACGACCCGTTCCGCAAGCCGCCGCCGGAGAACCCCCCGGGCGGCGGCTCGCCGTACGGCAGTTCGCAGAACCCTCCGCCTCCACCGGGCGGCGGAGGCCAGAACCCGTACGACTCACCGCAGAACCCCTACGGCGGCGGGGATCAACCCCCGTACGGCGGCGGTACCCCACCTCCGTACGGCGGCGGTACGCCCCCGCCCTACGGCGGGGACCCCTACGGCGGCGGCTACGGCGCCGGTGACCCGCTCGCCGGGATGCCGCCGCTCGCCGACAGCGGCAAGCGGGTCCTGGCCCGCATCATCGACCTGATCCTCGTGGGGGCCGTCGCCGCACTCCTCGCGTGGGCCTTCGGGATCGCCGAGTACGAGACCGACCCCGACAAGATCCAGTACGGCAAGCAGTTCGGCTCCTCGCTGCTCGCCGCCGTGCTCTACATCGGGTACGACACGTTCCTCACCTCGCGCACCGGGCAGACCCTCGGCAAGAAGCTGATGAAGCTGCGCGTGGCCAACCTCTCCGACGGGGCGACGCCCGGCGTGCAGACCAACCTCGCGCGCGCGGCCGTCCTGTGGCTGCCCAGCGTCTTCTGCTGCGCCTGCCTGTGGCTGATCATCTCCGGTGGCTGGAGCTTCTTCGACAAGCCCTACAAGCAGGGCCTGCACGACAAGGCGGCGAAGACGGTGGTGGTCAGCACCGGCTGAGCGCGGCGCGGCGGTGCGCGTACGAGGAACCGGCGGGTCCGTGTCTCACGGGCCCGCCGGTTCGCGTACCGGCTCGCGCGGGGACTCGGTGGCGCCGGTCGCGGCGGGGGAGGCCAGCGTGGCGGCCAGGGGGCGCTCCGGAGCGGGGTCCGGGGCGGGTGCCGCCGGCTTGGGCTTGGGCACCGACATCGCCACGAACACACCGAGGATGAGCGCCGACACGGCGATGACCCCGACTCCGGGGCCCGCGCTGGTGCGTGACAGCAGCAGCATCGCGATCGTGGAGCAGATGACGGTGGCCGAACCGTAGGCCAGCTGTGCGACAGTCGGGCGAGGCATGGCGTTGTCCGTCCTCGTGACATCGGGGGTGCGGGGCGCGGGCCGGTCGGTACCCGTGGGTACACCGTCGACTTCACCCTATTCCGCACTGTGCCCGAGCGGAACGGCCGGTAAGCATGACCTAACCCACAGTGCCGGAGCACAGGGGGCGCACGGAGTCATCGCGTCCACCAAGTGGACGGTCAGGCGCGCCCGTTGTCCGGTGTTGTCCGGTGGCTGGGAATCGACGGGCTTGTCCGGATTCCGGAGCGCGTCTCCTGCATAGTGAAACGTAAACGTCATCGTCAAGGTCTGTTAATTTTCCTCTACCTCCGGTCAAATGGCGTCACTTGTGACACGTGGCCTTCGTGCCACGGAGGAGGGGACCACTCAAGTGACCACCAAGAGACGGGCGTTGAGAAGCGCCGCCGTGCTCGTGACCCTGGCCGCCACCGCGGCCACCGGGTCCATAGCGGCGACGACCGCCCAGGCCGACACCCCGGCCGCCGCGAACAAGGCCTCCGACGGGAAGACCTTCGGGGGCAAGGGCCACGTCATGGACGGCCCGTTCAGCCAGCAGATGGAGCAGCAGCGGAAGACCGCCCTGCAGAACGTGCTCCAGGGCAAGTCGAAGGTCCAGGAGAAGAACGGCTCGAAGGTCGTCGAGCTCTCCAAGGGCAAGTACGTCGAGCTGGGCCGCGAGCGCACGGACAAGATCTTCACGATCCTGACCGAGTTCGGCGACAAGGTCGACAACACGACCCTGGTGGACCGCCAGGACGACGACACGGACGAGCTGAAGCCCAAGTACGGGGGCACGCCCGGTCCGCTGCACAACCAGATCGCCGAGCCGGACCGCACCAAGAACAACAGCACGGCCTGGCAGAAGAACTACGACTCCCAGCACTTCAAGGACCTGTACTTCGGTACGGGCAAGGGCGTCGACTCCCTCAAGACCTACTACGAGAAGACGTCCTCGGGCCGGTACTCGGTCGACGGCGAGGTCTCCGACTGGGTCAAGGTCGAGTACAACGAGGCCCGTTACGGCTCCAACTACTGCGGCGCCGACAACTGCCCGAACGTCGAGGACCTGGTCCGTGACGGCGTCAACGCGTGGGTCGCGCAGCAGAAGGCGGCGGGCAAGTCCGACGCCGACATCAAGGCCGACATGGCCCAGTACGACCAGTGGGACCGTACGGACCACGACAACGACGGCAACTTCAACGAGCCGGACGGCTACATCGACCACTTCCAGATCGTCCACGCGGGCGAGGACGGGTCAGCCGGCGGCGGCGCGCAGGGCGGCGACTCCCTGTGGGCGCACCGCGGTTACGCCTACAGCCGCGACGACGGCAACACGGGCCCCCAGGGCTTCAAGGCCGGCGGCACCCCGATCGGCGACACCGGCATCTGGGTCGGCGACTACACGATGCAGCCGGAGAACGGCGGCCTCGGCGTCTTCGCCCACGAGTACGGCCACGACCTGGGCCTGCCCGACCTGTACGACACCACGTACACGGGTGAGAACTCGGTCGGCTTCTGGTCGCTCATGTCGGCCGGTTCCTGGCTGGGCACCGGCAAGGACTCGATCGGCGACATGCCGGGCGACATGACCGCCTGGGACAAGCTGCAGCTGGGCTGGCTCAACTACGACAAGGCGAAGGCGGCGACGAAGTCGACGCACAAGCTGGGTGTGTCGGAGTACAACACCAAGCTGAAGCAGGCGCTCGTCGTCGAGCTGCCGAAGAAGAACGTCACCACCGACATCGTCAAGCCGACCCAGGGCGCCAAGCAGTGGTGGTCCGACTACGGCGACGACCTCGACAACACCCTGGAGCGCACGGTCGATCTGACCGGCAAGTCCAAGGCCGCGCTCGAGCTCGACGGCTGGTGGAACATCGAGAAGGACTACGACTACCTGTACACGCAGGTGTCCACGGACGGCGGCGCGAGCTGGCAGACCATCGACGGCACCGCCGACGGTCAGGCCATCACCCGTGACGGCGGCGACAAGCCGGCCCTGACCGGCGACTCCACCAAGTTCCAGCACCTGGTCTTCCCGCTCGACGAGTTCGCGGGCAAGAAGATCGGCGTCCGCTTCCGCTACAAGACGGACGGCGGCGCGGGCGGCATGGGCTTCACCGCCGACAACCTGACGGTCAAGGCGGACGGCGCGGCCGTCTTCTCGGACGACGCCGAGGGCGACGACAACGGCTGGACCGCGCGCGGCTTCTCCCGCGTCGGCGCCTCCATCAGCGGCGACTTCCCGCAGTTCTACATCGCCGAGAACCGCCAGTACGTCTCGTACGACAAGACCCTCAAGGTCGGCCCGTACAACTTCGGTTGGCGTGACGGCGGGGCGAAGGACGACTGGGTCGAGCACTACCAGTACCGTCCCGGCCTGATGATCTGGCAGTGGGACACCTCGCAGCGCAACAACAACGTGGGCCAGCACCCGGGCAAGGGTCTGATCCTGCCGATCGACGCGCACGCGAAGCCGATGTACTGGGCCGACGGCAAGACCAAGATCACCAACAAGATCACGCCGTACGACGCCGCCTTCGGCAGGTACCCGGTCCCCGGCATGACGCTGCACCGCCTGGGTGTCGAGAAGAAGATCCCGGCGCAGCTCGGCAACCCGGTCTTCGACGACCACAAGGGCGTCTACTGGTACGCCGAGAACCCGACGGGCAGTGTTCAGACAACTGACACCAACACCCGCATCGCGGTCGTGAAGCAGCCTCTCGACGGCTCCTCGATCACGGTGAAGGTCGGCCCCTCGGTCAAGTAACGAGAAAAACCGCAGGTCAAAGGCGTATCGGCCGCGACTGAGCTAGCTGGGGCTAGCGGGTCGCGGCCGATCGTGTTTAGGTGCGTCCTGTGGGTTTCTTATTGACACTACGTCTCACGGGGGTGTGACAGTCATGTCCGCAGGAGGGTTCTGCAAGCTGCCGGGCGGCAGCGTGGTGGTGGCACTGACCTTGCCGGCACCGGACGCCGCCGAGGGGGCGGTACGGGTCCTGGTGCACGCCGCGAACCGGGCCCGCGCCCTGACCCGCCTGCGCAATCTGGGCCTGCGCGCGGTCTACCTGCGGGGCAACAGCCACCCGCCGACCCCGGACGAGATCACCGCCGTCCTGCATCATCCGGACGGCCTCCTGTGGCGCGCGGCCCCGGACCCGGCCGTGGGCGAGCTCTGGCACCCGATACGCGCCCTGTTCCGCTCGACGGCCCCCGCAGGCGGCATAGCGAGCTGACCCCCGAGCCGGCACATCAAGCCCCTCCGGCGGTTGAGGAGCGGGGTCCGGCAAATCAGCCTGTCCGGCGGCCGAGGAGCGGGGGTCGGCAAATGAAGCCCCTCCGGCGATTGAGGAGCGGGGTCCGGGGCGGAGCCCCGTGGCCTAGGCGACGACGGGCTTGCCGGTGAGCTCGACCCCGGCGCGACGCAGCTCCTCCAGCGCCGCCTCGGTCGTCGGCGCGGCGACCCCGGCCGTCAGGTCGAGCAGCACATGGGTGCGGAACCCTTCACGGGCCGCGTCCAGCGCCGTGGCCCGCACACAGTGATCCGTGGCGATCCCGACGACGTCGACTTCGGAGATCTCCCGGTCCCGCAGCCACTCCGCCAGCGGCACCCCGTTCTCGTCGGCCCCCTCGAACCCGCTGTACGCGGCCGAGTAGGCACCCTTCGAGAACACGGCGTCGATCGCGCCGGAGGCGACCGCGGGCGCGAAGTTCGGGTGGAATCCGACGCCCTCCGTGCCGGCGACGCAGTGCGCGGGCCAGGTGGCGACGTAGTCCGGGTGCTCCGAGAAGTGGTCGCCCGGCGCGATGTGGTGGTCCCGGGTCGCCACCACGTGCCGGTAGCCACCACCGCCGGCCTGACCGATCAGATCCGTGATCGCGGCAGCGACATCGGCACCTCCCGCCACGGCGAGGCTGCCGCCCTCGCAGAAGTCGTTCTGCACGTCTACGACGATCAGGGCGCGGCGCATGGTCGGTGTCCTTCTGCTGGGAGACTACGAGCGTAGAAGCTCGGCTCGCGGAACGGGAGAGGGCGGGCGGGAGAGGGCACGGGCCCCCTCCCGGTGACCGCGGGCGCTCAGGCGTACTCGGTGGGGATGACGGCCTCGCCCTTCGAGAGCTGGGTCGCCGACAGCGGCAGCGCGTCGCGCGCCGCGATGTGCCGCTCGCGCACGGTGTCCAGCGGCTCCCGGGCCAGCACCTCGCCGCCCCGGACCAGCTCGACGAGCAGCTGCCGGTCGGCGAGCTCGTCGGGGACCGGGCCCAGGCCCACGACCTCGGCCTCGGCGACCCCGTCCGCGTCGAGCCGGCGCGCGGCCCACTTGCGGCCGCCGACGGAGGCCTTCCCGCCCACCGACTTCTTCGCGACCGGCACGAGCGGCGCCTTCGGGTCGGCGGACTCGGCGCGGGCGACCAGCTTGTAGACCATGGAGCAGGTCGGGTGGCCCGAACCGGTGACGAGCTGGGTGCCGACCCCGTACGCGTCCACGGGCGCGGCGGCGAGCGAGGCGATGGCGTACTCGTCGAGGTCGGAGGTGACCACGATCTTGGTGTCCTTGGCGCCGAGGTCGTCGAGCTGCTGGCGCACCCGGTGCGCGACGAGCAGCAGGTCGCCGGAGTCGATCCGGACGGCCCCGAGCTTGGGCCCGGCGATCTCCACGGCCGTGCGGACGGCCTCCTGCACGTCGTACGTGTCGACGAGCAGGGTCGTTCCCTCGCCGAGCGTGTCGACCTGGGCGCGGAACGCGTCGCGCTCGGAGTCGTGCAGCAGGGTGAAGGCGTGGGCCGAGGTGCCGACGGTCGGGATCCCGTAGCGGAAACCGGCCGCCAGGTCCGAGGTCGTGGCGAAGCCGCCCACGTACGCGGCGCGGGACGCGGCGACCGCGGCCAGCTCGTGGGTGCGCCGGGCGCCCATCTCGATCAGCGGCCGCTCGCCCGCGGCCGAGGCCATGCGGGAGGCGGCGGCGGCGATCGCCGAGTCGTGGTTGAGGATCGAGAGGATCACCGTCTCCAGGAGCACGCACTCGGCGAAGGAGCCCTCGACGCGCAGGACCGGGGAACCGGGGAAGTAGACCTCGCCCTCGGGGTAGCCCCAGATGTCGCCGGAGAACCGGTAGTCCGCGAGCCACTGGAGGGTCGGCTCGTCGACGATGCCCGCCTCGCGCAGGAAGCCCAGCTCGCCGGCGCCGAACCGGAAGTTCTCGACGGCGTCCAGGACGCGCCCGGTGCCCGCGACGACGCCGTAGCGGCGGCCCTCGGGCAGACGCCGGGTGAAGACCTCGAAGACCGAGTGCCGGTCGGCGGTGCCCGCTCGGAGGGCGGCCTGCAGCATCGTCAGCTCGTAGTGGTCGGTGAAGAGCGCTGTCGACGGAACGTCCACCGGCAGGCCAAGGTCCGCTGTGTTCATGTTCAGGATGCTACCCCGAATTAGCGTCAGTGTGACGATTTCTGTGGCGCGTGTGGGCGAGGCCACGTGGCGCGCACCCGAGCGGCTCGTTTGTGCGGTTCACGCCTCCTGGTGGCAGCATGGGCCGTGTGACGGCTCCCGCACCCCTTGAGATCGAAAGCCCCGAGACGACGGAGGACCTCTCCGCGGTCCCCGAGCCGGACGTCCCCTGGATCACCCTGGTCCACAACGACCCGGTGAACCTGATGAGTTACGTGACGTACGTCTTCCAGACGTACTTCGGGTACTCCAAGGACAAGGCCACCAAACTGATGATGGACGTCCACCACAAGGGTCGGGCCGTGGTCTCCTCCGGCACCCGCGAGGAGATGGAGCGGGACGTCCAGGCCATGCACGGATACGGCCTGTGGGCCACGCTGCAACAGGATCGGAAGTAACGCCGTACTCATGCCCGGACACTTCGAACCGATCCCCGGCGGCGGCGCCGCCGTCGCTCTCGACGATGTGGAGATCTCCATCATCCGCTCGCTCGCCGTCCAGCTCCTGGAGCTGATCGGCCCCGGACCCGGCGGCGAGGTCTCCGACGACCCGCTCGCCGAGCTGTTCGCCGAGGGCCCCAGCGAGCCGCCCACCGACGCGGTGCTGCGCCGGCTGCTCCCGGACGCGTACGGCGGCCCGGGCGTCTCCGAGCGGGAGGACCCCGACGAACTGCGGGCGTACTCCTCGGAGTTCCGCCGCTTCACCGAGAACGACCTGCGGGCCGGCAAGCGTGAGGACGCCCTCGCGGTGATCCGCTCGCTGGACGCGCTGAGCCCGGCGGGTGACGGGGGAGCGGTGCTCAAGCTCTCGCCCGAGGAATCGGTGCGATGGATGCGCGCGCTCAACGACCTGCGCCTGGCCATCGGCACCCGGCTTGAGATCACCGACGAGGAGGACACGGACCTCCTCTACCGGCTCCCGGACGAGGACCCGCGGAAACCCATGGTGATGGCGTACCTGTGGCTCGGCGGTCTCCAGGAGACTCTGGTCGAAACCCTTATGCCCTGACCTGTCGGGACAAGTCGGGCGGAGCGCAGGCATCCACTTCCTGGACGTTCGCTCAGCGGACGCTCAAATCCGCATAACGATCCAGTCACCGTGACGCTCCGTAATGCCGCTCGGTGCGGCATTTGTCCCCTTGTTCCCGTGACGTGCGCCACACGCGCCTCGCCCGATCACGGTGAACGCCGTGATAAATCTTCACGACCGCCCGGCAGGCGCCACCCCCTGCCCGCCGGGGGCGCCCCGACCGGCAGACCGCCGGTAGGCACAGCTCCATCCATCCAGGGGTTCGACCCCGAAGGATCGTCACAGTCGATCCGAGCCGCGTACGGCACGGATCGGCATGGAGAAAGGCGCACCACCATGACCTCAGTGCAGGTCGACGACAAGCACCACGACGCCGGCAATGAGGCCGTGCAGGACGCCGAAGCGTCCAGCGAGGGCTACCAGCGGGGCCTCGGCTCCCGCCAGATCCAGATGATCGCCATCGGCGGCGCCATCGGCACGGGTCTCTTCCTCGGCGCGGGCAAGGGCATCTCCAAGGCGGGCCCCAGCCTGATCCTCGCGTACGCCATCGCGGGCGTCGTCATCTTCTTCATCATGCGGGCGCTCGGCGAGCTCCTCATGTACCGCCCGGTCTCCGGCTCGTTCTCGGAGTACGCGCGCGAGTTCATCGGCCCCTTCGCGGGCTTCGTCACCGGCTGGACGTACTGGCTGTTCTGGGTCATCACCGGCATGACCGAGGTGACGGCCGCCGCCGTCTACATGACGTTCTGGTGGGACATCCCGCAATGGCTGTCCGCACTGGTCTTCACCGTCATCCTCTTCGGCGCCAACCTGATCTCCGTGAAGCTCTTCGGTGAGCTGGAGTTCTGGTTCTCCACCGTCAAGGTCACCGCCATCGTCGGCATGATCCTGATCTGCGCCGGCATCCTCACCATCGGCTTCTCCGACGTCGGTGACACCGCGTCCGTCACGCACCTGTGGGACCTGGGCGGCTTCTTCGCCGGCGAGAACGGCATCGGTTCGACGCTGATGACCCTCCAGATGGTGATGTTCGCGTTCCTCGCGGTCGAGCTCGTCGGTGTCACCGCGGGCGAGGCCAAGGACGCCAAGACCGTCCTGCCGAAGGCCATCAACACCGTGCCGTGGCGCATCGCCGTCTTCTACGTCGGCGCCCTGATCATGATCCTCTCGGTCATCCCGTGGACCTCCTTCAAGGCCGGCGAGAGCCCCTTCGTCCACGCCTTCGACGAGATGGGCCTGGGCATCGGCGCCGCCATCGTCAACTTCGTCGTGCTGACCGCCGCCCTGTCCTCCTGCAACTCGGGCATGTACTCCACCGGCCGCATGCTGCGCGACCTCGCGCTCAACGGCCAGGGCCCGCGTCTGTTCACCAAGCTGAGCAAGAAGGGCCTGCCGGTCGTCGGCACCACGTTCTCCGCCGCGATGATGCTGGTCGGCGTCTGGATCAACTACCAGTGGCCCGGCGAGGCGTTCAACTACGTCGTCTCCTTCGCCACCATCTCCGGCATGTGGGCCTGGATCGTCATCCTGATCTGCCAGATCCGCTACCGCCTCAAGTCCGACCGGGGCGAGCTGCCCAAGTCCACGTTCCGCGCCCCGGGCGGCATCTGGGCGAGCGTCTTCTCGCTGGCCTTCATCGCGCTCGTCATCGTCACGATGGGCATGGACAAGGACAACCGCGTCGCCCTGTACGGAGCACCGGTCTGGGGCGTGATCCTCGCGGTCGCCTACGTGGCGCTCAAGGCCGGCAAGACCGCGGGCACCGCGTCCGTCAAGAGCGACTGACCCGCACCGTCTCACCAGTCGGGCCGTCCCGTACCGCGATCCGGTACGGGGCGGCCCTCCTGCTTATCCTGACCGCATGCTGACGATTTCCAAGGCGCTGTACGACCAGATCGTGGAGCACGCCCGCAAGGACCACCCCGACGAGGCCTGCGGCGTCGTGGCCGGCCCGGTCGGCGAGGGCCGCCCCGAGCGCTTCATCCCGATGCTGAACGCCGCCCGCTCGCCCACGTTCTACGAGTTCGACTCCGGCGACCTGCTCAAGCTCTACCGCGAGATGGACGACCGCGACGAGGAGCCGGTGATCATCTACCACTCCCACACCGCGACCGAGGCCTACCCGTCCCGCACCGACCTCACGTACGCCAACGAGCCGGGCGCCCACTACGTCCTCGTCTCCACCGCCGACACCGACGACGCGGGCCCCTTCCAGTTCCGCTCGTTCCGCATCGTCGACGGCGAGATCACCGAGGAAGAGGTCGAGGTCACGGCCTGAGTCCCGGGGTCATCTCGCCATGCAGACGATTTTCGACCGCATGATGAGATCACACTCCTGGGAGCGGGGCGGGAATCGATACGATGAGCGCATGGTTTTCCACGACGTGAGCGAAAAGACGCCGGGCATGCTGCTCGTGGCGCGGCTGCACGTCGACCTGTGCCGCCTCGCCAGCGCCATCTGTCCGCGCTGAGCCGCACCGCCGTCAGGCCCTGAGCCGCGGCCCCGCCACACCCCGCTCCGCCCGACCGCGCCGCCGCGCGCTCACCGCACGACTCGGCACGACCCACACGACTTCCGACTCCTGACAGGAGCCCAGCATGGCCATCGAGGTCCGCATCCCGACCATCCTCCGCACCTACACCGACGGCGCCAAGGCCGTGGAGGGCAAGGGCGAGACCCTCGCCGAGCTCTTCGCCGACCTGGAGACCCGCCACACCGGGATCGAGGCCCGCATCGTGGACGGGGGCCAGCTGCGCCGCTTCGTCAACGTCTACCTGAACGACGAGGACGTCCGCTTCCTCGACGGCATCACCACCAAGCTCGCCGACGGCGACAACGTCACGATCCTGCCGGCCGTCGCCGGCGGCATGCGCTGAGCAAGGCGAATCGACCTATGCGCTACGACAGCCCGCTGGCCGCGGTCGGCAACACCCCCTTGGTGCGCCTGCCGCGGCTGTCGCCCTCCGAGGACGTACGGATCTGGGCGAAGCTGGAGGACCGCAACCCGACCGGCTCGGTCAAGGACCGCCCCGCGCTCCACATGATCGAACAGGCCGAGAAGGACGGCCGGCTCACCCCCGGCTGCACCATCCTCGAGCCCACGTCGGGCAACACCGGCATCTCGCTGGCGATGGCCGCCCGCCTCAAGGGCTACCGCATCGTCTGCGTCATGCCGGAGAACACCTCCCAGGAGCGGCGCGACCTGCTCGCCATGTGGGGCGCGGAGATCATTCCGTCCCCCGCGGCGGGCGGCTCCAACACGGCCGTGCGCATGGCCAAGGAGCTCGCGGGGCAGCACCCCGACTGGGTGATGCTCTACCAGTACGGCAACCCGGACAACGCGGGGGCGCACTACGCCACGACGGGCCCGGAGATCCTCGCGGACCTCCCCTCCGTCACCCACTTCGTCGCCGGGCTCGGCACCACCGGCACCCTGATGGGCGTCGGGCGCTACCTGCGCGAGCACAAGCCGGACGTCAAGATCGTCGCGGCCGAGCCGCGCTACGACGACCTCGTCTACGGCCTGCGCAACCTGGACGAGGGCTTCGTCCCCGAGCTCTACGACGCCTCCGTCCTCACCACCCGTTTCTCCGTCGGGTCCGCCGACGCGGTGACGCGGACGCGGGAGCTCCTCCAGCAGGAGGGCATCTTCGCCGGGGTCTCGACCGGGGCCGCGCTGCACGCCGCGATCGGGGTCGGCCGCAAGGCCGTCAAGGCCGGCGAGTCCGCGGACATCGTGTTCGTCGTCGCCGACGGCGGCTGGAAGTACCTCTCGACGGGCGTCTACACGGCGGCCACGACGGAGGAAGCGATCGAGGTCCTCCACGGCCAGCTCTGGGCCTGAGCCTTTTCGCTTCGTCCGCGGGTCCGGTGGGGCTTCTCGCGCCCCGCGGCGGAGCCGCTGATGGACACAGCCCCGCGCCCCTGAAATGCAGACCCTTCGGGTCGCATTTCCCCGATAGAGGCTGAGCGGCGAAGCCGCTCGCCTCCAGAGGCGCGGGGAACTGCGCGACCAGCCCCCACCCACCCGCACCCGGCGACGAACGGGGAACTCACCACCCCAGATGCCGCACCTGGTCCCAGACCAGCGGATCGACCAGCCCCGCCCGGCGACGAAACGCCGCGACCCCCACCTCGCGAAGCTCATCCGTCTCCAGGAAACTCGCCCGCCCCTGCGCATCGCCCACAGACCCCGGCGGCAACGCGATCACCCCGGGCCGCTCGTCGTGGTACTTGCTGGTGATCTTCGCGACCAGCGCCACGCCCCCGCGCACCCCGAGCACCAGACACGGCCGGTCCTTGCCCCCGGGCCCGTCCTCGTAGGGCACCCGCGCCCACCAGATCTCCCCGGGCTGCGGCCCCCCGGCCCGCCGCCCGCGCGGCACCCGGGTCCGGCGGCGCTCCGTCGTCCCCCGCCGCCCCCACCCGTCGACCAGCGTCGCGACGAGCGCGAGCAGCACGACGGCAGCGAGCGCGAGCCACCAGGACGTGTCCATAGCCCGACGGTACCGGTGGGCCGCCGGGGGCGCGCCATCGGCGCCGACACGCCACAACGCCCCCCGAACCGGTGACAGCACAGGTGAGTTCCCCCACAACAGCCCGTGACGGAGGAGCCACTCGCCCTTTTGCGCCTTACGCTCGACGGACCCCATGGGGCTCCACCCTCTGTGGCTCCACCCCGCATTCCGACCGCCAGCGCGGAGGTTCCGGCTCTCATGAAGCTCACCGTCGTCGGCTGCTCGGGGTCGTTCCCGTCCGCGGATTCGGCCTGTTCGAGCTACCTCGTCGAGGCCGACGGCTTCCGGCTGCTCCTCGACATGGGCAATGGCGCCCTGGGCGAGCTGCAGCGTCACTGTGGTCTCTACGACCTGGACGCGATCTTCCTCAGCCATCTGCACGCGGACCACTGCATCGACATGTGCGCGTACTTCGTCGTGCGTTACTACCGCCACGAGGGTGGCCGCTGCGAGCCCATGCCCGTGTACGGGCCCGAGGGCACCGAGCAGCGCCTGACCACCGCGTACGCCGACGCCCCGTCGCCCTCCGCGTTCAGCGAGGTCTTCGACTTCCAGACGGTGAAGTCGGGCTCGTACCGGATCGGGCCGTTCTCGGTGCGGATGGAGAAGGTCTGCCACCCCGTCGAGTCCTACGCGATCCGCGTCGAGCACGAGGGCCGCTCGCTCACGTACTCCGGGGACACCGGCCCCTGCGAGGCGCTGGAGGAACTGGCCGAGGGCACGGACCTGTTCCTGTGCGAGGCCGCGTTCACGCACGGCAAGGAGAACATCCCGGCGCTGCACCTCAACGGCCGCGAGGCGGGGGAGGCGGCGCGTCGCGCGGGCGCCGGCAAGCTGGTCCTGACGCACGTCCCGCCGTGGACGGACCCGCAGGTGAACCTGGCGGACGCGCGGGACGTGTACTCCGGCCCCGTCGAACTGGCGGCGCCCGGGGTCTCGTACGAGATCTGACGCACGGGCGGCGACGCCGAAGGCCCCGGAACCGTACGGTTCCGGGGCCTTCGGCGTGATGGCTCAGGCGCGCTCAGTCGAGGATCACTTGGTGATGTCCTCGATCTCCTCCTCGGGCTCGCGGCCCGGGGTGGTGAGGTTGAACTTGGTGATCGCGAAGCGGAAGAGCGTGTAGTAGACCGCCGCGAAGACCAGGCCGATCGGGATGATCAGCCAGGGCTTGGTGGCCAGGTTCCAGTTCAGCGCGTAGTCGATGAAGCCCGCGGAGAACGTGAAGCCCGCGTGGACGCCCAGGGCCCAGGTGATCGCCATGGAGACGGCCGTGAGCACCGCGTGGATCGCGTACAGGACCGGCGCGATGAACATGAACGAGAACTCGATCGGCTCGGTCACACCGGTGACGAACGAGGTCAGGGCCAGCGAGACCATCATGCCCATCACGGCCTTGCGGCGCTCGGGGCGGGCGGAGTGCGCGATGGCGATCGCGGCGGCCGGCAGGCCGAACATCATGATCGGGAAGAAGCCCGACATGAACTGGCCGGCGGTCGGGTCACCGGCGAAGAAGCGGTTGAGGTCGCCGTGCACGACGGCGCCCGTGGCGTCGGTGAAGTCGCCCAGCTGGAACCAGGAGACGGTGTTCACGAACTGGTGCATGCCCACCGGGATGAGCGCGCGGTTGATGAGACCGAAGAGGCCGGCACCGCCGGCGCCGAGGCCGGTCATCCACTCGCCGAAGTTCGAGATGCCCTCGCCGATGGGCTCCCAGACCAGGCCGAAGAAGACGCCGACGAAGACGCCGACGAAGGCCATGATGATCGGGACGAGACGGCGGCCGTTGAAGAAGCCGAGCCAGTCGACGAGCTTCTTGCGGTGGAACTTCTGCCACAGCACGGCGGCCAGCAGACCCATGATGATGCCGCCGAGGACACCCGGGTTGTTGTACGTCGCCGCGACGTCGACGCCCTTGTTCTTCGTCGTGTTGACGACGGCCTCGGCGACCGGGAACGCCTTCAGCACGTTGCTGTAGACGAGGAAGCCGACCAGCGCGGCGAGCGCCGTCGAGCCGTCGGACTTCTTCGCGAAGCCGATCGCGACGCCGATGCAGAAGAGCATCGGGAGGTTGTCGAAGATCGCGCCGCCGGCCGTGGCGAAGACCGCCGTGACCTTGTCGGGCAGGTGCAGCTTGTCCTGGACGTCTTGCTGCCCGAGCCGGAGCAGGATGCCCGCGGCCGGAAGGACGGCGATCGGCAGCTGAAGGCTGCGGCCGACCTTCTGCAGACCCTGGAACAGGCCGGAGCCCCGCTTCTTCGCGGGCGCCGCCGTGGCGGTGGCCGTACTCATTGCTTCCTCCAAGATGGCAAGGCGCCGCCCTGGACGTCCGTCGGACACCCCTCGGACAACCCTCGTTGGTCTACACCACTCACTGGTGTAGACCAGTTTTAACATGTGAGTTCCGCGTAAGGAACCCGCTGTGGCGGCCGTTACGGCTTCGTGAGGTCTCAGCATGACGAAGGGCCCCCGGACCAGAGGTCCGGGGGCCCTTCGCGGAGGGGGCGATCGGCAGGAAGCCGGTCACGCCTTGGTGACGTCCTCGACCTCCTCCTCGGGCTCGCGGCCCGGGGTCTTGAGGTCGAACTTCGTGATCGCGAAGCGGAAGACCGTGTAATACACGACTGCGAAGCCCAGGCCGATCGGAATGATCAGCCATGGCTTGGTCGCCAGCCCCCAGTTGATGACGTAGTCGATCAGGCCCGCGGAGAAACTGAAGCCGTCCTTCACCCCGAGCCCCCAGGTCACCGCCATCGAGACACCGGTGAGGACCGCGTGCACCGCGTACAGGGCGGGGGCGATGAAGACGAAGGAGTACTCGATCGGCTCGGTGATGCCCGTGACGAACGAGGTCGCCGCGATCGAGACCATCATGCCGCCGACCGCCTTGCGCCGCTCCGGCCGCGCGCAGTGGTACATCGCGAGGCAGGCCGCCGGCAGGGCGAACATCATGATCGGGAAGAAGCCCGTCTGGTAGATGCCCGCGTGCGGGTCGCCGCTGAGGAACATGTTGATGTCGCCGTGCACCGTGGTCCCGTCGGGCTTGGTGTACGAGCCGAACTGGAACCACAGCGGGACGTTCAGGAACTGGTGCAGGCCGATGACCAGCAGCGCACGGTTCGCGACGCCGAAGATGCCGGAGCCGATGGCGCCCAGGTCCTGGAGCCAGTTGGAGAAGCTCTCCAGGCCGTCACCGATCGGCGGCCAGACCCACAGGCACAGGACGGCGACCACGATGCCGACGAACGCCATGATGATCGGGACGAGCCGGCGGCCGTTGAAGAAGCCCAGCCACGACACCAGCTTGGTGCGGTGGAAGCGGACCCAGAAGAAGGCCGCGAGCAGGCCGATGACGATGCCGCCGAACACGCCCGGGTTCTGGTACGTGGCGGCGGCTGCGGCCTTGCTCGAGTAGTCGACGCACACCGCGCCCACGAGGGCCTGGCCCTTGGGGCAGTCCACCGGGAACTGGTGCAGCACGCCCCGGTAGACGAGGAAGCCGGCCACCGCCGCGAGCGCGGTCGAACCGTCCGCCTTCTTCGCCATGCCGATCGCGACACCGATGCAGAAGAGCAGTGGCAGACCCAGGTCGGAGTCGAGCAGCGCACCGCCCGCACCTGCAAACACCTTCGCGACATCGGTCCAGCCGAGACCGTCCGCGCCGAACACGTCGGGCTGACCGAGCCGGTTGACGATGCCCGCGGCCGGGAGCACGGCGATGGGCAGCTGAAGGCTGCGGCCCATCTTCTGCAGGCCTTGGAAGAAGTTGCTCCAGGGGCTCGGGCGGGCTGCGGCTGCTGCTGAGCTCATGGGCGTCCTCCCGGAACAAAGCCACGTCTGGCGGGCGTTGGATAGAGTGGGCAACTGGTGTAGACCAGTTGTGGGACGGGTCGGCCCACGTGCTCGTCATCTTTCGTCACGGGTGGCGCCACCGCTCGCGAAGTTGAGCCAACCGTGGGTTACCGTGACAAAGCGGCCCAAAGGCGGGCCCGAAGAAACAGGGAGAACGAAATGGCCACGAAGGCTGAGAAGATCGTCGCCGGGCTCGGCGGGCTCGACAACATCGAAGAGGTCGAGGGCTGCATCACCCGCCTGCGCACCGAGGTCATCGACCCCTCCAAGGTCGACGAGGCCGCCCTGAAGGCCGCCGGCGCCCACGGCGTCGTCAAGATGGGCACCGCCATCCAGGTCGTCATCGGCACCGACGCCGACCCGATCGCCGCCGACATCGAAGACATGATGTGACGGACTGACCCCCGTCACCCGAAGGCCCCGCCGCCCCCGAACCGGGCAGCGGGGCCTTCGCCGTACCGGGATACGCTCACCCCTATGTCTCGCATCGACGGCCGCACCCCCGAACAGCTCCGCCCGATCACCATCGAACGCGGCTGGAGCAAGCACGCCGAAGGCTCCGTACTCGTCTCCTTCGGCGACACCAAGGTCTTCTGCACGGCCTCCTTCACCGAAGGCGTCCCCCGCTGGCGCAAGGGCAGCGGCGAGGGCTGGGTCACCGCCGAGTACTCGATGCTCCCCCGCGCCACCAACACCCGCGGCGACCGCGAGTCCGTCCGCGGCAAGATCGGCGGCCGCACCCACGAGATCAGCCGCCTCATCGGCCGCTCGCTGCGCGCCGTCATCGACTACAAGGCCCTCGGCGAGAACACGATCGTCCTCGACTGCGACGTCCTCCAGGCCGACGGCGGCACCCGCACCGCCGCCATCACCGGCGCCTACGTGGCCCTCGCCGACGCCATCGCCTGGGGCCAGGGCAAGAAGCTCGTCAAGGCCGGCCGCAAGCCCCTCACCGGCACCGTCGCCGCCGTCTCCGTCGGCATCGTCGGCGGCGTCCCGATGCTCGACCTCCGCTACGAGGAGGACGTCCGGGCCGACACCGACATGAACGTCGTGTGCACCGGCGACGGCCGCTTCGTCGAGGTCCAGGGCACCGCCGAGGCCGAGCCCTTCGCCCGCGACGAGCTCAACTCCCTGCTGGACCTGGCCGTTCTGGGCTGCGACGAGCTGGCCGCCGCGCAGCGCGCGGCACTTGAGAGCACCCTCGGCAAGGACCTCGCGTAGACCTCGCGCCGGCCTCGCGTAGGTAAAGAACCTCCCAAGTAGGGTGGCAACCACCCAGCCACCGACTGCGTCACTACGGACAGGTGGACGGCGCACCACAACGGCCGTCGCCCGCCCGTCCGTACATCAGGGGAGGACCGTTCCATGCCCGCGCGCCGACGATCCCGTCACCACCGTCTCGCCGTACTCGCCGCCACCGCGGCGCTGATCGCCGTCCCGGCCGCCACCGGCTGCTCCGCCGTCGACAAGGCCCTCGACTGCGTCCGGACCGCCGACGCCATCGCCGACAGCGTCGTCGACCTCCAGCAGGCCGTGGAGAACGCGGCGAACGACCCGACGCAGGCGAGCGAGGCGCTCGACTCCATCGACAAGAACCTCGACGAGATCGGCGACAAGACCGGCAACGCCGACGTGTCGAAGGCCGTCGACGACCTCGGCACGGCCGTGGACAACGCCCGTACGGCCATCAAGAACGGCGACGCGACCCCGAACGTCAAGCCCGTCACCGACGCCGCGAGCGAACTGACCAAGGTCTGCACCCCGTAGCCGGGCCGCGAGGGCCGGGGCCGCGATACTGGGGGGCATGACCCGCCTCATCCTCGCCACCCGCAACAACGGCAAGATCGTCGAACTCCGCTCGATCCTCGCCGACGCAGGCCTGCCCCACGACCTCGTCGGCGCGGACGCGTACCCCGACGTCCCGGACGTGCGCGAAACCGGCGTCACCTTCGCCGAGAACGCCCTCCTCAAGGCGCACGCCCTGGCGAAGGCCACCGGTCTGCCCGCCGTCGCCGACGACTCCGGCCTCTGCGTCGACGTCCTCGGCGGCGCCCCCGGCATCTTCTCGGCGCGCTGGGCCGGCCGCCACGGCGACGACCGGGCCAACCTCGACCTGCTCCTCGCCCAGCTCGGCGACATCGACGAGGACCGCCACCGCACCGCCCACTTCGCCTGCGCCGCCGCCCTCGCCCTGCCCGACGGCACCGAGCGCGTCGTCGAGGGCCAACTCCGCGGCATCCTGCGCCACAAGCCCTCCGGCACCAACGGCTTCGGCTACGACCCGATCCTCCAGCCCGACGGCGAGACCCGCACCTGCGCGGAACTCACCCCGGCCGAGAAGAACGCGATCTCCCACCGCGGCAAGGCGTTCCGCGCGCTGGTGCCGGTGGTGAAGGAGCTGCTGGGCTGAGGCGCGGCTGAGCCCGCGTCAGGTGCGACGAAGGGGCCGTCCGGTGGTCCGGGCGGCCCCTTCGCGGTGCCGCGTGCGGTCGGAGGGACTCGAACCCTCACGGGATTTCTCCCACCGGGACCTAAACCCGGCGTGACTGCCAATTCCACCACGACCGCAATAAAACAGACATTCAGCCTCTCGGGTGAATGCCGCTCCGTCAGTGTACGGCCGGGGGTGGCGGCCCCGGGCGGGAGATCCGCAGGCGGTCCGAACTAGATCCCCAGGTCCTTGATGATCTTGGCGACGTGGCCGGTGGCCTTCACGTTGTAGAGGGCCCGCTCGACCTTGCCCTCCTCGTCGACGATCACCGTGGAGCGGATGACTCCGGTGACGACCTTGCCGTAGAGCTTCTTCTCGCCGTAGGCGCCGTAGGCCTCCAGGACCTTCTTGTCGGGGTCGCCGACCAGGGTGACCTTGAGGTTCTCCTTCTCGCGGAACTTGGCGAGCTTCTCCGGCTTGTCGGGCGAGACGCCGATGACGTCGTAGCCGGCGCCGGCCAGCACGTCGAGGTTGTCGGTGAAGTCGCAGGCCTGCTTGGTGCAGCCGGGGGTGAGGGCGGCCGGGTAGAAGTAGACGATCGTCTTGCGGCCCTTGTGGTCGGCGAGGGAGACCTCGTTGCCGTCGGCGTCGGGAAGGGTGAAGGCGGGGGCGGTGTCGCCGGGCTGCAGTCGCTCGCTCATGTCGCTCGCATCTCCTCGCGGGTGGGTGACTCAGCCCGAGCGTAATGCGGGGAATGGGGGTGCCGGGGGGTGCGGGGGGCGGTGAGCTGACAGACTGTCCGTCAGCAGGGTCCAGAAGCAACAAGCAGAATGCGGTAAACGCAGCGATCACGGAGGCAGCGCGGTGTCGGACACGTCCAGCAGGTCGGATACGCCGGAGACGCGGACGCCGGCGCAGATCGAGGCGGACATCAAGCGCCGCCGTGACGCCCTGGCCGAGACGCTCGACGAGATCGGGGTGCGGGTGCACCCCAAGACGATCGTCGGCGACGCGAAGGCCAAGGTCGCAGCGCAGGTCGACCACACGCTCGGCCGCGCCTACGTCAGCGCCAACCGGTTCGTCTCGGACGTCAAGGGACAGCTGGTCACCGACGAGGGCGCGCCGCGCCTGGAGCGGATCGTGCCGGTCGCGCTGCTCGCCGTCGGGGTCGTCGGGCTCCTCACGGTGCGTTCGCGGCGCCGCAAGGGCTGACCCTGGGGAGTCGTCGGGCGCGGGGGCAGGTAAGTTCGTCGCCGTGAGCGCCAACGACAAGCACAGCACCCCCCACGACGACAAGCTGCCCATCCGGATGCTCCACGACCGGGTGCTCGTGCGGCAGGACGCCTCCGAGGGCGAGCGGCGCAGTGGTGGCGGCATCCTCATCCCCGCCACGGCGGCGGTCGGCAAGCGGCTGGCCTGGGCCGACGTCGTCGCGGTCGGGCAGAACGTGCGGACCGTCGAGCCCGGTGACCGGGTGCTCTACGACCCCGAGGACCGGGCCGAGGTCGAGGTGCGCGGGGTGGCCTACGTGCTGATGCGCGAGCGGGACCTGCACGCCGTCGCCGCGGACCGCTTCGAGGGCTCCGAGGACTCCACGGGGCTGTATCTGTAACTCTTGCCCGAGGGGCTGGTGACCGTTGTCACCAGCCCCTTTTGCGTGCCCTTTGCTATCGTGGGGGGAACCCGACGAGACGCGCCGTACCGGGACCCGAAAAGACGACGCACCCCTGTTGAGAACCACTGACGGAGGTGCCAGTCATGGCCTGGGTTCTGATCGTGATCGCCGGACTTCTCGAGGTCGCCTGGTCGATCGGCATGAAATTCACCGAGGGCTTCACCCGCCTGTGGCCGAGTGTCTTCACCGGCGCGGGCATCGTCGCCAGCATGCTTCTGCTCTCCTACGCGGCGAAGTCGCTGCCCATCGGGACGGCGTACGGGGTGTGGGTCGGGATCGGGGCGGCGGGGGCGGCGATCGTCGGCATGCTGGCCCTTGGTGAACCGGCGACGGTTTCCCGGGTCTTCTTCATTGCGCTGCTTCTGGTGGCGATCATCGGTCTGAAGGCCACGTCCGGGCATTGATCTTGCGCGGGGCGCCGCCGTAGGGGCTGATCATCGTCGCCGACTGCTGCGCCGTCGTGGCTGGTCGCGCAGTTCCCCGCGCCCCTGAAGGGGCACACTTCGTGCGCCCCCAGGGGCGTCTTGCTCGCGCCCCGCGACGGAGTCGCTGTTCGGGTACAGCCCCGCGCCCCTGAAGGCACGCTCCGCGTGCCCCAGGGGCCCGTTGCTCGCGCCCCTGAAGGCACGCTCCGCGTGGTCCGGTTCTCAGTGATGTGCCGCCTGAGGGGAGCGGCGGGGGGACGTGGGGGTCAGGTTGTTGAGGACGCCCTCTTCTTCGCCGCCTGTCGTGCCGCCGGGGCGGCCTCCCGGGCGATCGGCTCCTGGGGGTGTGGTCGTCGGGGAGTCGGGGGCGGGGGACGTGGGGCCGGTGGGGGTCGGGGAGCCGGACGGGGTGGGCTTGCGGGTGGTGGTGGGGGACGTGGTGCCGGAGGGTTCGCGGGTTTCCGGGGCGGGGGGCGGGGGCGGTTCCTCGGCGCCTTCCTCCAGTTCCAGGTCGAAGTCGTGGGCCGGGGTGCCGGCCAGGGCCTTGCGGGTGTACTGGGCCCAGATCTGCGCCGGGAACCCGCCGCCGTTGATGCGCGGGAGGCCCGCAGCGCCGTACAGCGGGGTGTGCGCGGCGGTGTCCGGGTCCTGGCCCATCACGGCGACGACGGTGGCGAGGTCCGGGGTGTAGCCCGCGAACCAGGCCGCCGTGTCCTCCTCCGCGGTGCCGGTCTTGCCGGCGGCGGGGCGGCCCGCGGCCTGCGCGGCGACGCCGGTGCCGTCCTCGACGACGGACTGGAGGATCGCGGTCGTCGTGTCGGCGGACTCGCGGCTGACGGCCCGGCTGGTCTCCCGCTCGGGCAGGCCGATCTTCTGCCCGTCCTTGCTGAGTCCGTCGAGCAGCGTGTACGTGCCGTGGCGGCCGTGGTTGGCGAGGGTCGCGTAGGCCTCGGTCATGTCGAGGACGCTGGCGGTGGCCGGGCCGAGCGCGATGGAGGGGGAGGCTGTCAGGTCGGGGGTGGTGGCGGGGAGGCCGAGGTCGATCGCCGTCTGTTTCACCTTGTCGGAGCCGACGTCGACGGCCATCTGCGCGTAGACCGCGTTGACGGACTTGTCGGTGGCCTCGCGGACGGTGAGGGGGCCGTAGGAGATCTCGTCCTCGTTCTCGGGGGCGTAGTAGCCGCCGTCCCAGCCCTGGACAGGGCGGGCGTTGGTGCCGTCGTAGACCGTGTTGGGGGTGATGACGCGGCCGTCGTCGGTCGTCGAGCCGTGTTCGACGGCGCTGGTGAAGACGAACGGCTTGAAGGTGGAGCCGACCTGGTAGTCGCGGCGGGTGGCGTTGTTGACGTACTGCTGCGTGTAGTCGATGCCGCCGTACATGGCGAGGACCTTGCCGGTGCGCGGGTCGATGGAGGCGCCGCCCGCGCGGACGTTGCGGTCGGCGGCGCGGCCCTTCTTGTCGATCTTCGACATGAGCTGCTTCTCGACGGCGGTGACGAACGCGTCCTGCTTCTTGCGCTGCAGGGTGGTGGTGATGCGGAAGCCGCCGGTGGCGAGGGTGTCCTCGTCGAGGATCTTGTGCTCGACGATGTAGTCGCGGACGGCGTCGCGGATGTAGCCGCGCTGTCCGGACAGTCCGGCCTGGCTGTTGTGGGCCTCGTCGGGCACGGGGAAGGTCGTCTTCGCGCGGGTGGCGGGATCGAGCCACTTCTCCTTGACCATGCCGTCGAGGACGTAGTTCCAGCGGGCGACGGCCCGGCCCTTGTTCTCGGGGTGGGCGACGACGTCGTAGGCGCTGGGGGCGTTCAACAGGGCGGCCAGATAGGCGCCCTGAGCAGTGGTCAGGTGCTGGACGTCGACGCCGTAGTAGGCCTGGGCGGCGGCCTGGATGCCGTACGCGTTGCGGCCGAAGTAGCTGGTGTTGAGGTAGCCCTCGAGGATCTCGTCCTTGCTCGCCTCGCGGTCCAGCTTGATGGAGATGAAGAACTCCTTCACCTTGCGCGAGATCGTCTGTTCCTGGCCGAGGTAGTAGTTCTTGACGTACTGCTGGGTGATCGTCGAACCGGACTGCTTGCCCTTGCCGGTGACGGTGTTCCAGGCGGCGCGGAGCATCGCCTTGGGGTCGATGGCGGACTCGGAGTAGAAGTCGCGGTCCTCGGCGGCGAGCACGGTGTGCTGGACGGTCTCGGGGATCTGGGCGAGCTGGACGTTCTCCCGGTTGACCTCGCCGTCGCGGGCGATGGGGGTGCCGTCGGCGTACAGGTAGACGTTGGACTGGGCGGTGGCGGCGGAGTTGGCGGCGGGGATGTCGACGAGGGCGTAGCCGAGGGCGAACAGGCCGGCGCACAGCAGGAGGAAGCCGAGGAGGGCGCCGAGCAGCATGCGCCAGGTCGGGACGAGGCGCCGCCAGCCGGTGCGCCGGGGCCTCCTGGGCTTCCTGCCCTTCTTGCCCTGGGCGCCCTGCTGGGCCTGTTCGGGCGTCTGGGGCCGCTCGTCGCTGCTCATGTCCTGTGGAACTCCTGGTTCGCGTCGTACGTCACGTACGCCTCGTATGACACATAAGCCTCCTACATCACCCTGCAAATACGGGCATCGTGCCGAAAAAGGGGTGGAAGGCGTCGCGCGCGGCGGTTAGGCTCCTGCGCTTCGGCCGGAATCGGGGGAGGTGCGGTGGGAGCTGTGGGGCTGTACGGGGCCGTGGCCGCGGGGGCCTTCCGGCGCTACGCGACCTACCGGCGGGCCACCGTCGCGGGGATCTTCACCAACACGGTGTTCGGCCTGATCATCGCGTGCACGTACGTGGCGCTGTGGGACGAGCGGCCGCATCTGGGCGGCTACGACCAGGCGCAGGCGCTCACCTTCGTCTGGGTCGGGCAGGCGCTGTACGCGGTGATGATGCTCGGCATCCCGAGCGGGTTCGAGGCCGAGCTCGCCGACCGGATCCGCAGCGGGGACGTGGCCGTCGACCTGTACCGGCCGGTCGATCTGCAGGGCTGGTGGCTGGCGCAGGACCTGGGGCGGTCGGTCTTCCAGCTGCTGGGGCGCGGGGTGGTGCCGATGGCCGTCGGGGCGCTGGTCTTCGAACTCGCGCTGCCCACGAGCCCCGCGCGCTGGCTCGCGTTCCTGATCTCGGTCCTGCTCGGACTCCTCGTCAGTTTCGCGCTGCGCTATCTCGTGGCGCTGTCCGCGTTCTGGCTCCTGGAGGCGGGCGGTGTCGCCCAGATGTACGGGATCAGCGCGACGTTCTTCTGCGGGATGCTGCTGCCGCTGAACGTGTTCCCGGGCGCGTTCGGCGACGTGGCGCGGGTGCTGCCGTTCTCGGCGCTGCTCCAGGTACCCGCGGACGTGCTGCTGGGGACGGGGTCCGTGGCCGGCGGCTGGCTGTTCCAGGCGGCGTGGGCGGTCGTGCTGCTCGGCGCGGGGCGGCTGGTGCAGGGTGTGGCGACGCGGCGGGTGGTGGTGCAGGGTGGCTGACCGTACGCGTACGGCCGCCGCGGAAGGCGTACGGGCCTTCGGGATGGTCAGCGCGATGTGGATCCGCTCCACGCTGGCCTACCGGGCGTCGTTCGTGATGACGCTGCTGGGCAACTGCGCGCTGACCGCCCTGGACTTCGTCGGGATCCTGCTGATGTTCTCGCAGGTCGACCGGCTCGGCGGCTACGGCCTCGCGGAGATCGCCTTCCTCTACGGCACGGCCGGCACCGCCTTCGGGCTCGCCGACCTGTTCGCGGGTTCCCTGGGCCGGCTCGGGACGCGGGTGCGGGACGGGACGCTCGACGCGTTCCTGGTGCGGCCCGCGCCGGTGCTCGCGCAGGTCGCCGCCGACCGGTTCGCGCTGCGCCGGGTCGGCCGGCTCGTCCAGGGGCTGGTCGTGCTCGGCTGGTCCGTGACGGCGCTCGATGTGGCGTGGACGCCGGTGAAGGTGCTGCTGGTGCCGGTGCTGCTGGTCAGCGGGGCCGGGATCTTCGTCGCCGTGTTCATGGCGGGGGCCGCGTTCCAGATCGTGGCGCAGGACGCGGCCGAGGTGCAGAACGCGGCGACGTTCGGCGGCAACACGATGCTCCAGTACCCGCCGACCGTCTTCGGCGACGGCCTGCTGCGCGGCGTCACGTTCGTCCTGCCGCTGGCCTTCGTGAACTGGCTGCCCGCGCTCTACATCCTGGGCCGCCCCTATCCGCTGGACCTGCCGCGTGCGGTCGCGTTCGCGCCGCCGCTCGTGGCCGCCTGCTGCCTCGCGGCGGCGGGACTCGCGTGGCGGGCCGCGCTGCGCGCCTATCGCAGTACGGGGAGTTGAGGACGGGACATGGGCGAGGCGGGCGAGCCGGGATTCATCGAGGTCGACGGGGTCGAGAAGGTCTTCGACGTGCGGCGCAGGGCCGGGCTGCTGCGGCGCGAGCGGCACCGGGTGCGGGCCGTGGACACGCTGAGCTTCCGCGTGCCGCGCGGCGAGATGGTCGGCTACATCGGGCCGAACGGGGCCGGGAAGTCGACCACGATCAAGATGCTGACCGGGATCCTCACGCCGAGCGCGGGACGGATCCGGGTCGCCGGCATCGAGCCCGCCCGCGAGCGCTCACGGCTCGCCCACCGCATCGGCGTCGTCTTCGGCCAGCGCACCACCCTGTGGTGGGACCTGCCGCTCATCGACTCGTACCGGCTGATGCGCCGCATGTACCGGATCGAGGAGCGCCGGTACGCGGAGAACCTCGACCGCTGCGTCGAACTCCTCGAACTGGGCGGCCTGTTGGAGACGCCGGTGCGACAGCTGTCGCTCGGGCAGCGGATGCGCGGCGACATCGCGGCGGCGCTCCTGCACGACCCCGAGGTGCTGTACCTGGACGAGCCGACGATCGGCCTGGACGTCGTCTCCAAGGTCAAAGTCCGGGGATTCCTGAGGGACTTGAACCGGGACCGGGGCACGACGGTGCTGCTGACCACGCACGACCTGACCGACATCGAGCAGCTGTGCCGGCGCGTGATGGTCATCGACCACGGGCGGCTCGTGTACGACGGGGAGCTGAAGGGGCTGCACGCGGTGGGCGGCGGGGCGGCGGCGGAACGCACGCTGGTGGTCGACCTCGAACGTGAACTCCCGCCGCTGGAGGTCGAGTCGGCGCGGGTGGTGAAGGTGGAGGGGGCGCGGCAGTGGCTGGCGTTCCCGGCCGGGCAGTCGGCGGCGCCGCTGGTCGCGCGGATCGCCGAACGGTATCCGCTGGCGGACCTGTCGGTGCGGGAGCCGGACATCGAGAGCGTGATCGCACGGATGTACGCGCGAGATCCCTCCGCCGTCACCTCCCGCCCGTAGGCTGGCCGCCATGACCGACGATGCATCGCACCTCCCCGAACTGCGGGCCTCCGACGCCGACCGCGAGAAGGTCGCCGAGCGGCTGCGGGACGCGCTCGCCGAAGGGCGGCTCGACATGGGGGAGTTCGAGGAGCGGCTGGAGGCGACGTACGCGGCGCGTACCTACGGGGAACTGGCGCCGCTGACCCGGGATCTGCCGGCCGCGGGCAGCACCGCGCCGGTGGACCTGGTGAAGGCGCCGGTCGCGGAAGGCACCGTCGACTGGGCGGCGCGGACCGGTGGGCAGGCGACGTCGAACGGCGCGTTCGCGTTCTGGAGCGGGTTCGGCCGCAAGGGGCGGTGGACGGTGGGGGAGCGGTTCACGGCCTTCGCCATGTGGGGCGGCGGCGAGATCGATCTGCGCGAGGCGAACTTCGCGGCGCGGGACGTCGAGATCCGCTGCTACACGATCATGGGCGGGATCCATGTGAAGGTGCCGCCGGAGCTCGACGTCACGGTGAAGGGCTTCGGCATCATGGGCGGTGTCGACGACCGCGCCACGGGCACCGGCACACCGGGCTCGCCCCGGGTCGTCGTCCGCGGCTTCGCCCTGATGGGCGGCGTCGGGGTCGAGCGCAAGCTCCGCCGGGAGGAGCGGCTGCGGCTCAAGGACGAGCGACGGCGCGGGAAGCTGGAGCGGCGGGACCGCGGCGCCGACGACTGACCCGGAGCGCATGGGCACCCCGCGCCGGGGTGCCGGGGCGCGGGGCTGGGTCTGTCAGCGGCTCAGCCGCGGGGCGCGAGAAGCCCCACCGGCGGGTGGGCGCGCCCGGGGCGGGCGGGGCCCGAGGCTCAGAGTTCGGCGCCGCGGGTCGAGGTGAGGGTCGACGGGTCGAAGGACTCGGCCATCTTGCGGTAGCCCGCGTCGCTGGGGTGCAGGTGGTCACCCGAGTCGTACGCCGCCAGCAGCCGGCGCGGGTTGTACGGGTCCCGCAGGGCCCGGTCGAAGTCGACGTAGCTGTCGAAGACCTTGCCGGACCGGATCTGCGCGTTGACCTCTTCCCGTACGGCTTCGAGGCGGGGCTCGTAGCCCCGGTGCCCCTGGAACGGCATGAGGGTCGCCCCGACCACCCGCAGCCCCCGCGCGTGCGCCTGCCGCACCAGCTCCCGCAGCCCGTCCGCGATCCGGGAGGCGTCCGTCTGGTGCGGGTTGCGCAGGATGTCGTTGATCCCGAGGTCGACGATGACGGCCCGCACGCCGGCCCGGCCGAGCACGTCCCGGTCGTAGCGCGCCAGCCCGCTCGGGTTCCCGGCCGGGCGGCCGTAGCCGTCGGACAGCAGCCGGTTCCCGCTGATGCCCTGGTTGAGGACCCCGTAGCGCGGCGCCCCGGGCTCGCTGCGCAGGCGCTCGGCGAGGACGTCGGTCCAGCGCCGGTTCGCGCCCACCGTGGACGTGATGCCGTCGGTGAGCGAGTCGCCGAGGACGACGACGGTGCCCTCCGCCTCGTTGCTGAGCACGTCGAGCGCGCTGAGGTAGCGCCAGTACGGGCTCTGCTCCGTGTACCGCGCCCCGCTCTCCTCCTCGGTGAGGTCCCCGTTCGCCACGTAGGACATCTGGCGGGCCTGCGGGTGGTACGTGACCGGTCCCGACGGCGTCGGCGAGTACGTCGTGACGAGCATGTCCGCGTCGGCGGGCACCCGCAGCCGCACGGCGTCGCTGAGCACCTGCTGCCCGGCCGGTACGACCACCGACGTGTTCCCGGAGAACGTCAGCCGGCGCACCGTGCCGGCCAGCGCGGTCGGGCTGTTCGGCGCGGAGGCGACGGCGAGGGAGGCGTGGGTGATGCTGAGCGGCTGCTGGCCGTACAGGTTGGAGAGCGTGATGCGGGCGCTGGAGCCGCCGATGCTGGTGTGGATCACGTTGCGGATCGAGCGGCCGAAGTAGCCGTTCGTCTCCGTGCCCGGTTCCGCGCCGGCCGGGGCCGCCGACCAGCTGCCGGCCCAGGTGCCGGTCGAGGCGGGTGCGGCGGAACTGCGCGGGCGCGCGCCGTCCGCGCGGACGGAGCCGTCCTTGCCGCGCAGCAGGCCGGAGAACCCGAGGTAGATGCCGCCGGAGATCAGCACGACGACGGCGACGAGCGCCGCCAACAGGGCATAACCGTTTCGCCTGGTCATGCGGTGGGTGTCTCCTCGGGCAGGGGGAGCCCGAGGCTCCGATGTGATCATCCCATGATGAGGCATGGGGTGCGACGGATGACGAGGGGGCCGACTCTGCCCCCCTCCGATCCTTGAGACGCCGGGAACTTGTGGTTCGTTCCGGGAGTAGGTCAGGTAGGGACAATGTGTGAGCGGAATGACATATGACGGACGCGGCGAGCTGGAGTGACCGATGAGCGGGTCGGAGAAACCGGACGGATCGGACGTCGGTGACATGGGGCAGCATGCCCGGCGGCCCGTACGGTCATCCCTTCCCGCGGCCGGGGTTCCTGAGCCCGCGTCCCGGCCCGCCCGGCGCTTCGGCGCCGAGTTCACCGCCGCCGACGAGGAGAAGCGGCGCGGGGTGCGCCGGATGAAGACGATCGCCACCGGGATGCTCGGCGTCGTCGCGGTGATCTACGCCCTCGCCACCTGGGCGGAGCACTCCGGCGCCGGTTCCTGGGCGGGGTACGTCGCGGCGGCCGCCGAGGCCGGCATGGTCGGCGCGCTGGCGGACTGGTTCGCCGTCACCGCCCTGTTCCGCCATCCGCTCGGCATCCCCATCCCGCACACCGCGATCATCCCCCGCAAGAAGGACCAGCTGGGCGTCTCGCTCGGCGAGTTCGTCGGGGAGAACTTCCTGTCCTCGGACGTCGTACGGGACCGGCTGCGCGCCGTCGGCATCGGCTCCCGGCTCGGCGCCTGGCTCGCCGAACCCGAGCACGCCGACCGCGTCACCGCCGAACTGGCCACCGCGCTGCGCGGCGCGCTCACCGTGCTGCGCGACCAGGACGTGCAGGCCGTCGTCGGCGAGGCCATCACGCGCCGCGCGGACAGCGCCGAGATCGCGCCCGGGCTCGGCAAGATGCTGGAGAAGGTCGTCGCGGACGGCGGTCACAAGCGGGTCGTCGACCTCGTGTGCACGCGAGCCCACGACTGGCTGGTGCTGCACGGGGACTCGGTGATGGACGCGGTGCAGGGCGGCGCGCCCGGCTGGACCCCGCGCTTCGTCGACAAGCGGATCGGCGAGCGCGTCTACAAGGAACTGCTCCGCTTCGTCACCGAGATGCGCGACATGCCGCAGCATCCGGCGCGCGGCGCCGTCGACCGGTTCCTCACCGACTTCGCCGCCGACCTCCAGTCCGACTCCGACACGCGGGCTCGCGTGGAGCGCCTCAAATCCGAGGTCATCGGGCGCTCCGAGGTGCAGGACCTGATCGCCTCCACGTGGTCCGCGGTCCGGCAGATGATCGTGGCCGCCGCCGAGGACGAGCGCAGCGAGCTGCGGCTGCGCGTGCGGGCCTCGCTGCTGTCGCTGGGGGCGCGGATGTCCAGCGATCCGAAGGTGCAGGCGAAGGTCGACGGGTGGGTGGAGGGCGCCGCCGTCTACGTCGTCACGACGTACCGCGCCGAGATCACCTCCCTCATCACGGACACCGTCGCCGGCTGGGACGCCGAGCACACCTCCCGCAAGATCGAGGCCCACATCGGCCGCGACCTGCAGTTCATCCGCATCAACGGCACGGTGGTGGGCTCTTTGGCGGGGCTGGTGATCTATGCGGTGTCGCGGGGTTTCGGAGCGTGATCCCTCCGGGGGTTTCGCGGTGGTCTCCGCCCGGGCGTTCTTCGGCTCACCCGCCGTCGTGGCTGATCGCGTCCCGCGACGGGGTCGCTGATCGAGGGCGACTCCCTGCCGGGCCCTGCCCCGCCCCTTGAGGCTCGCGCCACGCCGGGGGCCTGGCCTGAGCCCTTTCCCTCGCGCTGCCGGGGGCCGCTTGGTCCTCCCCGCGCGCTGCTGCGGGGCTGTCGCTGCCCGGGCGTGGCCCTCTCCCTGGCGCCACCGCGGGGTCCTGGCCTGAGCCCTGCTCCCACCCACCCGCCCCCTCCGGGGGCGTCGGCCCGGCGGCCTGCCTTGGGTGGGGCCTTGGCCACGGGTGCGCGTTCTGGTCAGCCTTCGATGCGGCGCCGCTACGGGGCACCGGCCCTCGCCCTGACGCCACGGCGGGGGCCTTGGCCTGAGCCCTGCTCCCACCCGCCCGCCCCCTCCGGGGGCGTCGGCCCGGCGGCCTGCCTTGGGTGGGGCCTTGGCCACGGGTGCGCGTTCTGGTCAGCCTTCGACGCGGCGCCGCTACGGGGCACCGGCCCTCGCCCTGACGCCACGGCGGGGGCCCTGGCCTGAGCCCTGCTCCCACCCGCCCGCCCCCTCCGGGGGCGTCGGCCCGGCGCCCGGCCTCGGGCAGTGCATCAGCCGTGGGCGCGCATCCAGTTGCCCCGCCGCGGGCAGAACCCCGGCCTCGGGATGCGCTCAGGGCGCCCTGGCCTCGGGCCTGCGCCCAAGCTCCGGGTACGTACCCGGTCGGGTCGACCTAGCCTTGGGCAGTCTGCCGCCTGGGGCGGCACGGGTGGGCAAGGCGGCACCCAGGTGCCGGGTGCGCGATTCATCGGGCCTTGGTTACAGCGCCGCCGCCGTAGGGGTCGCCGATCGTCGCCGGGTGCGCCACCGTCGTGGCTGGTCGCGCAGTTCCCCGCGCCCCTGAAGGGCACACTCCGTGCGCCCGCAGGGGCATGTCGGTCGCGCCCCGCGACGGAGTCGCTGATCGGGTACAGCCCCGCGCCCCTGAAGGGCACACTCCGTGCGCCCGCAGGGGCATGTCGGTCGCGCCCTGCGACGGAGTCGCTGATGGGGTACAGCCCCGCGCCCCTGAGGGGCAGACTCTGTGCGCCCGCAGGGGCATGTCGGTCGCGCCCTGCGACGGAGTCGCTGATCGGGTACAGCCCCGCGCCGCTGAAGGGCACACTCCGTGCGCCCGCAGGGGCATGTCGGTCGCGCCCTGCGACGGAGTCGCTGATGGGGTACAGCCCCGCGCCCCTGAGGGGCAGA
>NZ_JBVHMU010000012.1:0-102680 GCF_055558275.1 Streptomyces sp. NPDC025806 | reverse complement strand
AGACTCCGTGCGCCCGCAGGGGCATGTCGGTCGCGCCCTGCGACGGAGTCGCTGATGGGGTACAGCCCCGCGCCCCTGAAGGGCACACTCCGTGCGCCCCCAGGGGCATGCCGGTCGTGCCCCGCGACGGAGTTGCTGATCGGCATCAGGCCCGTGCCGCCGAGGCGCGCTCCGCTAGTCCCCCGGGCCGGTCACGGGAGCGGGCGGATCATGAACACGTCCACCGGGTCCTCCGACTCCGTCAGGAAGCCGTGGCGTTCGTAGAGGCGGCGGGCCGCGCTGCCCTGGAGGACGTTGAGGCGGACCGGGACGTGGGTCGTGTCGCAGTGGGCGAGGAGGTGGGTGAGGACGGCGCCGCCGATGCCGGCCCCCTGGAGCTCGGGCGCGAGGAAGAAGTGCTCCAGCCAGTGGGCGTCCGGCGCGGGCCGCAGCGCCACGCAGCCGGACAGCCGTCCGCCCACCTCGATGACCCAGGTGTGCTCCGGCGCGTACGCGTCCCGCAGCCGCTGCCGCACCCGGTGCGCGTCGAACCGCCCGAGCCGTTCCAGATCCGCCCGCATCACGACGGCCCGCAGCTCCACGAGGGGTTCGAGGTCGTCGGGCGTGGCCGCCCGCAGCATCCAGTCCGCCATGATCGCGAGGCTACCCGGGGCCGGTCCGCACCGTGAGGGCGAGCAGCGCCGCCACCGAGCACAGCCCCGCCACCCCCACCCACACGAGGTCGTACGAGCCGAAGGCGTCCCGCACCGCGCCCCCGGCGAACGCCACCGCGCCCGCGCCCACCTGGTGCGCGGCGCTGACCCAGCCGAACACGACCGGTGCCCGCTCCCCGAAGTGCGCCCGGCACAGCGCGAGGGTCGGCGGGATCGTCGCGACGTCGAGCAGCCCGAAGACGACGGTGAACGCGAACAGCGGCGCGTCCACCACCGCCCCGAGCAGCAGCGGCAGCGCGAGCAGGGTCAGGCCGCGCAGCGCGTAGTACGCGGCGAGCAGCCGGCGCGGGTCGAGCCGGTCGGTGGCCCAGCCGGAGGCGACCGTCCCGGCGACGTTGAAGATCCCGACGAGGGAGAGGAGCGAGGCGGCGACGGTCGTCGGCATGCCGTGGTCGTGGGCGGCGGGCGCGAAGTGGGTCCACATGACGCCGTTCGTGGAGGCGCCGCAGACGGCGAACGTCCCGGCGAGCAGCCAGAACGGGCCGCTGCGCAGAAGGCCGGTCGGCAGCGGCATCGACGGCACCCCGGGCGCGGCAGGGTCCCGTACCGCCGCGCCCACCAGCGGCACCGCGACCGCCGCCGCCCCGGCGAGCCCGTACGCCGCCGCCCGCCACCCGTACCCGTCGATCACCCACGACAGCAGCGGCAGGAACACGAACTGGCCCACCACGCTCGCCGCCGTGAGCAGCCCGGCGACGAGCCCGCGCCGCGCCACGAACCAGCGCTCGGTGACCGTCGCCGCGAACGTCGTCGCCGTGGCCCCCGTGCCGAGCCCCACCAGGACACCCCACGCCGCGACGAACTGCCAGGGC
The DNA here is from genome assembly GCF_055558275.1 of Streptomyces sp. NPDC025806. Classification (NCBI taxonomy): domain Bacteria; kingdom Bacillati; phylum Actinomycetota; class Actinomycetes; order Kitasatosporales; family Streptomycetaceae; genus Streptomyces; species Streptomyces sp. NPDC025806. Next base: position 101,155 of record NZ_JBVHMU010000012.1, on the reverse strand, counting down.
GCCCGCGCGGCCGTCGTCAGCAGCGCGCCCGCGCCGACCAGCACCAGCGCGCCGACCGCGACGCGCCGCATCCCGATCCGGTCCATCAGCGCGGCCGCGAACGGCGCCGTGGCCCCGTACACGACCATGTTCACGAGCGTGCCCAGGCCGATCGCGGAGCGGGACCAGCCGAGCTCCGTGTGCAGCGGGCCGACGAGCAGGCCGGCCAGCGTGCTGAACGACCCGGCGACGACGATCGCGAGCGCGGCGCCCGCCGCGACCACCCACTTCCGGTCGCGGGGCGGAGCGATCGCGGGGGTGCGGCCTGTTCCGGTGTGCGTCGTCATGCCTACGACCCTCCGCCCGGGCCGCCCTCCCTCACGACTGGCCAGATGGCCACGACCTGAAAGAATCTGGCCATGAGTGGAGCAGGGGAAGCGGGGGTGCGCCGGCCCGCCTCGGTGGCGGTCCTGGTCAGGGACGGGGTTCTGCCGATGGAGCTGGGCCTGGTCCACCAGTTGTTCGGCGCCGCCCGCGACCCGGTGACCGGCGAGCGCCTCTACGAGGTGACGACCTGCGCGCCCCGCCCCGGCCTGATCCGCACCGACGCCGACTTCCCGATCCACGCGGAACACGGTCTGGAGGCGGTGGCGGCGGCCGGCACGGTGCTCGTCCCGGCCTCGCACGAGACGGACGAGTCACTGACCCCGGACGCGGGCCCCGAGGAAGCGGTGCGGGAAGCGCTGACGGGTGCCCGGGGCCGGGTCGCCTCCATCTGCACCGGCTCCTTCCTGCTGGCCGCCGCCGGCCTGCTCGACGGGCGCCGGGCGACCACGCACTGGCTCTCGGCGGACCGTTTCGCCCGTACGTTTCCGCAGGTCACCGTGGACGCCGATGTCCTCTACGTCGACGAGGGGCAGGTGCTCACCTCGGCGGGCGAGGCGGCCGGCATCGACCTGTGCCTGCACCTGATCCGCCGCGACCACGGCGCGGGCGTCGCCGCCGACGTGGCCCGCCGCACGGTGGTGCCGCCGCACCGGGAGGGCGGCCAGGCGCAGTACATCCGCCGCCCGGTCGAGGCGCCGGGCCTCGCCTCGACGTCCGGCTCCCGCGCCTGGGCGCTGAGTCGTCTGGCCGAACCCCTCACCCTCGCCCGGCTCGCGGCGCGGGACGCGATGTCGGTCCGTACGTACAGCCGCCGCTTCCGCGAGGAGACGGGCCTGACCCCGATGGCCTGGCTGACCCGTCAACGGGTCGACCGGGCCCGGGAGTTGCTGGAGCGCACCGATCACACGGTCGACCGGGTCGCGGCCGAGTCGGGTTTCGGCACCGCCACCTCGCTGCGCCAGAACTTCCAGCTCACGCTCGGGGTGGCACCGGCCGCGTACCGGTCGACCTTCCGGGGGAGGGGCACCCCGTGACCGTGCTCACGTCTCCCCGGCCCGTGACGTGGCGCGGGCCCCCGGGGCGTAGCCTCTTCGAACAGACTTGCCCGGTATGACCAGGAGGCTCCAGTCATGGCCCGTTCCCTGCCCACCGCCCCGATCGCCGCCGCCGGACTGATCGGCGGCTACGCCACGGCCCGCTTCACGAAGAAGCGCCCGCTGGGCGGCGCCGTGCTCGCCGTCGCCGGGGCCGCCGCCGCGACGCAGTGGACGAAGGCGCGGGGCGGGAAGGTCGCAGGCGCGCTGACGGGCGCGTACGTCGCCGCGTTCGCCGGTTCGCACCCGCTGGCCAAGAAGGTCGGCGCCTGGCCCGCGGTGTTCGGTGTGGCCGGGGCCGTCGCCGCCGCGTCGTACGTCCTGGTGGACCGGCGCGCCGGAGCCTGATCGCCGCCGCATCCGAACCCGGTCCGCCCGCCGCATCCGAACCCGGTCCGCCCGCCGCACCCGAACCCGGTCCGCCCACCGCGTGTGAACCCGGGGCCAACTCCGTATGAGCCCCGGTTCACCCGCCGTCGGAGACCCGGCGAACTCCTCCCGGTGGGCGCAACTGTTCGATCCGGGCGGCCGTCCCCTGAGTGCGCCCCTGTCCTCCCCAGGGGCCCGTGCACCTCGTGGCCCCTCAGGAAGACGAACCCGCCGTGACCCAAGCGCCCCCGCTGCCGCACACCGGACCGCGCCGACCGTCCACCCCGCCGGGGACGGCCACCGAACCGCCCGGCCGCCGCGCCGACATCCAGGGGCTGCGCGCCGTCGCCGTCGGACTCGTCGTCCTCGCGCACGCCGGCGTACGGCGGTTCGGCGGCGGCTACGTCGGCGTCGACGTCTTCTTCGTCATCTCCGGATTCCTGATCACGTCGCTGCTCGTGCGCGAACTCGACCGCGACGGCCGCATATCGATCCGCCGCTTCTACGCCCGCCGCGCCCTGCGCCTGCTGCCCGCCTCGACGCTCGTCGGGGTCGCCACGCTGGCCGGGGCGTACCTCTTCCTCTCCAAGGCGCGCTTCACGGAGTACGTGGGCGACGCCGTCGCGAGCGGCCTGTACGCCGTGAACCTGCGGCTCGCCGCGTCCGGCACGGACTATCTGCGGGCCACGGCCCCGCCGTCGCCGTTCCAGCATTTCTGGTCGCTGGCGGTGGAGGAGCAGTTCTACGTGGTGTGGCCGCTGGTGCTCGCGGCCGTCTACGCCGGCGTCCGGGCCGCCACCCGGTCCGGCCGGCCGCCCGCCCGGGGCCTGCGCACGGGCACGGCCCTCGCCGGCGCCGCGGTGCTCGCCGCCTCCCTCGCCCTGAGCGTCGCCACGACCGGCGCCGCGCCCTCCTGGGCCTACTTCGGTACGCACACGCGCGCGTGGGAGCTCGCCGCGGGCGCCCTGCTCGCCCTCCTCCTCGCCGCCGGTCCCGTACGCCGCCTGCCGGCGTCCCTCGCCGCGGTCCTCTCCTGGGTGGGCCTGGCCGCGATCGTCGGCTCGGCGCTCGTGTTCGACGACGCGACCCCGTTCCCCGGGTACGCGGCGCTCGTCCCGGTCACCGGCACGGTCCTGGTCCTCTCCGGTGGCACCGTACCGAACCGCTTCGGGGCCGAACTCCTGCTCCGCCGAAGGCTGTTGACGGGCATCGGCGGAGTCTCGTACGGCTGGTACCTGTGGCACTGGCCGCTGCTCGTCATCGTGCCCGTCGCACTCGACCGGCCGGACGCCGGCGTGCCCGCGCGGCTCGCGGTGTGCGCGCTGGGGCTCGGGCTCGCCGCGCTGACGCTGCGGTGCGTCGAGAACCCGGTCCGGTTCGCCGCCGCCTTCCGCGACCGGCCGCGCCTGGCGCTCACGCTCGGCGCCTCCCTGACCGCGGGTACGGCCGCCGTGGCGCTGCTCGCCGCTCTCGTGCCGCCCGCGATCGACTCCGGCCGCCCGGCCCCGCGGCTCGCCGCCCGCCTCGACGCGGCCCCCGACCCCGCGACCGCCCTCGCCGACCTCCTCGCCGCGCCGAACGACGTCGTCCCCGCGAACCTCTCGCCCGCCCTCACTCGCATCAAGGACCGGCGCTCCGCCGTCTACCGCGACGGCTGCCACGTGAACCCCGGCACCACCGCCGTCCCCGGCCCCTGCGCGTACGGGGACCCAGCCTCGGCCACGACCGTCGTCCTCTTCGGCGACTCGCACGCCGCCCAGTGGTTCCCTGCGCTCGAACGGCTCGCACGCGAACGGCACTGGCGGCTCGTGTCCCTCACGAAGGCGTCCTGCAAGACCGCCGACGTCACGATCGTCAACGGCGGCGGCCCGTACACCGCGTGCGACACCTGGCGGGCCCGCGCCCTGGACCGGATCGCCCGGCTGCGCCCCCGCCTCGTGATCGCTTCGTCGTCCGAGTCGGGCGACCCCGTACGCCCGGCCGCGACGGGCCCCGTCGCCCAGTGGACGGCCGGCTACACCCGCACCTACCGGGCGCTGCGGGCGACCGGTGCCCGGGTCGTCGCCCTCCAGGACACGCCCTGGCCCGCGTCGGACGCGGTGGACTGCGCGAGCACCCACCCGCTGGACCTCGGCCGCTGCGCCTCGCCCCCCGCGCGGGCGGCGAAGGACCCGCGCAAGGCGGCGGCGGTCCGCGCCGCGGCCCGTGCCACCGGTGCCACGCTCGTCGACCCGCGCCCCTGGGTGTGCGCGGCGCGCGTCTGTCCGGTCCTGGTGGCCGACACCCTCGTCTACCGGGACGACGGCCATCTCGCGGACGCCTACGCCCGCGCCCTCGCCCCGGTCCTGGGCGCCCGGCTCAGCTCGCTGCCGGGAACGCCCTGACCGGTCTGCTCGCGTGGTTCAGCCGAACATGCCCGGCTGGTAGTCGCCCGCCGGCTGCTGCGTGATGACGTTCAGCCGGTTGTACGTGTTGATCAGGGCGATCAGGGAGACGAGCGCCGCGAGCTGGTCCTCGTTGAAGTGCTTGGCGGCGTTCTCCCACACCTCGTCGGAGACCCCGCCCGCCGCGTCGGCGATCCGCGTTCCCGCCTCGGCCAGCTCAAGGGCGGCCCGCTCGGCGTCGGTGAACACCTTCGCCTCGCGCCAGGCGCCGACCATGTGCAGCCGCTGCGCGCTCTCGCCCGCGGCGGCGGCGTCCTTGGTGTGCATGTCGAGGCAGAACCCGCACCCGTTGATCTGGCTGACGCGGACCAGGATGAGGTCCGCCGTGAACTTCGGCAGCTCCACCGCTTCCAGGGCCTTGCCCGCCGCGTTGATGTGGCGGATGAACTTGCCGGCGATGGCGTTTCCGAAGACGTTGAGACGGGCTTCCATGGCGATCTCCTGCCGCTCGTGAGCTTGCTTCCCGGTTGCTTACGTCTGGATGACGGAGCGCCCGCGAGAGATGTGACCGCCCGCGAATGTGACCTGCGTCACTCCAGAAATCGGGGGCTAGGCTCCGCCCATGCCCCGCCTCGAAGAGCTCACCCCCGCCAACCTCGACGCCGCCCTCGCGATCCGCGTCCACCCGGACCAGGAACACCGCGTGGCGCCCGTCGTGAAGTCCCTCGCCGAGGCGTACGTCCACCCCGGTGTCGCCTGGCCCCGCCTCATCGTCGACGACGACCGCCCCGTCGGCTTCCTCATGGCCTTCTTCGACATCGACTGGAAGGGCGACGGCTCTGGCGACGACCTCCGCTCCCGACTGTGGCGCCTGAACATCGCCGCCGCTGAACAGGGGCGCGGCTACGGCCGTTTCGCGGTCGACGCGGTCGCCGCGGAGATCCGCCGCCGCGGCGGCACCCGCCTCACCACCACCTGGCACCCCGGCCCGACCGGCCCCGAGAAGTTCTACGTCCGCCTCGGGTTCCGCCCCACGGGGGAGATGAGCGGCGGCGACGCGGTCGGCGAACTGGACCTCTGAGCCGCCGGGTCTCTGAAGTCTCTGCGATGTTCCACGTCAACAGGCCAAGGGCGACGGCGACTTGACCGATCCGGCGCCCGGACCCGGGCGCCCCTCGATAGCGTCACCGCATGACCGACAGCGACCAGGGCGAACGCCGCCTGCACGCCTCCTCGTTCGGCACGGCCGCCCCCGCCTACGCCGCACACCGCCCCGACTACGCGCAGGCCGCCCTGACCTGGGCGCGCCAACTCGCCCCGAGCGCCCGCGTCCTGGACCTCGGCGCCGGTACGGGCAAGCTGACCGCCGGCCTGGTCGTGCAGGGTGCCGAGGTCACCGCCGTCGAACCCGACCCCGCGATGCTGGCCGAACTGCGCCGCGCCCTGCCCTCCGTCCGCGCCCTGGAAGGCAGCGCCGAGTCGATCCCGCTCGCGGACGGCTCGGTCGACGCCGTCCTGGCCGGAAACGCCATGCACTGGTTCGACATGGCCGTCGCGGGCCCCGAGATCGCCCGCGTCCTCGCCCCCGGCGGCGTCCTCGCCGGCCTGTGGAACGTCCTGGACGACGGGGTCGACTGGGTCGCCGGCCTCGCCCGGATCGCGGGCGGCGCGGTCATCGGCCCGCGCGACACCCCGGCCGCCTGGCGCGCCGAGACGACCGGCCTGCACCTGCCCCGCCCGGGCACGGACGCCGAGGCCCGCTTCGGCTCGCCGGAGCAGGACACCTTCCCGCACGGCCAGCGGCGCAGCGCCGACTCCCTCGTCGAGACCCTGGCGACCCGGGCGGGCCTCCTGGTCATGCCCGCACCGGAACGGACGGCCACCCTGACCCGTATCCGCGACTACCTCGCCACCCGCCCCGAGACCGCCTCCGGCGACTTCACGCTCCCGATGCGTACGGCGGTGCTGCGCGCCCGGAAACTGTGAGGCGCGGCCCCGCCGACTGGGTCTCGATCACCGCGTACGAGAACCTGCCGGGCGCCCCGGGCCCCCTGGCCGCCCTCCGTGCCTGGCTGCGCGCTCGGGGCGTCGACTGGATGCCGTTCGACCCGGCGACCGAGATCCGCGTCGACCTGGCCTGCGGCCCCGAGCCCGCCCCCACACCCGGCGACGGGCACTGGCGCGGCTGGTACGACATCCGCGTCAGCGCGCCCGCCCTGCGTCGCCTCGGCCTCCACCCGGACCAGCCCACCGCGTACCGCGCGCCGGGATCATTCCCGCCCGGCCGCTGAGGCGCCGGCCGCTCCGACGAGCACGTCCGCCAGTTCCCGCGGCTGCGAGAACATCGGCCAGTGCCCGGTGTCGAGCTCCGCCAGCCGCCACTGCTCACCCTTCACCAACTCGGCGACGTGGCCGTCGAGTTCGCCCCCGCCCAGACCGCACAGCACGTACGTGACGGGAAGTTCGTCGAGCGGCCGGGCCAGGACGGCCGGCTCGGTCAGCGTCGTACCGGGATGCGGCGTCGACCCGGCGACGATCCGCGCGATCTGCTCCGTGCTCAGCCCGTGCCCCTCGAAATGCGCGGCGGGCGCGCACGGCCACCAGCCCCCGTTCTCCGCGAGCGACGCCCGCACCCCGGCCCCACCGTCCGGCCACTCCGCGACGAACGGCTCCCCGTCCACCGGCACGCTGGAGTCCACGAACACCACCCGCCGCAGCCGCTCCCCGATCAGCCCGGCCGCCTGCCCCACCGGCACCCCGGCATAGCTGTGCCCCACGAGCACGACATCCCGCAGATCGGCCCGCTCCACGAAGTCCACGACATCCCGCACATGCCCCTGCCGCCCCACGGGCGCCGCGTCGCCGGCCCGCTCGGCCAGCCCCGACAGCGTCAGCGGATACACCCCGTGCCCGCCCCCGTCCGCTCCCCGCAGGTACGGCACCACGTCGTCCCACGCCCACGCCCCGAGCCGTGCCCCTGCCACCAGTACGAAGTTCGCCATGCCCGGCACGGTAACGGCGCGGCACACCTGGCCGCCCGGGATATCCGACCGAACCGGTCCACGGCGATCGGGCACGCCCCGCAGCCCCCTGCCAGGCTGGGAACCACGCAAAGGAGGCCCCGTGATCGCGGCACTGAACCAACTGGTCGACCTGGTGGAACAGCACCTGGGCGACGACCTGGACGTCGACGCGTTCGCGTCGTCCCACGGCACGACCGAGTACCACCTGCGCCGGATGTTCTCGTCCCTGGCCGGGATGCCGCTCTCGGAGTACGTACGGCGCCGCCGTATGACCGTGGCCGCGGCGGACGTCGTAAGGGGCGGCGGCGACCTGCTCGACATCGCCGTACGCCACGGCTACGGCTCCACCGAGGCGTTCGGCCGCGCCTTCCGCGCCGTGCACGGCGCCGCCCCCGGTGACGTACGCCGCACCGGAGGCCCCCTGCGCACCCAGCCCCAGCTCAGGTTCCGCCTGACCGTCGAAGGAAGCACCCCCATGGACACCCGTATCGCCGACCGCCCCGCCTTCCGCCTGATCGGCCACGCCGCCCGCGTGCCGCTGATCTACGAGGGCGTCAACCCGCACATCCAGCAGCACATCGCCTCCCTGCCCCCGGAGACCCACGCCCGCCTCAAGTCCCTGAGCGACACCGACCCGGCGGGCCTGCTCGCCGTCTCCGACGACCTGGCCACGCAGGACGCCCCGGAGGGAACCGAACTCACCTACCTCCACGGCGTGGCCGTCACCACCGAGACCCCGGTCCCCGAAGACCTGGACACCATCGAACTCCCGCCGGGCTCCTGGGCGGTCTTCCGCAGCAGCGGCCCCTTCCCCGAGGCCCTCCAGACGATGTGGGCGGCGACGGCGACGGACTGGTTCCCCTCCAACCCGTGGCGCCTGCGCCCCGGCCCGTCGATCGTGGCGACCCTGGACCGCTCCCCGGACTTCACGACGGCGACCTGCGAACTGTGGCTCCCGGTCGAACCGGCGGCGTGAAGCTATCGGCCCGGCACCCCGTCGTTGGACCGGGCCGCCATCGCCGGCGCGACGACCCAGCCCACGAGCGTCCACCCCAGAAAGAGGTTGATGACGAGGACGGAGCCCGCGTTGCGGACGCCCCGCCCGAACGCCACCAGCGTAGGGATGAAGTAGAAGAGCGCTACGACAATGATCACGACTCCGGACGCCGAACCATCCATGTGTTCCCCCTGAGATATCGCGACGAGCGACCCACGGTGCGCAGCTGTGGTCTTGAACCTTGAACTGCCTTGTGTGGCCGGTGACTTGACGGCTCATAAGATGTGCCACCGTCCGCGCGCGGAGAAACGCTCACGACGCCCGCCCCGGCCGGAACCGCGCCCGACACCGGAACGTCCCTACCGTTCATGATCACCAATGACGCGGCCGAACTGATCGGAGACTGGGAATCGGTCTACCAGGGCTACTTCCCGGGAGACCCCGACGAGCTCCTCCGCGACACCCTGAACGGCCTCGCCCGAGCCCGCTCCACCCAGCCGTACGACCCGGCAGCCTCGGCGTTCTACGCCTTCGGCCTCGTCTGGACGTACGGCTACGTGGCGTCCGGCGACCCGGACCCCGAGCTGACCCGCCAGGTCACGACCACGCTCTCAGCCCTCGCCCGCACCGACTCCCCGTGCGCGGCCCACGAGACCCACCCGTGCGACGACGGCCTGAACGCCCACCTGGAGGCCTTCGAAGCGCTCCTGACGCTCCTGATCGACCTGTCCGACGACTACACGTGGGACGACCTCGCCGGCCCGGAATCGGCATGGCGCTGCCCGCACAACCTGGCGGGCTTCGCACGGGCGGCGGCAGAGGAGATCGGCTAGCCCCGACTCACTCCGCCGACGGCGACGTACGGCAGCCCGCACACCGCAATTCGTCGCCCACGGGCCGGAACAGATGGGCCTGGGTGTGATGCGGCCCCTCGCATTCCCGCAGGGCCGCGAGGCGGGCGGACACCCGGGGTCGCTCCGTGTCGCGCGTGCCCTGGGTGCTGTCCGCCCCCTTCGCCGTCTGCTCGACCGGTGGCACATCGGAGAGCAGATACCGGAGCAGCCCGCCGGGATGCCGTACGGGCGTCCCGTTCGCGGGCAGCCCGCGCAGGATGTGAGTCCGTACGTCCCCTGGCGTGTACCCGGCGGCGAGCCATCGGTCGGTGAGGGCGGCCAGCTCGGCGTACATGGCGCGGGGGATGCGGGCGAGGGCGGGATCGAGGGTCCGATACGCCTCAACGAGACCGCGAGACACCTCAGTTGCCGGCTCCGTCCGGCGCTGGCCCGGAAGGTTGGGGGTCTTCTCCCCGGTGTTGTGGTCGCCGTTGGGATGACCGTCGGTCGGCGGGGTGGTCGGCTGACCGACCGTCGGCTGAGGCCGACTCGGTACGACCTGCGGCGATGCCTCCCGCGCCATCAACTTGACGGCTTGCTCGGCGCTCAACGGCGTACTGGACACGAGCTGTTGGGTGATCCACCGCCCGCCGGGCCCCTGCATCCGCCGCTCATGAACGAAGCCCTCTTCCTTGAGCAGCTTCTTGGCCCGAGTGAAGGCGCTGTTGTTGATGCCGGCGCGCTCGGCGGTCCGGGAGAGATTCTCCCGTGCCCCCTCGGGAAGCGAGAGCTGCCACATCAGCAGCCGCACGGCATCGGAGGAGAGCCGGGGGTGCCGGATGAGCTCGTTGGCGAGCTGGGTGTAGGCGCGCGTGGGCGCGATATTGTGCCGGTAGATCACGGGTGGAGGTTCCGTCCACTAGTGGTTCAGGCCCTCGCCGGCGGCTGCAACCGCTGCGGGGGCCGTTTGCTTTCGGTGACCGTATCGCACGCCAAGTAATCGATGTGCCACGTTCTGTGAACTCGCTTGTGCGAACCTGGACTTCGCGCGAGTCGCAACGGCGAAGCAAAGAAAGCGGACAATTCGGCTGACCTGCCTTCGAGTGTTCGACCGCCTCTCGAGAAGGGGTTGACCGTATGACCGACCGCTCGTCCGCGCCTGGGCCCAGCTCGGAAATGTCGATGCACAACGACTGGTGGGCTTCGGGATGGGAACACATCCTTCCCCGCCAGGGCTTTGCGCTGACCATGCTGATCAGTACAGCGACCCAGTCGCGCTTTGCCGGATCCCTCGACGACCTTCTGCAAGCAATCTTCGAGGGCCCCTGGGACCTGATCGGTGGAGACCTCGACGGCGCGCTCACGTTCTCATGGCCCGGCGAAGAGTGGGACCACGAAGACGCACCGGAGGGCCGCGAGGCGTTCGAAGCGAAGCACTGGGAGCAGTTCGCTGCCATGCTCACGGCGGCCGGCCTCTCGGTGCCGGGCACCGTGCGGGACCTGACCGATCTCTACCTGAAGTGGGGTCTGGCGTCCCAGGAGGAGACGCCGGAGGGCCCCCGCTGGTCCATGCCCTCCGTCCTGCCGCTCCCCGGCGACCTGCTGCCGCTGGATGCCGAACTCGCCGAACGGCTGGACCGGATGCGCTGGTCGATGCGCATCGACCCGCTCGTCAACGGGCTCGTCGACCACTTGGTCGACGACCTGGGCGAGCCGAAGGAGCTTCTCACCTCCCTGGACCGTCTGGGGGCCGCGACCGGCAAGAACGCCGACGATCTGCGTATCGCCGTGGTGGAGCTCGTCGCGTCCGGTTACGCGCAGGTGTGGCGAGGGCGGGAACCCGCCGATGCGGAACGGCTGGAGACGCATCGGCGCTTCCGGCTGCTCATGGACTGGGAGCACTTCCACGCGACGCAGATGCGCGTGCACGCCAAGGACGACTGAGGTCGCGCTTGGCGCCGGCGACACGGGCGAGCTCGCCTGCGTCACAAACGGGGATTCACGGTTCGTCGGTGTCGAAGGTGTCGCACGGTGGCCCGTTTCACAGGTTCCGGAGGAGCGCCCGAGGGTAGGACCGAGCCCGGCCGTGAAGTGCTGCGCGCGGTGTCGTCAGCGGCGGGGGAGAGAGCAACGTGACTCTGGTGGATCAGCTTCCGGCGCTCATCGGTGTGGTGGTCGGCTCGCTCGGCTCGTACGCCGTGCAGAGCTTGACCGAGCGCCGGAGGTGGAAGCGGCAGCGCGAGGAGCGCTGGGACGACAAGCGTTTCGACACCTACGCCCGTTACGGGAACGCGCTCAAGGCGCAACTTCGGATCGCGCAACGGATGGGGGCCTCGCTCGGGTTCGCCGACCTGGTCGATCCGATTCCGTACGAGGACGGACTGCTGCTCCTCGCCGAAGCGGAGTCCAAGCGGGCGACGGAGTGGGAGTCGGTGCTGCTCGTCGGTCACTCGGAGACAGTGGCGGCGGCGAGGACGTGGCACGAGGCGATATGGACCGTGGATGCGTTGGTCCGTGAGCGTTCGGCCGACGCGCAGGCCTGGACCCAGGCCCACCGGCTTGCCAGTGCCGCGCGCGACGACTTCTACGCCCGTGCGCGACAGGAACTCGGCATCGCGGGCAGTCCGCCGCCGTCGGGCCGCTGGCCCCGCCCGTGGCGAGCGGAACTCTCCACGGCGAGTGCACCATCCCGTCCCTCCACTCCTGCAACTCCCGCCGCTCCCTCTGCTCCTTCCGACGGCGCCACCCTCGGTTAGGCGCCGGCCGGGCCCTGGCTTCCGTCCCCTTCGCAAAGGGCCCTGCAGGGACCGGACTTCAGAGCCGGACCCGATCCGCTCGCGCGGATGCCCCGGATACCCTGATGGCGGTGTCGTTGATGATCCGAAACGGGGGCGTCGGATGGATCCGGAGATCGCAGCGTTGGTGGGCACGGCGGGCACGACCTTGGTCACCTCGCTGACGACCGAGGCGTGGCAGCGTACGAGGGACGGGTTCGCGGCCCTGTGGCGCCGTGCCCAGCCGGACCGGGCCGAGGCCATCACCGCAGAACTCGAGCTCACCCGCACCGACTTGCTCGCCGCGCAGGCGGGCGGCGACGTCGACACCCAGAGCGAGCTGGGCACCGAATGGGCGGGCCGTATCCGCCGGCTGCTGGTGACCCACCCCGATGAGGCCGAGGCACTGCGCACGCTCCTCGACGAGCTGCAACCGCCCGAACCTGCCGCGCCCGTCGTGACCCAGCGCGCGACCGCCTCCGGCAGCGCCCGCGTCTACCAGGCCGGCCGCGACCAGCACTTCCACTCATGACCGGCACCCCGGGCACCCCTAACACGCCGAGCACGGGGGGTACGTACGGCGGCGCCGGACGCTACGACGCCCGGGCCGACGGCAGCGGCCGCGTCTACCAGGCCACGGGCGACCAGCACATCACCGAGCACCATCACCACGCCCCCGACTGGTCGGGTCCCGACTCCGTGCGCCACCCGTCGGTCGGCCGCGCCCCCGTCGTACTGCGTGACCGGGTCGGCGAGATGGACCGCCTGCGAGCCGCGGTCGAACCAGGCGTCGGCAACGGCGTCTACGTACTTCACGGCCTGGGCGGATGCGGCAAGACCGCTGTCGCGTACACCCTGTTCCAGCACGCCACCCGGCAGGCAGGACGCATCGGGCTCTGGGTCAACGCCTCGGACCCGGCCTCCCTGCGCGCGGGCATGCTCGCGGTGGCCGCCGACCGGGGTGCCACGGATGCCGAGCTGACCGGCGCCCGCGCGGGCCTGCGCCCCGCCGCCGACCTCGTCTGGCAGTACCTCGACCGGTCCGACCGGCCCTGGCTCCTCGTCCTGGACAACGCCGACACCCCCGCCGTCCTCCGCGACGGCGGCTGGCTGCGCACCAGCCCCGCGGGCACCGTCGTCGTCACGACCCGGCAGGCCGCAACCCACTGGTGGCCCGGCGCCGAGCTCCTCCAGTTCGGTGTTCTGCCGCGCGAGGACGCCGCCCGCGTCCTCCAGGACCTCGCTCCCGAAGCGGGCTCGGCGCAGGACGCGGTCGAGGTGGCGGACCGCCTCGGCCACCTGCCCCTCGCCCTCACCCTCGCCGGCGGTTTCCTCGCCCACCAGGTCATCGACCCGTGGACCCTGGCCGACTACCGGAACAGGCTGGACGGTCACTCAGGGCTGAACCCCATCGACCTGATCGACCAGGGCGCCGAAGGCTCGTCCGCCGACTCCCGCCGCCTGCTGAGCCGCACCTGGCAGCTCTCCCTGGACGCCCTCACAGCCCAGGGCCTGCCGGAGGCCACGCACCTCCTGCGCCTGCTCGCCTGCTGGGCGGGTGACCCACTCCCCCTGAAGGTCCTCGCCCGGGCCGAACAGGATCCGGGACTCCCGCCCGCCCGTGTCGAGATCGCCCTCCGCGGACTGCTCGACCACTCCCTGACCGAACTCGTCCCTGGCGAGGCCCGCTCTCTGCGCACCCACGGCATCCTCCTGGACAGCGTCGCCCACGCGACCCCGACCGAGGAGCGGGAACGCCTCGCCGCGACGGCGATCAGGCAACTTCGGGCCGTCCTGCCCGAGGTCCCCGAAAGGGGAGAGCAGGACCCGGCGGTGATCCTCCTCGCGCCCCACGTTCTCGCTTTCCTGCGCCGCCTGACGGCCTGGCAGGTCACCGGTCCCGTACTGGAGGCCGCCGCAGACTGCGCCCTCCGCATCGTCACCGCCGTCCACCGCTCCGGCGACTACACCTCGGCCCTCACCCTGGCCCGAGAGGCGGTCGACCTCACGACACCGTGTCTGGGCCCGGACAGCGCGCCCGTGCTCAGACTCCGGATTCGAGTGGGGCGTGCCGTCTTCCGGCTCGGGCGGTTCGAGGAGTCGGAGCGTGAGCTGCGGGATGTGCTCGGGCGGTGTGAGCGGGAACTGGGGCCGGACGCGCCCGAGACGTTGGACGCCTGCCTGCGACTGGTGAGCCCGCTCTTCAACCTCGATCAGCCGCAGGAAGCGGCCCGGCTGGCGCGACGCGTCGTGAAGGGCCGGACGGAACAGCTCGGAGACCTGCACCCGCTCACGCTCATGGCGCGCAAGTCCATGCTGGAGATCCCGGCAGCCAGGGGCGCGGACAGGGTTGCCGAGGTGGCCGAGATCGTCGGCACCGGGCCCGCCGTGATCGCGGACTGCCGCACGGTGTCCGGCGACGATCACCCCATGACTCTCGGAGCCGAACTCAACTACGCCGCCACCCTGTTCGTCGTCGGTGACCCGAGCGAAGCACTGCCGTACGCCCGCAAGGCCGTCGCCGGCTATGAGCGGATCTACGGCCAGAACCATCCGCTGGTGCTGAGCGCGCGGCGCACCCTCAGCGTGGTCCTCTCCGACCTGGGGCAACACGCCGAGGCCATCGAGCTGGGGGAGAAGCTGGTCGAGGGGCGCGTCAGACTGCTGGGCCCGACCCACCCCTGGACCATCAGCGCGGAGGACCACCTCCGCGACTTCCGGACGGCTGCGGGCCGGTCCGAGTGAGCGGATGGCTCACGCTCGGGGCGCCTCCTCCTCCGGTCAGCGACCGTCCCGTCGACCGGCGAAGGCCGACCAGGCGGACCAGGCTGTCCGGGAGATCGCTATGCGCGGGCCCTCGGGTCTCTTCGAGTCGCGTATCAGGATGCCGGTGGGTACGACCGCGGCCTCCACGCACTCGGTTCCGCTGCCGCCGCTGTACGAGGACTTGAACCAGGTGGTCGAGCCTTGGGTGTGCATCAACTCTCCTTGCTCATACGGCGAACGAGGTCGCCGGAAGCGTCGGGGCTGAGCGCCTGTGCACTCAGCGACTCGAACGCTGACCTGTACCGTTCGAGTTCCTCCGGCTTCTCCGTGAACAGGACCCCGCCCAGGAGATCCACGTAGACCACGTCGAGCTCGGACGCCCGCCCGATGAGGCTGACGAAGCTGCCGATGGCCGCGGCACGGACGCCGGTGGAGAACGGCAGTACCTGGATCATCACGTGGGGCAGCCCGGACGACTCGTACAGGTGGGCCAGTTGCTCGCGCATCACGTCACGGCTGCC
This sequence comes from Streptomyces sp. NPDC025806, assembly GCF_055558275.1. Classification (NCBI taxonomy): domain Bacteria; kingdom Bacillati; phylum Actinomycetota; class Actinomycetes; order Kitasatosporales; family Streptomycetaceae; genus Streptomyces; species Streptomyces sp. NPDC025806. The sequence continues at coordinate 86,028 of NZ_JBVHMU010000012.1, read as the reverse complement.
GGACAGGGGGTCTCGGGCGTCCGGTGCACCGCCTCCGAGCAGGCGCGGGTCTGGAGGAGGCCCGGGACGGAGACCGATGCGAGGTGGTCCTCGCGAACCGTGCGGTGTGACTGTCGGGCGTGCGGTTCGCGAGGACCCTCCCCGTTCGGGCCTCGGAGGGGCTCAGACCTGGAGCAGGTCCACGAAGAAGCCGACCTCCGGGGTGTCCGGAGTGCCGACGAGCAGAGCGCGGTCGAGCAGGATGTTGTTGTGCTCGCAACTGGTCTCGGGCAGCATCACGCACGCGTGACACGCCGCGAGATTTGTGCCGCCCGTGCCGGACGCCTCGGACTCCACGCACAAGGGATCCGACGAGCACCACTCCGCACGCCGAACGGCCGACCTCAGCGAGTCCGCCAGACGCTCGGGCTCGCCCTGGGCGACCAGGCCGCCGAGGCTTCCCTCGGAGTCGCTCGTCGCCGTGTAGACGAGCAGCCCAGACATGTCGGAGCCCGAGTAGAGTCGCTCACGCAGCGCCGCCGCAGGATATCCGGCGTCCAGGCTCCACTCGTTGACGAGCACATGAGCCAGCGTGTGCAGCAGAACCATGCGGGGGGTTGCCGGGGACGGCGGCACCCGTGTCGGGTCGGACGCGCGTTCACGCATCACCCGCTCGTGCGCCTCACGCATCTGTCGTGCCCGCGCGACCACGCCAGGGTCGTTCTCCCAGGAACGCAGCCGTTGCTCGTCGAGGCGGAGAAAGACACCTTCGCCTCGTACCTCCATCGCCGGCAACCAGTTGGGGCGTGTGGCGGCCAGCGGCGCCTCCAGCGCCTCGTTCGAGGCGTCGAGATCGGCGAGCCGCGTGAAGGCCTTGAGCGCGCGCACCTCGCGGAGCTTCTTCACCAGCATCGGGCCGGTGATGCCCAGAGGGGCCAGCGGTGCCGTGTCGCCGAGCGGGGGCTCGCAGACGAACTGCTCCTTGCGGGAGTGCTCGCGTTCTTCGTTCCCCAGGCGCAGCCGTTCGTACTCCTTGGTGCGCAGCGCCTGGTACCGGTGGTCGAACGTGGGTGTCTCGGCCCCCTCGGGGTCCTCCTCCCGTTCCGCGTCCAGGAGCTCCATCACCTGGTCCACGGTGATCGGAGTTTTCAGGCGTAGGGCTTTCAGGTAGATGGCGATCTGGTCACGCCCCTCCAACTCCCGCAGGGCAGACCAGTGTTCGGCCAAGGGGTCCGCACTGCCGTCACTCCACGGAGGGATCGACAGTGCGGATTTGAGGACGGCCTGCCAAGCAGCCGACGAACCTCGCTGGACGGTGCGTGCCGTCAGAGTGCAGGGGTCCGCCGGCACGTCCCTGCCCAGCCATGGCTTGGTGCCTCGGCAGCTCAGGCCCAGGTCCTTGAGCGAGGTCCGACGGAAGGAGCCCTCCATCGACACCTCGGGCACCTTCCCGCACGTGCAGGAGATGAGAATGGACCGCAGGGACGAGCTCCGCCCTGTGGAACGCATCTTCAGCGTGCCGCCGCAGCCGCCGGGCGCCGTGCCGGATCCCCGATCGGTGCTGCGGTGCACCCAGTGCCAGTACGGGAACTCGTCGATGTGCCCGGCCTCGCAGGCTACAACGAAGCGGGACGGGACCAGATCCGCTTCGCAGGTCCCGCAGGCGCTGCGCCCCGCGGGTGAGTTGAACTCGGAGTGCCGGCGCAGCTCGTGGCAGTCCGGGCAGGAGTGCATCAGGGGGAACCTCCGCACCCGGAGGCCGTCCTTGCTGCTGTCGTCCGACGCGGGCGGAAGGCGGAAGTAGGCCACGTCGAGAAGGCGTGCCAGGCGTCGTTCGTGGATCTGAGGGGACTCGTTGGGCCGCCAGTTGGTGTCGGCACCGTCGAGGCCGGAGACGATGAACGACTCGTGGTCGACGGCGACGAGCGAGCCGACACCGTACGTGGTGATCGCCTGAGCCCTGCGGATGCTTCCGCGACGGGGGAGATTGCGGGCGGGGGCTGCGTCTCCGGAGCCGGCCCGGCGTCGACGGGAAGGGGGCGGGGTCATCGGGTTGCCTCCATGAACAGGGCGGACTCGGCGTCGACGTCGCGCAGGCTCCACAGGGTGCGCCATGCCTCCCTGTCCTCGATTTCGTCGTTGTAGGGCTTCAGGAGGGAGGGGGAGCGGACGCCCTTGCGGGGCTCGAAAAGCAGTCCTCCGTGGGTGTCCGCCTCGTCGCGCCACCAGTCGACGAACTCGTCGAAGTCCTCGGCCACGTTCTCCGTCTCCTCGGGGGTGACGGCTGCGACGCGAGCGAGGAGCCGACTCTTGATCTCTCCTCGGACCAGGTGCTCGTACGTGGCGACCTTGCCCGCCGCGTCGTTGTCCCGTGCGGCCGGGATCAGGATGCGGGCCATGGCGACGACCACCGCGTGGAGTCCGCGCTCGCGAGCGCGCGCGGAGAACGGGGTGACCGAGGTGGACTCCACCTCGCGGTACAGAGCCGAGTGGAAGTGTTGGAAGCTCTCGTAGTGCGAACGGTCCCTGGAACGCGTGGAGTTGTACATCACCGCCACGAGCCCCGGATGGGCGCGCCCCACCCGGCTGGTGGCCTGGATGTACTCGGCGGTCGTCTGAGGTTGTCCCATCACGGCCATCAGGCCGAGCCGGTCGATGTCCACCCCGACCGCGATCATGTTGGTGGCGAGGAGGACATCCACGGTGTCCTCGTCAGGGAGCCTCTTCTCGATGCGCTTGAGGGTCGTCGGGATCTCGCTGGCGTCGATGCGGCTCGTCAACTCCGAGTAGTTCGCAACGCGGCGCGGGGTGACGCCCTCGCGATCGGCGAGGACGCCAAGGTAGGACTCGACGTCGTCGTGCACCTGGAGCTCGGCGGCAGACAACAGCCGGAGGCTGTTGAAGTAGCCGACGAGGCTGATGTAAGCGTCGCGCACCTCGTCGTCCGTCTTCGCCTGCTTCGCGCGGTGCATCAGCGTGGCGTAGGTGCGGATCAGGAGAGTGGCCTGGCTGGTGCCGGGGGCCAGCAGACCCACGTAGCGTCGGCTCGCCTTGTCCTCGCGGGGCGTCTCCACCGCGAACCAGGAGTCACGTGAGTCCAGCCCGGCCGGCGGGAACTGCCGGACGCTCCGGTCGAAGAGTCCCTTGCTCTGCTCGGCGGCGCGCCGGATGGTCGCGGTGGAGGCGATCACCTTGGGGCGTCCTGCCCAGGGCCTGTCCGGGTCGACCGGGAGAGAGGCGAGTGCGTCGACGGCCGTCTCGTAGAGCCCGGTCAGGGTACCCAACGGACCGGAGATCAGATGGAGTTCGTCCTGTACGACGAGCTCCGGCGGTGGCGTGGCGTCACCGGACCTGTCGCGGTTGAACAAGGCCGCCGTCGCTGGACGCCAGGGCATCGACGCGAACTTGTCGACGGTGGCGATCACCAGCGTCGGCCGGGCCGCGTACACGGCCTCGTCGACCATGTGGACGGGAAGGCCGTCGGAGAAATCACAACCGGCCCCGGGGCAGCGGACGTACATTCGCCTGGCCTCTTCGTCCGCCTCGTACGCGCGGGCGTCCAAGCGGGTGCCGCACCACGGGCAGGCGTGCAGCTGGACCGGGTTCTCCGTCGCGAGTCGCTTGTCGAGGTCGGCCCGGAGCTCCGCCAGCTTCGCTCCGGCCTCCTCGAGCGTGTTGGGGGTGGCCGACCGTCCGACCCACATCCCGAGTGAGAACTCCTCGACGCCCAGCGTCCTCGGGTCCGATCGGCGCATGTGCTCCATCGCGCAGAGCAGGATCGCCGCCCGCTCGAACTGCTGCAGCGTGAGCAGCCGCAGGGTGTACCGCATGAGCACGGTGACACCGCCCCCGTCCGCACCGAGGCGAATGCGACGCAGGAACGAGGTGAGGGCGATCAGCCCGAGGTACGCCTCGGTCTTGCCGCCGCCGGTGGGGAACCACAGGAGGTCGGAGGTGCCACGGTCGGGGTGGTTCGGATCGTCCACCCCGGCCAGGCACAGCAGGACGAACGCGATCTGGAAGGGACGCCAGTAGCCGGTCGTCGGGTCGGGACTGCCCTTCCTTCCGTTCTTCACCCAGGCACTGCGGGCCCGCTGCTCGGCCATGGCACGGTTGGCGAGCTGGAACGCCTGCATCAGATCGGGCTTGGTCGCCAGGAGCTCGATGCCCTCGCGGATACGCTCCAGAGCCTCACGGCAGGCGAGGATCTGGGCCTGGGCAGGCTCCACGAGTCGCCGGTCCGCCGGGTTGGTCGACCGGTACAGTCCGGCAGCCTCGGCCTCCTTGCTCTCGATCCAGCGTTCGTAGCCTTCGGCCAGCGCCCCGAGGGCGGCGAGCACCTCCACCCCGGACCGCTCGGCGAGTCCGACCATAGAGAGTGCTGAGGTGTCGATCTCCGGGTTCGAGTCCGTGAGCAGCACTTCGGCCGAGGGCACGAACTCACTGCGGATCTCGTCGACAGCGGGCGGCACGGAGTCGCTCATGCCGATCGGCTGCGGCGTCCAGTCCCACTCGGCCGCGCAGCCGTGACCCACCGCGAACGTCGGTGCGTGCCGATGCAGCAGTCGGCTCGTCTCGACCTCGAGATCGTGGGCCCTGGTGGGCGCCTGGCGCTCGACGAAGGCACTCGCGCCGTTCGCCGCGCGGACCGTCAGCCCGCACTGGAAGAGGGAGAAGGCGTCCTGCAGCTCACGTTCGCCGATCCGGTGCGTGTTGACGAGCGTGACGGTCACCGTCACGGTGCCGTGCACCGGATCCGGGCGGCGGATGTTCGCCCGCAGGGTCGCTCCGTCGCCGAGATTCGTGCGCAGATTCGGGTTCGGTGTGGTGACGTCGATCAGGACGGGCTGCAGCGCCAGCTCCTTGCGGCGCCACTGTTCGTCCTGGTCGGCCACGGTCCGGGCCTCGGCGCGGCGCGCGGGCACCGGCCGCCCCTCGGCGTCCGTCGGCACATAGGCGGCGGCACGGGCCCGGACCTCGATGGGGCCTCCGTCCAGGGCGTCTGGGGAGACCGCGAAGGTCAGCCCCATGGACGACGGCTTGCGCGATCCCGCGGAGCCGATCTCCTGAGCGGTGGCCGACTCCTCGATGTCCGTCCTACGGCTCAGCGGAGCCATGTCGGAGCCGTCGTCCTGCGCGCTGTCGTCGTCCATGGCCGCCTGGGCCGCCGCGTTGGCCGACTGCGGGTAGAGGACTCCCGACAGATACCGGTCGATGGGCGCTTCCTGGGTGAGCACCTCGTCCCGGTCGGGCGAGGTGGCGTCGGGGCCGAGCAGTTCTCGACGCAGGCTCGCCAACAGCTCGTCGTCCCGTACCCGGTAGTGCTCGGCGTGCCGGCCGGTCGTCTGTGTCATGCGTGCTGCTCCTGCTGCTCGTCCCAGTGGAACCGGCCGATGCCGGTGATGCGTGGAGCTGTCCACACGCCGCGGTCGCCGAGGCCGGCGTTCGCACCGGCTGCGGCGCTGCCGGTCACGGTCTCCAGTGTGTCCACGCGCAGTTCGTGAATCTCGTTGGGCCACCGGGGGGCGCGCCCCAGGTACAGCACTTTGAAGAGATCCTGGCGGAATCTGTCGGAGGCCTCGCCGATCTCCCGGCCCTCGTGCAAGAGCGCGTACGGCGGGCTCTGCCACTCACCGAGCGGCAGGTTGTGGCGCTGCCGCAGTACGACCTCGTCGCCGGGGTGGACCTTCTCCAGGAGGTACGTCTGAGTGTCGGCGGCGGTGCTCTCGTCCCCGGCGGGCGTGTCTGAACTGATGTCGACGGCGCTGGCCACGATGCCGAGCCGATGCCCCCGCTTGTATCCGCCCATGTACTGCCTACTGTTCTTCCTGTTCTTCTCGGCGCGCTTCAAGAAAGGCAGGCCCGGGCTGTCCATGAAGTACAGGTCCTCACGGGCGCGCGTCATGGCTACGTACAACACCCGGGCCTCGGCCTGCATGTCGAGATCGTCAGTGAACTGTTTGCGCAGTTCGGGAACGGTCGGCGGGGTGAGCACGATCACTCGGTCGAACTCCAGGCCCTTGGCGCGGTGCGCCGTGGACACGGTGAGGTGTGCCGTCTCCGGGTCTGCCGCCTCGTCCGGGAAGCGCCGGTCGACGACCACGCGACGCAGCCGATCGAGGTCGATCACACCACGCCCCGGGCCTCGGGCGACCCGCCGAAGCACGCTCCACAGGGCGTCCAGGTTCGGTTCGTACGGCAAGGGGATCGACGCCATGAGCGAGCGGAACCGCTCCTCGGACAGACCCGTAGCCTCGGTCCTGCGCAGCAGCTCGGCCACCCAGTAGGGCACGGGCCGCTCCTCCAGCGGTTGCCGCAGCCGGTGTGCGATGCCGTTCGCGTGCAGCAGGCCGGAGACGACCAGCGCCTGGCGGTTGTAGCGGGTGAGGATCGCGGTGGTGCCGGCTGAGGAGCGGAGACTGTCGAGTGAGAATGTGTCGGTGAGCCCGGCCATCCTGTTCATCGGGACGGTGAGAAGCTCGCGCAGCTCCTCGTACACAGCCATGGCCTTTTCGTCGTCAGGGATCTTTTGCAGCCGGGGCCCGTGAGCGAGCGCGGTACGGGCCTCGGGGGTGGTGGCTCGGAAGTTCTCGGTCAAGCGCAGTTCCACGAGATCGTCCGCGAACGAGACGCGGAGCCAGGTGAGGAAGAGCCCGGTCTCCTCGGCTCGCTCGGTCGGGTCGTCGACCTGGAAGCCGTAGACGAACTGGGCGGTGTCACCGACCACCGTGAAGCCGCAGGTTTCCTGGTAGACGTCGAGCAGGGTCTGGACCAGCTCTCTCCGCTCCCCGACGAGGTCCTGCACCTCGTCGACGATGACATGCGCGGGTGGTACGGCGTCGCCCGCCTCCAGTGCTCCGGCCGCGACCGCGTCACCCGCCGCCCTGATCCGCTCGTCGAAGGTCGTGGCGCCCCAGTCCCGGTCCGGGTACGCCTGCGTGACAATGCCGTACGCCCAGGCGTCGAAGGTCTGTGCCCGCACCCGACGAGCCCGCTCCCCGTGCCGGGCGATCCGCTCGCGAAGCTCGCGTGCGGCCGCCCGGGAGAACGTCAGCACCAGGATCTCGGACGCCTCCAGCGCCTCCTCGGGATCCTCGTGGCCGCACAGCTCATCGAGCCGACGCACGAGGGTGTGCGTCTTGCCCGCGCCGGCCCCGGCGGTCACCAGGACTCGCGCATCCCACGGCTGTTCGACCACCGCCTGCTGTTCGGCCGTGAGCGGTGGGCTGTCGAGGTAGGCGTCGGTCACTGACGGCTCCAGAGATGTTCGAACTGGTTGAAGGCGAGTTGGGTGTCGAAGTTGGTGATGTTGTCGCTGACGTTGAGGATCAGGCAGGTGTCCTTGCCGCCGTTCTTCGGCCCGCGCAGGCCGCGTCCGATCATCTGCTGGTACACGTTCGTGCTGTAGACCGGCCTGGCCACGATCACGGCCCGGGTCGCCGGTGCGTCGAAGCCCTGGGTGAGGACGCCGTAGTTGGTGAGCACGCGGATCCGACCGTTCCGAAAGTCGTCGATGCGGCTGCGGCGGTCCTGGGTGCTGGTGGTCGAGTCCACGGCAGCGGAGCGGATGCCGCAGTCGTTCAGCATGGCAGCCAAATACCTGGCGTGGTCCACGGATGTCGCGAAAAGCAGGGTCGGCCAGTTCTCGTCCAGCGCCGCCACCGCGTCGACGATGCGCCGGCTGCGCGCATGGTCGTCGGCCAGCCTCTGTTCGGCCGACCGGGAGAGCACGGCCATCGTGTCGGCGTGGCTCTTCTCCTCCCGCGTGAGCTCGATGCTGCCGCCCTCCAAGGTGCGGTGTTCCACCTGGGCGAGCATTCCCCACTCCTGGAGATCGCGGTACGGGTCGCCCGTGGGGAAGATGCCCTCGTCGAGACGGCGCTCACCGAAGCGGACGACCAGTCGACGCGTCTCGCTCTCGTTGGTGTTGCGGAACGGCGTGGCGGTCAGGCCCAGAAGAGGACGCTTGGTCTCGTACTGCGTGAGGCCCAGCTGCCCGAGGATCTCCGTGTAGCGCTTGGAAACGGCGGTGTGTGCCTCGTCGACGATCACCAGCGAGGCCTGGCGCAGCCAGTCGTAGCCGTCCGTCGAGAGGCAGCGCTCCAGCTTGGCGTCCGTGGCGACCACGAGATGCGGGTGCTCCACGACGTTGCCGGCGTCGTTGCTCCCCCACAGCCGACTGATGATGAGGGGACGTTCCGCTCCGACCTTGCTCCAGACGAACTTCCAGCTCTGGACAGCCTGTTCGCAGAGTTCTTCGGTCTGGGCGATCCACAGCAGCGGCCCCGTGAGCTCTTCGGAACGCTTGACCCAACGAATCACGGCCTCGGCTGTCACGCGCGTCTTGCCCGCACCGGTGGGCAGAGACAGCATGCCGCGCTGGGGTGTGCGGTGGTCGAGCATCGTCGTGACGTTGCGGACCAGGTCCTCCTGGTAGTCGTGCAGGCTCGGGAAGTCTCGGGGGCCTTCGATGGTCTCGACCGAGGGGGGCGGGGACGTGCGCGAGCCCGCGAAGGACACGGGGAGACGCAGATCGGAGACGAACGCGATGGCGTTCGATGCACCTGCGTAGCTACCGGGCGCCTGCGGGAAGCGTGCCTGGATGTCCCGGGCGTGCCGCTGCAGCACACCGTCGCCGTGAGCGTTGAACGCCATCTGCGCGATGCGGTGCGGGGTCGGCTCGACGCCGCCCTCCTGCATCTCCGCCTCGACGAGCCCCTCGGGCAGGCCCGTGCGCAGAGCATCCGCGCCTACCAGCAGCTCGATCTTGGTGACCACGTCCGGCGCCTCGCGCACGGACTTCACGGCGGCCTGCATCGCGCTGTCACGAGCCATGCGCTCCTCGAGCTCCAGGACGGCACGGCAGCCCTCGGCGCGGAGCCCGAGACCGAGCTCGGCGTCGATCAGGGCCAGCATCGGCGCGCGCTCGAGCGGCACGCGCACCTTCACGACGTCGCCCTGGCGGACAGCCCTGAGCGGAGCCGAGCGCGTGCCCTTCGGGGTGCGGATCACTTCCTCCAGTTCACTGCAGCGCTGGACGGAGGTGTTGCGGTTCGAGCCGTTCAGACGCTGGCGCAGCCCGGGGTAGAGATCGACGAGGGGCACCGACTCGCCGTCGAGCACCTCACGCGTCTCCCGGCTGACCACGTCGGCGTAGCGGAGCATGCCCCAGTGCTCCACCATGAGGGCGGCGTCGGCGGCGTTGGACACCAGCAGCGCCGGGAGCTGCTCGGCGCGCAGCACGCGGTACTCGGCCTCACCGACCGCGACCGTGATCTCGCCGTCGGGCCGAGTGCCCCATGTGTCCCCGATGCGGCATCGTGTCTCGACGTCCGCGGGGAAGTCGGCCTCGAACCGGGTGAGCATCACATACGTGGCACCGACGAAGGCGTCGTCCTCGCTGCGCGACACCGCGTCGAGCAGCGATTCCCACAACTGCGAGGGCACCTCCTCGACGGTGACGGGCAGATGCAGCTTGCGCGCCTTCTCCGGAGAGATGTCGGCGACCGGCAGTACGTCGCGGTACGAGGCCAGTTGAGGGCCGACGGCCTCCTTCAGCGGCTTCAGTCCCTGCGTGGTCCCGACGACACCGTACTTCCGAAACATCCACCGGATCGGAGAAGGAACCGTCTTCCGGTCGTTCGCCTGCGCACCGAACTGGCGGGTCCAGTGATCCACCACGGCGTCGTCGGGAAGGGCCTTGAGGAAGTTCGCCCGGGACTGCTCCGACAGGGAACGGAAGAGGTGCAGGGGGCCGCCGATCGGCGCACCCTCCACCTTGAGCCTGGACAGGGCCGGTCGTGGGGCGCGGCTGTCGAGTCCGAGCAGGTGCGAGGTGTGGACGGCCTCGCGGTACTCCTGGAACCACTCCTCGTCCGTGCTCGGACGGACGCCGCTCGACGGCTTCGCGGTCAGACGGACCTGGGCGAAGAACGGAAGGTCGTCCGAGTGGAACGCGGTGTCGACAGCGATCCGTGGGTCACGGTGGATGTCGACCACGGGTCCGGGCAACATGCAGTCCTTGATCGGTCGGAACCGGCCGTCGCCGGTCCTGACACGGAGCGTCTCGCGGGGGTGGGGAACCCGCTCCAGCACCTTGAAGGTCTGCTGCCTGATGCCTGCCTGGCGGAACAGTTCCCAGAAGCGCTGCCACTCGGCGTCGCCGTAGTGGTCGAACCCCTGGTCGAGCACGCTGGCGAACCGACCTTCGACGTCGGCCTCTCGGACACCCAGGACGTTGAGCTCGTGCGCCAGGTCGGCGTCCTGGGACAATGCATCGACCACGTACACGAGCGACTCGCGCAGCCCGCCCTGCTCGGTACGGCGGAACACCTTGCCGTGCGTGGGCGCGACGAAGCCGTGCTCCTCCGTGAGGATGACGCGTGCCCTGCGGGCCTCGTCCGCCTCCGCACGTCCCGACTCGACGAGTGCGGCGAGGATTTTGATGGCGGCCTTGGACGACTCGGCGCTGCCGTCCTGGACCAGAGCCTCCAACCAGTTGCGCACACCGGCTCGTTCGAGGCGACGTTCGAGCAGGATGTGCTCGACCTTTCCGGTGCGAAGGGCATCGGCGTCCGCGCTGGGGTGCAGCCAATCGGACGGCCGGCCCGGGCTGTTGTGCCAAAGGCTCAGCCATTTCGCCTTGTCCTTCGCGTCCTTGAAACGCGGAGGCATCTTCAGGTCCGCCGGGTTGCGCAGAATTCCGTCCTGGTCGGGGAGGGACGGACTGTTCGCGGCCCGGTTCCAGATCTCGCGGGTCAGGAACTCGTCGGCCCAGCTGATGGATTCCTTCACGCGGCCGGGCAGGAGCGGAAGGTATGCGGCGGGGTCGGCGGCCGGGGCGAGAGAGGGGAGGGAGTCGACGACCAGGCCTGCCGCCACCCGGATCATCTCCTGGTTGAACGGAGATGAGTCGAGCAGGTTCTGCCGATCCTCGTTCGTCTTCCAGGCTCCGTTGAGAACCCCGCTCAGCGTCATCTCGTACTTGGTGGGGAAGAAGGACCAGAACCGCCCGCGGCCACGGGCGTTGGCGGTGTGGAGGCCGGTCGACGGGTCCTCGACCAGCGCCGGGACGGCCCAGGACAGGTCGAGCGCGACACGGTCGTGGAGCTCGCCGGCGTCCGCGCGTGCCGCGGGGCCGGGCTCGTGCGTGGTGGTGAACACGCGCCAAGCCGTCTTGGTGACGGCTTTCCCGGTCCGTGTCTCGTCGATGGTGTGCAGGTCGCCCGACCGGTGAGAGGTCAGGACGCGACGCAGCACCGGGAGGGGGCGCCGGTCCTCCAGCACCACGCGGCCGACGTGAGGGGAGAACAGCTGGAAGCCGACGGGGAATTCGTCACGGACCTCCCCGTGGTCCTTGGCCCGGCCTCCGTGCATGTCCCGGCCCAACCGATCGTCGGCACCGGTGAGAAGGGGGAGGCGCACCACGGTGGTCGCCCAGGTCAGCAGTTCGTTCAGTACGGGGTCGGCGTCTCGTTCGGCCGGCATGTCGAGAGGGCGGGCCATACGCAGCACCGGCGCGTCGAAGCCCTTTCCGTATCGTTCGGTAACTCCCGGAACTGCGCTGATTTTCTCGTAGGACCAGGACCGGTCGAATCCGAAACTTCCCGAGGTGCTGAAGAATTCAGGTGCGTCCGTCACGACAAGCACGGACTTAACGCCCACGCCGAAACGACCGATCTGTCCGCCTCGCTTTCTGGACATGCTCATCCGGAGAATGGTCTCGGCACCCTCGGGGGTTACTGCGTCACCCTCGTTGGCGCAGTAGAGGTGCTTCTCCGTGAGGACGACATGAATTTTCCCACCGGGTGCTGACGAAATTTCGTCGGCGGCATTCTGGACGAGTTCGAAGAGTTGCCGGTCCCCGTATCCACCCTGAGTGATTCGACGCTCGCCGTTCGCGTGCTCGGCCACGAGGCCGGGGTCGACGGAATAGGTCTGAAGGACGCGCGAGGACTGTTCGAGAACGGTCTGGACGACCCGTTGGTCTGAAGGCTGCACGGTAGCTGCGCTCCTGATGCGTCAAATGCGATGAAAGTCGGTGTGGGGCGGGCCGGCCGCCGCAACGTGTGCGGCCGGCCCAGCGGAGCGGGGAGGACTCGCCTGACGCGCTCTCCAAGGGAGGCGTCAGATGTCCCTGGAGGGCGCGTCAGGCCAATCCTCCGGGCGCTCCTCGTCCCCCTGCGTCGGGGGATCCGGGACCTCGGGGAGGCTCTCGATCGACTGCGCCAGGCCGGGGTGGTGGTGCGGGAGGGATGCCTCGGGCAGGTCGTGCTTGTCGAGGATCCGAGCCACCTTGACCCCGGTCCGACTGCCCTCCATCAGGCAGTCCAGCTCGATCGCGCTGAGCTCCCGGGAGCAATTGATGAAATTGTCATCACTCGGGTCGTGCATGGAATGTATCGCCTCTTTCTCCGGGTGGAACCGAATGGATTTCAGGCGCGACTCATCTGTCGCTGGCGGATGGGTCGGCGACTGTTTCCCGAGGTGCGACGGGACGCCAGGTCGACCAGGGGTGGTGGCCGTACTGTCGGCGGATTGCTGCCGGTTCGGGGAAATGATTCTGCGGACGCCCGGGGTGTCGGCGTGTGGACAGAGCTCTCTCCCGGAGCCTCTTGTCTGAGGTCCTCCAGGGGAGTTTTCCAAAGCTAGCGGTTGGAGAGGGTCGGGCGCAACCTTCAATTCGCCCTGGGATTCGAGGAGTTGAAGAGAATCCTCGGAAGTGACGCCTCCGTTTACAGAGGTGCGACGAAGGGGGCAGAGCGGGCATATGTGGACAGAACTTCACCTCTCCGAGGCGGAGCTCCGGTCGGGGTGAGTCAAACGACAGTTGACGGTAGTCGTGATGTCAAATTACGCTGCGGGACCATCCGGTTGCATGCAGTCCGGACAGGGTCTCGATCGAGCGAGGAGCGGCGGAGCGTGGAGACAGGCGAGGAGTTCGGGCCCTGGTTGGCTCGACAGCTCAGGATCGCAGGGAAGTCGCAGGCGGAGCTGGCGAAAGAGATGGGGTTGACGCGAGCCGCGGTGTCCGCCTGGATCACTGGCCGGTCGACCCCGCGTCCCACGGTGATGACGGACATCGCCAAGGCCCTCGGCACGGACGTCGGAACCGTGCACACCCGCACCACTGACACACGGACCGGCCTGCCCGTCACCTGGTATCACCGGCCCGGATACCCGGACGGCGGCCGGGACTTCGGCAACGCGGCCGCCTTCGCCTTCGACGCCGACGTCCAGGTGCTCGCCCGCGAGACCTGCCAGAACAGCCTCGACGAGCGCCTGCGTGAGAACGGCCGACCGGTCCGTGTCCGCTACACCCTGCACGAACTGACCGGCGAGGCGTTGGACGACTTCCGCGACGCCATCCTCTGGAAGGACCTGTTCCCGCACTACTCGGCCGTGTCCGAGACCTCCGGCACTCAGAAGGTCGGCCGCGTCGTGGACGCCGGTGTGCGGGACATGTACGAGCAGGGCCGGCTGGTCCTGCTGCGGATCGACGACTACAACGCCTCGGGGCTCACCGGTGACGACTACGACGACGGCAAGTTCGCCGCAGTCGTGAGGCGTCAGCTCGAAAGCCTCAAGTCCGGCCCGGGTGCGGGTGGTTCGTACGGTCTGGGCAAGGCGACGCTGTGGGCCACCAGCGCGCTCGGTCTCGTCCTCATCAACTCCACTCTGTCCGTACCCCACGAAGGCCGCACCGAACGACGGGTCATCGGCCGTCTGGAGCTGCCCTGGCGCGAGGTCAACGGTGTCGCGTACGCCGGCCCCGCCTGGCTCGGGCGGCCTGACCCGGACACTGCGGGCGCGGCCGTCGCCCGATCCTGGTGGGCCGACGAGGCGGAGGTGGAGCGACTCCACCTGACCCGCGAGAATGACGAACCCGGAACCTCTTTCGTGGTCGTCGGCGCGCACGACGTCGCGAGTCTGGAGGCGGCGACCGCTGTCGTCGAGACCGACGCGGACGACGACGAGGGCATGGACCCGCGCAATATCGAACACATGCACGCCCGCTTGGTGGAGGCGCTCGGCCGGGACTTCTGGGCCGCCATGACGGGCGGTGGGGGAAGGCTTCCGTTGCTGGAGGTCTTCGTACGGACCATGCGCAACGGCGAAGTCGTCGTGCCCGAGGAGCAGATCGACCCCTCCGCCGAGCAGCCGGCCCGCACCCGCGCGTTGAAGGCGCACTACGAAGGCGCCACGGTGGAGAAACTCACCGAGGCCGGGCAGGTCGCGATGCGGCAGATCCCGCTCAAGCTGCCGTTGTCCGGCGGGGCGCGCGGCTCGCTCGGCACGCACCAGGGCGTCCTTCTGCTCACCGACGCGGAGGAGAAGGACCACGGAGGCAAGAACCAGGTCCACTCCCTGCGCGGAAACAGGATGACGGTCAAGAGGTCCGGTGTGCCGGGACTGTCGCTCGGAGTCAACCCCTTCCAGGCGGTACTCCTGCTCGGGGATGCTGCCGGAGAGACAGCTGCCTTCGCGCGGGAGGCCGAGGACTTTCTGCGCGCTGCGGAGCCGCCCGAGCACGACGGCTGGGGCCAGACCGACGAGCTGACCCTGAGGTGGTCGCCGGGCGCGTACCGACGGATCAGCGCGCTCACCACCGAGGTCAATCGGGCGGTCAAGGATCTCGTCGCCCGGCCCAAGCGTGGCAGTGCGGAGGGCGGAGCCGCGCTGCGGAAGGCGCTGACAGTGAAGTCGAAACCCAAGGCCAAGGTGCCGAGTGGACCCGCCGTGCCTGCGCTGGACACGTTGGAGGCGCGTATCGGGGACGCGGGGGAGTGGCGGATCACCGCCGAGGTGACCATCCCTCGTGGAGACGAGATCACTCCCATGGCTCCCATCGCCCAGCTCGACGTGCGGTCCGGCGGCCGTCCCACCCTGCGGTGGGCCGAGCTGGAGGGAATCGAGGGCTGCGAGGTCGTCGACGGCACTCTGCGTTTTGAGCCCGGTACCCGCAGAGCCACGTTCCGTGGCGCGACCGATGTCACCAGCCACCCCGTCCGGACGGTCCTCAGCCGCCTGGTCGTCGAACTCCGCACCGGCAAGGGGGAGGACGCGTGAAGGTCTACCCGTACCAGCACCTCAACCGACCGATCACCCTCCGGGTGACGGCGGTGTCGCTCAGACTCGACGACGGCACACTCGACCGGTTGGAGACCAGCGCCTACTCCACCACGGAACGAGCCGTGGCCCTCGGCCTTGCGGGCCACGACAGCTGGGTAAGTGCCCGGGTCGGCGTATCCGCGACGATGCCGCCCGGCGCCGACGCGGAGGACGCCCCCTGGTCCGATCTCCGAGTCCTCGCCGTGCTGACCGACGGCGAGACCAACGTGCGTACCTGCGTCGAGCTGGCACGTGAAACGGAGGACGGCCGGGACTGGTCCGGCGTGGTGGAGCTGCTCCGGGACGACCACACCGGGAGGGCGTCACTGTCGGCCTTCGCCGCCGGTACCGTCGCCGACGTTCCGGGACGTGTGATCACCGAGAGCCGGGACAACTGGGTCGTCGACACGCTGTCCGAAGATCCGGTCAGGGACATCCAACTCAGCGTTCAGAAGGCATCGTTCAAGAAGAGCGCGCGGGAGTGGCTGAGCGCCTACGCCGACGCGCCCTGGATCGTCGACACCTCGGCGCGCCTCCCCACGGTCTTCGTGAATACGGACGTCGAGGGGTTCCTCGGCCTGCTGGACAGCGTCGGGTCCGGCGTGGAGAGCAAGGTCAGCGATCTTCTGATCTCGCAGATGGCCACCGACGTCTGGAGTGCTGTCTTCCACAGCGCTCTCGGAGACCTGGAACTCGACGGCGGTGACCCGGTGTTCCCCACCGACTGGAAGGGCGAGGTGCTGCGGGAGATGCTGCCCGACGTGCTCCCCGGCCTGCATGTCGAGGACGCCCTGCGCGAGGTCCATCGCCGCCGCACCGGCGACTCCGGCTGGGCCGAACTGCAGACCCGTATCCACTACGCGGCAGTGCGCCGCTCCGACACCACGAAGGCCCTGAGCCACGCCATCCGTCGGCTGGAACAGATGAACCGAGAGAGCGTGACGTCGTGATCGACAAGCCGAACCACGTGCCTGACCGCCTCGGGCTGCTCGACACCGCCGCTGCCGACCCGTTCCTCACGGAGGGCCTGCTCAGGGGCGAGGAGGTGCACGGCGGGATCGATCTCGCCAAGAAGGTGGAGCAGCTTCCCGAGGACGACGCCAGGTGGTCCACCGCTCCGATCCGCGCCTTGGTCGGAGAGGCCATGGACCGATTCGCGGCTGACCGGGCCCGTGCGGACGCCTGGCTCGCTCCCCGTCTGCATGCCACGCTCCGGCTGACGCGCCGCGAGGCCGCCAACAAGCGCCTGTGGAACCACATCGCAGTGGGGGTGGCCCCCGACTACGTGGTGTGGCGGCATCTGTCGGAGCCGACCGCGAAGAGGAAGGTGAGGAGGGTCTCCGCCGAACGCTTCCGCGGTTCTCCGGATCGGCAGTGCTTCTCGCGGTTGTGGTGGGCGGCGGAACTCTTCAGGAACGGCGCCGACTACGAGCCTGCCGTGGCGGCGTGTAGCAATCAGGATCTCATCCACAGCGTTCTGAAGAAGGAGCTGATCGACCATCGTCCGACGGCCCAGGCCCTGGTCCAGCTCCTGAAGGACGGCGTCATCACCACGGGCCGGGAGGCCGACGGCCTGAGCGTCGCGATCAACGCCGCCGGAGCGACGATCGTCTACGACGTCCTGGCCCCGGACGAGCCCCGCGACCCCAAGCCGCTGCGGCGGTGGATCGCCGAGGTCGAGTCGGCACCGCCGGTCAGCCCCGACGAGTTGCCGGAAGGGCCCGACGAGGATCCCGCTCCCAAGGAGTCTGTGGCCGTCCTCGCCAAGTACTTCGAGGAGCTTTTCGAGACAGCGCCGGTGCGAGGCCGGAAGAACACCGACTGAGCATGCCGCGACACGCTCACAGGGCGTACTGCGGCATCATCTGCTCCGTCGACGCGGGCACTTCCTTTCGAGGGCTCGTCGTCGGCGGGGTCGAGCGACGCGGAGCTTTGTCGTCGGAGCGAGGGCACCTGTCGGTGCAGTCGTCGGGAGCACCGCAGCCGTGGAGCCGCCGCTTGGCCCGCTGCTCCTCGGTGGCCGCGGTCCAAGGCCTGTCCATCAGCGTGGCCGAGGGCGTCGGAAGCCCGAGGGCAGCACTCAGCAGGTGGGCGCCGAACAGCGGCGGTACGGCGTTTCCCACCTGCTGGGCCTGGGCGGTACCGGACCAGGGGTAATCGGGCGGGAAACTCTGGAGCATCCCGGTTTCGTTCATGCTGAACCGGTCGCCCTCGTAGACGATGTCCTCGTTCAGGTGCTGGAAGACGACGAAGCGGGAGATACGTCCGGTCACGGTGGTCGCCGGCTGCCGGTCGGTGCGCACACCACGGCGGCCGGGGTGGCCGGAGCTCCCGTAGTTGGAGCGCACGAGGAACGGCGTGGGGCGACCAGGATGCGAACCGGCCGGCTTGCCGAGGGCGTCACCCATCGACCTCCAGGCCCGCAGCTCGGCGGGGGCCGCCGAATCCCCGTCGAGCGTCTCCTGCCGCCCTTCCACCCGCGCTTCCTCGAGCTCCGGCACCGCGTCGTGATTCCACTTCTTGGGCTCGTATGCCCTGTGCGTGGGAGCAGGAAGGGTAGGCCGGCCCAGCCCCACGCGCCGGGCGACGAGTACTGCGCGCTTTCGCGTCTGAGGCACACCGTAGAGCTCGGTGCCCAGGACGCCGACGCTGACCTCGTACCGCGTGCCGTCGGGGAGGCCCTGCTCCCACAGCACCTTCGCGTACTGCTGCCAGAGCGCCTCGACCGCCGGAACCTGTTCCAGCACGATGACGTCGTACGGCCGGTGCGAACGGGTCGGGCTCCGGGTGGCCTGGATTGCGTACCGCAGCGGCTCCAGGACCAGGGCGGTGCGGGGGTCACTGAGATTCCCGAGTGCCTTGTCGATGTCCTGGTCCGAGTCGCCGTGCATCAGGCGGTCGATGTAGCCCTTCACCTCGTCCAGAGCTTGCCGGCCCGCCCCGCTGCCCGCCACGGAGTACGTCTGACAGGGCGGGCCGCCGGCGAGGATGTTGATCTCAGGCGGCAGCGATTCGAACTGCTCCCTGCGCACGGCGCTCACATCCGCGTGCAAGGTGTCGAGACCAGCGGCATAGCGGGTCAGACATGCACTTTTGTCCCATTCGATGCCGAGGCTCGGGATGTCGAGTGCGTGAGCGGCGACGTCGAGTCCACCCGGGCCGGCGAACAGGTCCAGAACGAAGGGGGCGTCGAGAAAGGGCTTGCAGGGCGTCGCGTCAGTGCCAAATGGTGCGTCAAGGGCGGATGTGCGAGGCGCCGTGCTGGTCATTGGCGAATTCTAGCCGGCCGCGAGGGGTGCTGGTCGCCCTTGAGCGCATCGGCCACAGCCCGGCCCAGAGCGCGCCCGACGGGCGGCGGCAGGGCGTGTCCGATCTGCCGATAGCGCGGAGTCTTGGGGCCGCTGACCGACCACGACTCGGGAAAGCCCTGGAGGGCCGCCGCCTGCTCAGGCGTGATCTTCACCATGTGGTCCCGCCCGAGCTCGGGATCCCAGACGAAGTCGGCGTCGGGCACCTCGTTGCCCAAGGTGTGACCGTTGACACCCATGGTCGCCCACTTGTTCTTGGAGCCGGTCGGGCCCAGATCGGCTCCGCCGCGGTTCTTGGAGCCGCCGACGAGAGTCGGCGCCGGCCGGTCCGCCTGTGCGGCCCAGCGGGCGGCGTCCGGCCAACCCCGGGCACTCATCGAATCCCGCAGCGCAGCGCCGACGGTCGTCGGCTCGACCACTGTGGGAAGCGGAGGGCGGAACGTGTCACCGTGGCCGCGCTCGATCGCCACGAGCACGCCCGACCTACGGTTCTGCGGGACTCCGAAGTCGACGGCGTCCACGACGAACCAGCTGAACTCGTAGCCGAGATGTGCCAGTTCGGCCCGTGCGAAGTCCCGGAAGGGCTGGTACTCGTCCGCGTGGGCAAGTCCGGGAACATTGTCGATGAGCAAGGCCCGCGGCTTGATCGCGTGCGCCAGGAAGATGGTGGCTCTCAGCAGCCGCTCCTCCTCGGCGGAATCGGGGCGACCGACCGTCGCGTTCGACTTCACGCGGGGGAGCCCAGCGGAGAGCAGATCCACGTCGTAGGACTCGGGGTGCTCGGCCGGGTCGAAGTCCAGCAAGTCACTGAGCAGCACGTTCCAGTGCGGGCGGTTGGACCTGAGGGTCTCTGCAGCGCGCTCGTCGTCGTCGAGGAGAAGGCGAGGCTCGAAACCGGCCTGTTCCAGGCCGAGCGCGAGACCACCGGCTCCCGCGCAGACATCCACGAAGGTCAGACCGCCCATGCTCCCCGTCTCCCTGCTCATGTTTCGTCGCTCCGTATCACGGCGGCCCGGATCCGCGCCGCCACGTCCTCCGGGGCCTCGTGCTCCCAGAACCGCAGCACGGTCCACCCTGCTGCCGTCAGATGCTCGGTTGTCTCACGGTCCCGCGCCATGTTCCTGTCCAGCTTCTGGCGCCACCACTCGGCGTTGGCCTTGGGCTGAGTCGCGTGCTGCGGGCAGCCGTGCCAGAAGCAGCCGTCGATCAGCACGGCGACCTTGGCTCGGGTGAACGCCACGTCGATCCGTCGCCGGGCCATCCCCGGCACCGGGTACTCGACGCGATATCGGAGCCCGGCCGCGTGCAGCAGGCGCCGCACCGCCAGCTCGGCGCCGGTGTCCTTGCTGACCTGGCGCTTCATGCGGGCGGATACGCCGGGGGAGGAGGGCGTGATCATTTGCTGGGGGGCCTCATGCCTGCCGAGCTGTTGCTGACGGGGTCGATCGTACGGAACGGTGCGGGACCAGAACCACGTATGGCGGGGTCGGACCGAGAGCGTCCAGGGCTGATCGTTCGGGACAGTCTCCGTTGGATCGAGCGCAGCGTGGCCTGACCTCCGGGGGGTTCCCGGGATGCGTTCTTGCTCGTGTCCGCGTCTGCCGAGCCCTTCCCCTGACGGGTGCTGGTGCAGCGTACGGCCTGCGATCACCCGCGCGAAGTGGTGCTTGGGAGGTACCTCCGCAGATGGCTGGGAGGTGGCCTCAGCCGGCGATGCGGGCCGTGGTGAGGCCCGCGAGGATCGCGTCCACCGTTTCCTCCGGTGTCTGGGCCGACGTGTCGAGCCACAAGCCGACTCGCGGTGTGTCACGGCGCAGGGCGGCGTCGAGGGCGGTGGGGGTCCAGGGGCCGCCGTAGCCCGTCTTGGGGCGGGACGACTCGCGGGCCGTGAGGGTTGCGGGGGGTGGGGAGAGGACCACCAGGTACAGGGGGCGGGTGGTCACCGAGTCGAGGAACGCGGTGAGGTGGTCGCCCAGCACGATGTCCTGGGCCACGACGGTCCAGCCCGAGCGGGCGTACAGGTCGGCGATCGTGGCGGTCGCCTCGTGGCGCAGGCGAAGCTGGGCCGTCGCCTCCGCACTCGGCTGGGGCAGGAACTCCTCGCGGCCGGACACGATCATGCGCCGGAAGGCGTCGCCGCGCAGGTGTACGGACCGTGGGAGGCGTTCGGCGAGGAGTTGGGCGACGGTGGACTTGCCGGCCGCCATGGCGCCCGTGATGAGGATGACTGCCGCATCGAGCTCCTGCACTGCTGACCTCCGTCGGCGTTACGTGGGGGCGACCATGCTGTCAGGGGCGTGGGACGGGCGCCGCCGGATATCGACCGCGGGGCCGGCGCCGCAGGGCGTGAGCGGATCGTTCTTGCCGTGCGGCCGTATCGGCTTCGATACGCTCGGGAGTAAGCCCAAGTGGCCGGTGGGGTACGTGTGTTGGGGCGGGGGCGGGGGCGGGGGCTATGGAGCGGATCGGGGACTACGTGGTTCTGCGGCTGCTGGGCAGCGGCGGCATGGGGTCCGTCTATCTGGCGTGCTCGCGGTCCGAGAGGCTGGTGGCCATCAAGGTCGTCCGGCCCGAGTACGCCGCCGATCCCCGGTTCCGGGAGCGCTTCCGGCAGGAGGTCGAGGCTGCTCGTAAGGTCGGCGGTTTCCATACCGCGGCGGTGGTCGACGCGGACCCGGATGCCGTGCAGCCGTGGATGGCCAGCGCGTACATCGAGGGTCCGACACTTCAGGCGGAGGTGGCGCGGCGCGAGCGGCTTTCCGAGGCGGAGTTGTGGCGGCTGACCGCGGTCCTGGCCGAGGCACTCGCGGCGATCCACCGGCACGGCCTCGTACACCGCGACCTGAAGCCCGCCAACATCGTGCTGGCCTCTGACGGGCCCCGTGTCCTGGACTTCGGGGTCGCCCGGGTCGTCGAGGAGACCCGGCTGACGACCGACGGCGTGGTGGTCGGCACCGCGGGCTTCCACTCGCCGGAGCAGGCTCTCGGGCGGCCGGTCACGGGAGCGAGCGACGTGTTCGCCCTCGGCGCGGTGCTCGTGGCGGCGTCCGGCGGCAGCGCGTTCGGGCACGGTGAGCCGACCGCGCTGATGTTCCGGGTGGTGCACGAGGAGCCCGACATCTCCACGGTGCCGCCTTCGCTGCGGTCCCTGGTCCTCGCCTGCCTCACCAAGGAGCCCTCTGGCCGCCCGAACCCGCTACAGCTACTCGATCTGTGCGCAGCGCATGCCGGGGGCGCCGCCGCACCCGGGCACGGCGCCACCGTGATGGACGACGGGCCGCCTCCTGCTCACATGGCCCCGCCTCCTCCTCGCGCGGCCCCGCCGCCGTCGAGGACGGACGGCCCGTCGCAGCGGGCGACCGAGACAGCGCCGCCGAACCCGCCCCCGGCGCTCGCGATGTACCTCGTCGACAGAAGCGTCTGGTTTCTGCAGATCCTGCGCAACGTGGCCGGGGTGGCCGGACTCATCGCCGTAGCGGTGGTGGGTGAGCCGGCCGGCCTGCCCATATGGCTGGTCGTGGTGTGTGCGGTCGTCGCCTTCCTTCTGGGCGTACGGCTCCTGGGACTGCTCGGCGCCGCCAAGGACAACCTCACCCTCAACAGTCGCGGCATCGGACTGGGCCCGCCGAACAATCTCCTGGTCATGCCTGGAACGAGATCAAGTCCCTGGAGCTGACCCGGCGCTCGGGGTGGACGGATCTGACCGTTCGCCTCAGCGTGGTGCGTCCGCTCCCGACGGGTTACCACCATCCGAGTTGGGTCCGAAGTGACCCGGCGGGCGTCCTTCACATCCGTACGCGCAGGCTTACGCCAGTGGGTGCGGCTCCTCAACTGGACGCGAGCGCCCAGGCGTTCGCGAGATGGCAGCGGATCCGGGTGACGGAGAGGCAGTGACGTAGCATCAACTGCCGTTTCTCTCTTGTCACTTACATCGGGTAGGGGTACGTACCTATGGCGGAGCGAGGGCCTGAGGAGGCCGCGCCTTCGGACGGCATACCGGCCGGAAACGGCAGACCGGCCGGAACTCGCACTGGGACCGGCACTCCGGCCGGAGCCGATGACGGCGGCCGGAATCGGCGATCGTTCGTCGACGATGTCGTGCAGAGCGTCCTGCCCGAGGCAGCCGGCGCCGACCGGCGTACGCGGAACCGGAAGATTTATCTCCGGGTGGGCTGGCTCGTGGTCAGTTCCGTCGTGTTGTTCCTCGTGACCAAAGGGGTCGACTGGGTCTTCTCGGAGCACGACGCCAAGGTCGCGAGCGAGGCCGACGACAAGGTGGACAAGGAAGGACCCGCGTTCACCGCGAGCGTCAAGGCGGACACCGAGTACACCGAGGCATCGCTCTACGACGCGCCGTTCACGGACGCGGAGAGGGCGCAGGTCGTCGGGCCGCCCAAGGATCTGCGGCCGTTCGCAGAGGCGCATCACGCCCGCGGCGTCTTCCTGTCCGACGTCTGGAACCCCTCGATGCGTTCGCCGTGGCGCGGCTACTCCCAGGCGTGGCTCGTGGACCTGATCAGCGACCGCAAGGCCGCGTTCGTCATCAACGGCATGCGCGCGAAGGGCGTGAAGTGCACCCCCGCCAAGGCCACCACCGTGGTCGTGGCCCGCGGTGAGGGCGACGGCGGATACGTGGGCATGATGTTCGACCTCACGCGTTCGACGGACGTCCCCTTGCTCACCGAGCCCACCAACGACTTCGGCAAGCCGTACTTCGCCCACAAGAAGATCGACCTCGGCAACGGGGCCTCGCCCGGCGGGCTGCGCGTGCAGGTGACGTCGGGGACGAAGGACTGCACCTGGAAGGCGTTCGAGGTCACGTACGTCGACGCGGACGGGACCCACACCCAGGACATCACCGACAACGGGAAGCCCTTCTCCGTGCACGGCATCGCCGAGCACCCCGCCCAGATGTACCAGTACAGCACCCAGGAGATTCAGGAGTGTGTACCGGCGGCGCGCGGGCAGATGGACTGCCCGCGGGGGTGATCGCCGAGCGCGGGCGGGACAGTGACTCGTACCGGACCCGCCGGCCGTCGCGTCCGGTGTAGAACGGGAGCGCAGGCGGGTCTGGCGAGGGGTGGAGGCATGGCGGCGCAGGAGCGGCGGCGGTCGCGCGGTGAGCTGATCCGGGAGCGTGCCCAGGCGCAGTTCGTGGGACGGCGGGCGCAGCTCTCGCTGTTCAGCGAGAACCTCGCCAAGGACCCGCTCTCGGAGAGTGACCCCGCGGATTTCCTGTTCTCGGTCCACGGGCTCGGCGGGGTGGGGAAGTCGACGCTGCTGCGGCAGTGGCGGGAGGCCGCGCAGCGGGCCGGGGCGCTGACCGCGGTGGTCGACGAGAACGACGTGCACGGGGTGCCGCAGGCGCTCACGGAGCTGGCGCGGCAGATGGCCCGTGAGGCCGGGGTGCTGAAGGGGTTCGACAAGGCCGTCGAGCAGTTCGAACAGCAGGCGAGGGAGCAGGCGGCGGCCGGAGAGGAGCCGGCGGGTGGGGCCGGTGGGGCCTCGCTGTCGAGCCGGGCGGTGGCCCAGGCCACGTTCGGGGCACTGTCGTTCGTCCCCGGGGCTGGGGCGGTGACCTCGATGGCGAACCCCGACACCGCGGCGCAGGGGATCGACCGGCTGCGGGAGAGCGCCCGGGCCCGCGGCCGGCGCGGGCGGGCCGCCGATGCGAGCGGGCTGTCCCGCGCGTTCGTCACGGAGCTGGACCGGCTGTGCCGGCAGCACCGCTGGGTGGTGCTGTTCTTCGACACGTGGGAGCAGACCGGGCGCCATCTGGACGCATGGGTACGGGACCTGGTGCAGGACGCCTTCGGGCCGCTGCCGGTGAACGTGATGGTGGTGCTCGCGGGGCGGGAGGAGCTCAGCGAGCGGGACTGGGCACCGCTGCGGCACCTCGTGAACGATCTGCCCCTCGAGGTGTTCACCGAGGACGAGACCCGGGCGCTGCTCGCCGCACGCGGAGTGTCCGACCCGGCCCGCGTCGAGGCGGTGTTCCAGCTGTCCCTGGGGCTTCCGCTGCTCGTGGAACTGCTGGCGCTGACCCCGCCCGAGCAGGCAGACGTCGGAGGGCCGGCGCACGGCGGGGACGCCGTCGAGGCCGTCGTGAAGCGATTCGTGCGGTGGATCAGCGACGCCGATCAGCAGAAGACGGTGCTGGCCTGCGCGCTGGCGCCACAGTTGAACGAGGACGTGTTCGCCGCGGTCGCACCCGAGGAAGGGCGGCACCTGTGGGGGTGGCTGAACGAGCAGCCGTTCGTCAGCGGCCACGGAGACTTCAAGCAGTACCACGCCGTGGTGCGGGCCGGCATGGTGCGCCAGCAGCGCGCCGAGTCGCCGCAGCGCTGGACCGCGGCGCATCTGCGGCTCGCCGAGGCGCAGGCGGGATGGCGGGCCGCGATCGAGAACCGGCTCCCGGCCGACGGGTGGTGGCAGGACGCCCGATGGCGGCGGCACCGGCTGGTCGAGGAGTACCACCGGATGTGCGCGGACCCGGTTGCCGGGCTGGAAGGCGCACTCGAACTCACGGTGCACGCGGCGGGCCGGACCGCGGCGATACTGCAGGAGTGGGTCGACACGTGGGAGCAGGCGGCCCGGGACACCGATGACCGCGACCTGCGGACCTGGGCGGCTCGCCTGCGTGCCGCCGCATCCGAACTCGCCGTGCTCGACCTGCTGTTGGTGCGCGGCGTGCTGTCGTCCGAGGCGGCCTCCTGGGCCCGCGTCCACCGCTGCCGGCAGCTCTTCCACGCCGACCGGGACGACGAGGCACTCGCAGCGCTCGACCGCGAACTGGACCGCGTGGGGGCGCCCGCCGACATCCGGCGGCACGCCTTCGCGACCCGCGGTGCCCTGCACGCCTGGCACGGGCGCACCGAACAGGGGATCGCCGACCTGACCGCCTCGCTCGACCTCGCCCCCACGTACTGGGCGCTCGCGTGGCGCGGTGAGGCCCACCGGGTCGCGGATCACGACGAGGAGGCCGTCGCGGACCTCACGGCGGCGATCGAGCTGGACCCGGCCGACGCGTGGGCGTTCACGTGCCGCAGCGATGTCCACCGGGACGCGGGCCGTCACGACGAGGCGGTCGCCGACCTGACGGCCGCACTCGAACTCATGCCGGGCGAGGCGATCCTCTACGAGGCGCGTGGCGAGGCCCACCGGGACGCGGGCCGGCTGGGCGATGCCATCGCCGACCTGACCTCCGCGATCGAACTCGCCCCCCACAACGCGGCGTACGTGATCACCCGTGGCGAGATGAACCGGCTGGCCGACCGTTACGACGACGCCGTGCGTGACCAGACCGCCGCCCTGGAGATCGACCCGGCGAATGCCCGGGCTCTGGCCGCGCGGGGTACCGTCCACCGGCAGGCGGGCCGCCTGGACGAGGCGATCACCGATCTCTCCGCCGCGCTGGCCCTCGCGCCGTCGACAGAACGGATCCTGGCCGAGCTGGGGGCCGTGCACCAGGACGCCGAGCGGTGGGACGAGGCGCTCGGGCACTTCACCGCCGCGCTGGAGCTCTCACCCCGCTACGCCTGGGCCCTGACGAGGAGAGGCCTCGTCCACCGGTCGGCAGGGCGGCTCGACGACGCGGTCGCGGACCTCACCGCCGCGCTCGACGCGAGACCCGACTACGCCTGGGCTCTGGAGGAGCGGGGCAACACTCACTGTCAGGCCCGTCGGTACGACGAGGCCGTCGCCGACTTCGACGCCGCGCACGCTCTCGCCCCCGACGACCCGGAGGTCCTGGCGGGGCGCGGCTTCGCCCACCGGATGGCCGGCCGTTACGAGGCCGCGGTGCGGGACCTCACCGCGGCCCTCGCCCTCGACGCCGACTACGCCTGGGCCCTGGTCTCGCGCGGCAACGCCCACCGGATGATGGGGAATTACGAGGACGCGGTGCGCGACCACACGGCCGCGTTGGCCCTCGACCCCGAGTCCGCCTGGGTCCTCGCCCTGCGAGGTGAGGCGCACCGGCTCGCCGGCCGTCCCGAGCGCGCGATCGTGGACTTCGACGCCTCCCTCGCGATCGACCCGAACGATTCCTGGGTCCTGGCGTCCCGTGGCCAGGCCCACCGTCTGGCCGGCAGGACCGAGGAGGCGTTCAGGGACCTGGACGCCGCCCTGGCGATGAGCCCCGAAGTGGGCTGGGTGGTCATCGAACGCGGCCGCTGGCTGCGTCAGGCGGGCCGTCACGCGTGCGCACGGGAAGTCTTCGAACGAGCGGCAGGGCTGGAGGGAGTCGAGGAGCACGAGGTGGCGTTCGAGCTGCTGCTGCTCGACACGCTGGTGCAGGGGTTCGAGGACTGCGAGACGCGGTGGAGCGCACTGCTCCGCACGCCCGTGGACGACGAGGACTCGGTCAAGGTCTTCGGCCTGTTCGGGACGCTCCTTCTCGAACCGGACCGCGCGGTCGAGGACGCTGCCGCGGCGTTCCGTGCGACAGCCCCCGACGGCGAGCTCGTCACCTATACGCTCGCGACCCTGTCCGAGCTCGCCGGCACGGACGGCCCGACCGCCCGGCGCGCGGGGCGCTGCCGCGCGATCGTCGCGGAGTGGGCCGCGGAGTGGTCCGCGGAGTGACGTCCAGGAGGCGAGCCCGCATCCGCGCCGCCGCACCGGCCGGGTCCGCCGGCCGCGCCCGGCGGACGCCGGAGGAGACCGTGTGGCCCCTCCCTCCGCGGCGGGTGGCACGCGGCCCCGAGTGAGGGCCTCGCCGGGATCAGTCGTCCATCGCCGTCGTCGCCACGTACCCCACCGGGGCCGACAGGAACAGGAAGACCCAGTCCCGGTCCTGCGCCTCCAGCTTGAAGACCTTCGCCGCCTCGCCGGCGTGCTCGGTCAGGAGGGTCCAGGCGTCGCTGAAGTCGCCGCCGAGCGGGGTGACGGCGATCAGGCTGATGCCGAGCAGCGTGCCCAGGTACGTGCCGAGCGGCGCGGCGATCGCGCAGGTCAGGGCGACCGTCTGGCTGCCCTTGCTCTGACTGCCCGCCGCCGCTCCGGTGATCCCGGCGATCAGCAGGGCGCCCCAGGTGATCAGCTCACCCTGGTCCTTGACGACGTACGCCCACGCCACGGAGAGCGCGATCGTCAGTCCGAGCACGATGAGTACACCGGTGCCCTCGGTGTCGTTCCCCGACCCGCTCATCCCGTCCCCCTCGCGATGCGCCCACGCGCCAAAGCTCGGCGCGAGTTTCATGGTGACGGTCAGTCAGCTCCTTGAACAGAGTGCGATGGTTGGTGCCGCCGGGCCGCCGGCGGCCGGATGGTGAGCGACGAGAGGGAGGCTGTGACGCATGGATCAGGCAGAGGTGCTGCTCATCGGTGGTCGCGCCGGGGTCGGGAAGACGACCGTGGGGTGGGAGGTGTCGGCGCTGCTGCGGAGGGACTCCGTGCCGCACTGTGTGATCGAGGGGGACTTCATGGCGCAGGTGCACCCCGCTCCCGAAGGGGACCCACGGCGCCGGCGGATCGCCGAGCGCAACCTCGCGGCCCTGTGGGCGAACTACGCCGAACTCGGGTACCGCCGCCTCGTCTACACCCACACCGTGAGCGTGCTCGCGGAGGGCGAGGACATGTTCCGGCGCGTGATGGGCGACGAGGTCAGGATCGTACGGGTGCTGCTCACCGCGTCGGACGAGACGGCCCGGGCACGCCTCGCGGGACGCGAGATCGGCTCCGAGCTGGAGGACGAGCTGAGGAGCAGCGCGCGCAAGGCGCGGATGCTGGACGAGGGGGCGCCGGCCGACACGGTGCGGGTGGTGACCGACGGACGGTCCGTGGGCGAGATCGCCCGGGAGGTGGTGGGCGCCGCGAAGTGGGGTGATGCGGGCGATGAGCGCGTGCAGGGCGCGGCGATGCCGATGGGGGCGGCACCGCCGCGGTGCCGGTGACGTGAGAGGGAGCCGGGCGTCAGGCCCCCGCCCCCAGGGAACCGGGCGTCAGGCCCCCGCCCCCAGGGAGCCGGGCCTCAGGCCCCCGCCCCCACCACCCCGTGACACACCCCGTACGCCGACCCCGACCCGCACCAGCACGCCGCCCCCGCCTCCGGCGGCCACGGGACGGCGCGGCCTCGGGCGGCCAGGGTGGTGGCGTACTGCGGGAGGAGGGTCGCGTCGTCGGGGGAGGAGGCCTCGGACGCGGCGAAGGCCTCGTAGGAGGGGACCGTGCCCGTGACGATGCCCAGGTTCCGGGTGCCGGACGCGGCGAGCTCCCGCAGCGCACCCTCTATCGACGCCAAGTGGGCCTCGTAGGACGGGTATTCGGAGGAGAGCGCGGGGTACGCGGCGATGAGTTCGGCGTACTCGGACGAGGGCCAGTGCAGGACCGCTACGGGGAACGGGCGGGACAGGGCTTCACGGTACGAGCCCAACTCGGCGCGCAGGCGCGCGATCTCGGCCTGGAGGTCGGCCGGATTGTCCGAGCCGAGGGCCCACAGGCGTTTGGGGTCGTGGAGTTCGTCGAGGGAGACGGAGGCGCGGTTCACGCGGTCCGCGAGCGCGTCCCACACGTCGTGGTCCGCGCCGAGCAGCCGGCGGACCCGGTGCCGGCCCAGGACCAGCGGATGCCGGGCGTACGGGACCTCGCCGGCGTCCCGCTCGGCCTCGGACACCAGCAGCGTCAGGGCCTCCGTGAACGTCTCGTGCGCCTGCTCCAGCTCGTCGTGCGACTCCAGGGACTCCGCGATGATCACCCACGGCGCCGGGTCCTGCGGCGCGGTCGCCCGCAGGCCCGTGATGATCGCGCGGGCCTCGGCCTCGTGACCGTACTCCCACAGGTTCGCGGCCTTCAGGGCGCGGACCAGGGAGCCGTTGTGCAGGTGCTCGGAGGACAGCAGGCCGTCGTAGAGGGTGGTGGCGCGCTCGCGGGACTCGGCGAGTTCGTAGTGGGCCGCGGCCTGCAACAACAGGGGCTCGGCGTCCCCGGGGTACAGGGCCGCGGTGCGTTCCAGGCGCTCGGCTTCCGCGACGTGATCGGCGTGGTCGTTCTCGGCGGGCGTGGCAGGCGTGTCGGGGCGCATGCAGAACACGGTACTGCCGTGGGCCCGGGGAGGGGCCGATCACCCGACGATGACACCTGCGACAGGCACCGGTGAGACGCCCGCGCCCCGCACGGCTCTGGTGAGTTGAGGCCGCGCCGTCTACCCTGCGCGCGTGCTGCTGCAGCGTACGGAGGACGACCGACCCCGGACCGTGGCCCAGGGGGCACCGCCCCGCCGGTCGCGGACGCGCCGCGCCCTGTGGAACGGGGCGGAGGGCGCCGTGACGCTCGGGCTCGTGCTCCTGCTGTTCGTCGCGCACCAGCTGTGGTGGACCAACCGGCAGGCGAAGGCGGGCGCCGAACGGCAGGTGCAGGCCCTGGAACGGCAGTGGGAGCGGCCCGGGAGCCCGCCGCCCGACGTCGGTGGGTCCGCGCCGCCGCCGGAGGCCGCCGAGCCGCCCGCGCAGGACGACGACCCCGCCGCGGACAGCACCCCGCGCACCGGCACCGGGACCGGCGGCGGCACCCGCACCACCCGCCAGGCTCCCCGCTGGGACCAGGCCTACGCCGTCCTCGGCATCCCGCGCCTCGGCCTGCGCGTGCCCGTCGCGCAGGGCGTCGGCAAGGCCAGCGTGCTCAACCACGGCTACGTCGGCCACTACCCGGGCACCGCCCAGCCCGGCCAGGCCGGGAACTTCGCGCTCGCCGGGCACCGCAACACCCACGGCGAACCGTTCCGCTACATCAACCGGCTGCGCCGCGGCGACACCCTCACCGTCGAGACGAAGCAGGCCACCTACACGTACGTCGTCGACAAGGGCCTCGCGCAGACCTCGGCCCGCGACGGCGGCGTCATCGCACCGGTGCCCCGCAGCCGGGTCGTGCGCGGCGCCGGGTACGCGCAGCCCGGGTACTACATCACGCTCACCACCTGCACCCCCGAGTTCACCTCCCGGTACCGGCTCGTGGTGTGGGGCACGCTCCGGTCCATGCGGCCGCGCTGAATCACCACTGAGTAAGGTCGTCGTCCGTGATCAAGCGACGGCCCCACCTGCTCTGGCTCCTCGTGCCCTTCGTGCTGTACGCCGGGGCGCTCCCGTTCGCGAACCGGGTCGAGCCGGTCCTGCTCGGGGTGCCCTTCCTCTTCGTCTGGCTGTTCGCGGCGACGCTGCTCACGCCCGTCGCCGTCTGGCTGACCTGGCGCGGGGACCAGCGGCTGCGTACGGAAGCGGGAGCGGAAGCCGAAGGGGGCCGGCGATGAGTGACGCGGCCGTGGCCACCACCCTGTTCGGCGCCTTCATGGTCGCCACCGTCGCCCTCGGACTGCTCGCCGTACGCGGCAAGGGGCGCGGCGGCGGGCTCACCGAGTGGTCCGTCGGCGGCCGCAGTCTCGGGGCCGTCTTCATCTGGGTCCTCATGGCCGGCGAGGGCTACACCAGCTTCAGCTACCTCGGCGCCGCAGGCTGGGGCTACAACTTCGGCGCGCCCGTCCTCTACGTCGTCGCCTACATGTCCTGCGGCTACGCCGTCGGCTACGTCGTCGGACCGATGCTGTGGTCGTACGCCCGCACGCACGGCCTGGTCAGCATCACCGACATGATCGCCCACCGCTACGGGCGGCCCTGGCTCGGCGCCGCCGTCGCGATCCTCGTCACCGTCTTCCTGCTCCCGTACATCCAGCTGCAGATCACCGGCATGGGCGTCGTCGTCTCGACGATCTCCTACGGCGCCGTCAGCCTGAACTGGGCCTACTTCGTCGGCTTCGCCGTCACCACCGCGTTCGTCGTCGTCAGCGGGCTGCGCGGCAGCGCCTGGGTGTCCGTCCTCAAAGACCTCCTCGTCATCGTCACGCTCGCCTTCCTCGCCGTGTACGTGCCGCTGCACTACTTCGACGGCTACGGGGACTTCCTCGGGCGGCTCGTCGACGAGAAGAGCGCGTGGCTGACGCTGCCGGGCGCCGGGGGCAGCCCGTACGGGCAGGCCTGGTTCGCGACCACGACCGTCCTCAACGCGCTGACCGTCGTCATCTTCCCGACCACCGTCGCCGGATACCTCGGCGCGCGGAACGCGGACGCGCTGCGCCGCAACGCGATCTGGCTGCCCGCCTACAACGTCCTGCTCTTCGTGCCGATGCTGCTCGGCATGGCCGCGCTGTTCGTCGTGCCCGGACTGACCGGCGCCGAGTCGAACCTCGCCCTGTTCAAGCTCGTCGTCGACTCGCTGCCCGCCTGGGCCGTCGGCGTCATCGGGGTCGCCGCCGCACTCTCCTCGATCGTGCCGATGGCCGTGTTCATGCTGGTCATCGGCACGATGTGGGGCAGCAGCGTGCTCTCGCTCGTGCCCCGGTGGCGGGACTCGTCCCGGGCTCAGAAGACCGGCTCGCAGATCGTGGTCGTCATCGCCGGCGGCCTCGCCCTGATCCTCACCTACGCCGCGCCCAACACCCTCGTCCGGCTCTCCCTCATCTCCTACGAGGGCATGGCGCAGCTCGTCCCGATGCTGCTCGTGGGGCTGTTGTGGCGGCGGCTGAGCTTCGCCGCGGCGGTCGGCGGGCTCGCGGTCGGCGTCGGCGTCGTGTGCGGGCTCGTCTTCGGCGAGCACGACCCCGTGCTCGGGGTGAACGCCGGCATCGTCGCCCTCGCCGCGAACCTCGCCGTCACCCTCCTGATCACCTACGTGTTTCCGGCGGACCGCGACCCCCGGCCGGACCACGAGCTGCTCGCCCGGGACCCGATCGACCCGTCGCCGCACGACCGGCTGCCTGTATAACTGACGGAGCGGGAACAGGACCCGCAGCAGGGATTTCGCAGCCGACAGGGAACGGAGGGGAGCGCATGGACAGGAAGAACACCTGGGGCGCCGCCCTGCGCCCCGTCGCGCTCCTGCTGTTCCTGCTCGTCGAGGCTGTCGTCGTCGACACCGGCAGTCTCGCCGGGGCCGTCGCCCTCGCCGCGACCGCCGCCGTGGGCTCCGCGCTCACCGTCTGCTCCGTGCTCGCCGCGCGCAGCGCGCCCGCCGTGCCGCGCACCCGCGTCCGTACGGCCATCCGCGACCGGGAGCAGCGCACCGCGTTCCTGCCCCAGCGCGATCCCGACGCCCGGGGCCGCACCCGGCCCCGAGCACCCGGACGTCTCGTCCCGACGGCCTGCTGACCCGGCCCGGTCCGGTCCTTTCGACCCGCCGACCGGCCCTCGCCTCCGCAGTCCGTCACGCCGCGCAGTTCGTTTCCTGATCCCGGCACGACGAGACCCCCGGAGGGCTCACCACTCATGTCGTCAATCCTGGCGTCGTTCATGTCCGTCTTCGCGAGCCTGGTCGCCGGCCTGGCCGATGTGCTCGACCCGCTGTTCCACGGCGCCGCCACGGCCGCCGCCATCGTCCTGTTCACCGCGCTCGTCCGCCTCCTCGTCCACCCGCTGTCCCGGGCCGGGGCGCGCGGGCAGCGGGAACGCCTGAAGCTGCAGCCGCGCATCGCCGAGCTGCGCAAGAAGCACAAGAAGAACCCCGAGGCGCTGCAGAAGGCGATCATGGAGCTGCACCGGGAGGAGAAGGTCTCACCGCTGTCCGGGTGCCTGCCGATGCTGTTCCAGATGCCGGCGTTCTTCCTGCTCTACCACCTGTTCTCCAGCCGCAGCATCGGCGGCGACCCCAACGAACTCCTCGGGCACACCCTGGGCGGCGCCCCGCTCGGCGGCCGGTTCGCGGACGCGCTCGGGCACGGCGGGCTGCTGGGCGAGCAGGGGCTCGTGTACGTGGCGCTGTTCGCGCTCGTCGCGACCGTGGCCACGTTCAACTACCGGCGGACCAAGCGGCAGATGGCGCTCTCGGCGCGGCCCGAGGCCACCGGCGACGGCAGCGGTCAGCAGGTGCCGGGCATGGCGGCGATGAACCGGTTCATGCCGCTGATGTCCTTCATGACCCTTTTCTCCGTGGCCTTCGTGCCGCTGGCCGCCGCGCTCTACATCGTGACGTCCACGACCTGGAGCGCCGTCGAGCGGGCCTTCCTCTACCGGGACATGCCGTATGGGGCCGGGGCCGCGGCGCCCGCGCTGTAGCGGGTCCGGGGGCGGGGTCGCACCGGGGGCGGGTCCAGTCCGTGAACGGGGTCTTGCGGACTGGACTTGGAGCTTGGAGGATCGACCAGACCTCCGATGGCTTGACGCCGCACCTGGCCTTCGGGGCTCCTCCTAGATCAGAGGGAGTTACACCATGAAGCTGCTGCGAGTCGGTCCCGCCGGAGCCGAGCGCCCCGCGCTCCTCGACGACGGGGGCACCCTGCGCGACCTGTCGGGCCTCGTGCCCGACGTCGACGGGGCGCTGCTCGCGGACGACGCCGCGCTCGACCGGATCCGCGCCGCCGCGGCCTCCGGCGAGCTGCCCGCGCTCGACGCCGCCGGACTGCGGATCGGGGCCCCGGTCGGCCGGATCGGCAAGGTCGTGTGCATCGGCCTGAACTACCACGACCACGCCGCCGAGACCGGCGCCGAGCCGCCCGCCGAGCCCGTCGTCTTCTTCAAGGCGGCGGACACGGTGGTCGGGCCGCACGACACGGTGCTCGTGCCGCGCGGTTCGCAGAAGACCGACTGGGAGGTGGAGCTGGCCGTGGTCATCGGACGTACGGCCCGCTACGTCGAGTCCCACGAGGCCGCGCTCGCCTGTGTCGCGGGGTACGCGGTCGCCCACGACGTGTCCGAGCGCGAGTTCCAGATCGAGCGCGGCGGCACGTGGGACAAGGGCAAGAACTGCGAGACGTTCAACCCGCTGGGCCCCTGGCTCGTCACCGCCGACGAGGTCGCCGACCCGCAGGCGCTCGGCCTCCGGCTCTGGGTGAACGGCGAGCTCAAGCAGAACGGCAGCACGGCCGACCAGATCTTCTCGGTCGCCGAGGTCGTGCGGTACGTCAGCCAGTTCATGACGCTGTACCCCGGCGACGTCATCAACACCGGGACGCCGGCCGGCGTGGCCATGGGGCAGCCCGAGCCCAAGCCGTACCTTCGGGCCGGGGACGTTGTGGAGCTGGAGATCGACGGGCTCGGGCGCCAGCGGCAGGAGCTGAAGCCGGCGTAGCGCTCCGCCGGGGGGCGGGTGGGCCTGGGGGCGCCGTCTCCGGGCGCGCCCGGGCTTTGCCGGAGCTTGGCCCCGGGCCGCCGTATCCCTGACCCGGGACCCGGCCGTTCCCGCCGTAGGGGCTTCACTCGTGGCCGGGTGCCGCTCCGTCGTGGTTGCTCGCGCCGTTCCCCGCGCCCCTGGGGGCACACTTCGTGCGCCCCCAGGGGCGGCTTGGTGGAGCGCCGGTCACGCCAGGAAAGTGGCCAGGGCTTCTGTCACCAAAGCGTGGTCTTCCCGTTGGGGGAGGCCTGAGACTGTGGCGACGCCGATGACGCCTGCGTCGCGTACCCGGAGGGGGAAGGCGCCGCCGTGGGCCGCGTACACATCGGGGTCGAGGCGGGAGGACGCCTCGAACGTCGTGCCCTTGGCGCGGAACCGGCTCCCCACCAGGTACGACGAGGCGTGATAGCGCTCGACGACCCGGCGTTTCCGGGCGATCCACGCGTCGTTGTCGGGTGTCGAGCCGGGCAGCGCCGCGTGGAACACCTGCTGCCCGCCCCGGGTGATGTCGATCGCGACCGGCGCCTGCCGCCCGCGCGCCAGCTCCACCAGCAGCGTGCCGAGCCGCCACGCGTCCTCGTAGGAGAACGAGTCGAGGATCAGGGTGCGCTCCTGTTCCTCCAGTTCCGGTACCGAAGGGGTCTCGTGCGCGGTCACAGGGTCACCACCGATCCGTCGCGGGCGGAGCGTCGCGCCGCCTCCAGGACGTCGAGCGCGGCGGCGGCCTGCGTGGCCGGCACCGGGTTCGGGGTGCCGTCGCGCAGGGCTGCGGCGACGGCGGCGTAGTAGGCCGGGTAGTCGCCGTCGGCCGTCGGGACCGGGGTGCCGCCGCCGGTCAGCGGGGACTCGCCGGCACCGACGCGGCCCCACATCGTCTCGGGCTCCACACCCCACGGCTTCCCCGCGCGAGGCCGCTCACCCTCGCGCAGCGCCGCCTCCTGCGGATCCAGGCCGTACTTCACATAGCCCGCCTGGGAGCCGAGGACGCGGAAGCGCGGGCCGAGCTGGGCGGTGGTCGCGGAGACGTAGAGGTGCGAGCGGACCCCGTTCGCGTGCGTGATCGCGAGGAACGTGTCGTCGTCCGCCTCCGCGCCCGCGCGGCGCACGTCTGACTCCGCGTACACGGAGACGGCCGGGCCGAACAGGACCAGGGCCTGGTCGACGACGTGGCTGCCGAGGTCGTAGAGGAGACCGCCGATCTCCTCCGGGTTCCCCGACTCGCGCCAGCCGCCCTTGGGGCGCGGGCGCCAGCGCTCGAAGCGGGACTCGAAACGCCACACGTCACCGAGCGTGCCGTCGGCGAGGAGCCGCTGGAGCGTGCGGAAGTCGTTGTCCCAGCGGCGGTTCTGGAAGACGGAGAGGAACAGGCCCTTCTCGTCCGCGAGGGCGGCGAGCGCCCGTGCCTCGGCCGCCGTGCCCGCGATCGGCTTGTCCACGACGACCGGCAGGCCCGCCTCCAGGGCGGCGGTGGCGAGCGGTACGTGCGTCTTGTTCGGCGACGCGAGGACGATCAGGTCGAGCTCGCCGGCCCGCGCCCACAGCTCCTCGGGACGCTCGGCGAACCGCAGCGCGGCGCCGTGCTCGGCGCGGGCCTGCTCCTGCCGCTCGGGGTTCGAGGTGACGACCGTGTCGAGGGCGAGGCCCTCGGTCGCGGCGATCAGCGGGGCGTGGAAGACGGAACCCGCCAGGCCGTACCCGACGAGCCCCACGCGGAGCGGCCCGCTTCCACCATTCATGCCAGTCGTACCAGTCGTGCCAGTCATGCTTCCACTTAAGCAACGGTGTTGCCAAAGTGCAAGCGGGAGGCACAATGGGCAGGTGAACACGCACGTCACCCATGTCGGCCCCAGTACGGGGGTGAACCTCGCGGCCCTGCGCGGGCACAACGCCGCGCTCGTCCTCGACCTGCTCCGCACCGCGGGCGAACCCGGGATCAGCCGTCTGGAGCTCGCCGAGCGGACCGGTCTGACCCCGCAGGCCGTCAGCAAGATCACGGCCCGGCTGCGCGCCGACGGCCTGGTCGTCGAGGCGGGCAGGCGCGCCTCGACCGGCGGCAAGCCGCGCACCGTGCTGCGCCTCGTCGCGGGGGCCGGGCACGCGGTCGGGCTGCACCTGGACCGCGACGAGCTGCGGACCGTGCTGACCGACCTCGCCGGGGACGTGGTCGCCGCGCGGCGCGCTCCGCTGGACCTGGGGGCGGGGGCCGACGCGGTCCTCGCCACCGCCGCCTGCGAGATCGACCAACTCCTCGCCGAGGGAGAGGCGGCCGGGGGCGACTCGGTGCTCGGCGTCGGCGTCGCCGTGCCGGGGCCCCTCGATCACGCCGGGGGCGTGCTGCACCGGGTGACCGGGTTCCCGCAGTGGGACGGCTATCCGCTGCGCGACGCGCTCACCGAGCGGCTCGGGCTGCCGGTCGTCGTCGACAAGGACACGAACGCGGCGGCGCTCGGACTCGCGCTGGTGGGGGCCGCGGGGGAGGGAGGGCGTTCCTTCGCATATCTGCACCTGGGGACGGGACTCGGGGCGGGCCTCGTGCTCGACGGGGCGCTGTACCGGGGGGAGCGGACCGGGGCCGGGGAGTTCGGCCACCAGGTGATCCAGCTGGACGGGCCGCGGTGCGAGTGCGGGAACCGAGGCTGTATCGAGGCGATCTGCCTGGCCGCGGTGGCCTCCGGCGACGTGGCGGAGGCGGCGCGGGTCCTCGGGGAGGGCGCCGGGAACCTGGTCGGTCTGCTCGACATCGACGCGGTGCTGCTCGGGGGCCGGACGGTGAGCGCGGCGGAGGATCTCTTCGTACGAGGCGTGGGCGCCGTCGTCGAGACGCGCGCCCGGCGCGGCGGCGGAGGCCGCTCGATACCGGTGCGCGCCGCACCGGGCGGCCCCACCCTGGTGGTAGAAGGCGCCGCCCAACTCATCCTGGCCCCCCTCTTCGGCCGAGGCACAGGCACGGTCCCATCCCGAAGGACCTGACCCTGCGGGGCGGGACTGTGTCCGATCAGCGACCCCGTCGCGGAGCGCGCCCCATATGCCCCTGGGGGCGCACGGAGTGTGCCCTTCAGGGGCGCGGGGAACTGCGCGACCAGCCACGACGGCGCGGCACCCGGCAACAACAGGCACCCCTACGGCGGCACCCCGCCCCCCGACCCCAGGATGAAAGTCGTACTGGTCCGATCGAGGGGAGCCGGGCGGAGCCCAGGCGTGCCGGACGGACCGGGCACCGCCCAGATGCCAGCCTGGCTGACCCGGCTCCGCGACCAGCAAAGGCAAAGCAACCGCATGCGACTGCGCCGCCCGACCGCCCTCGCCCTCACCGCCGCCACTCTCACCGCCGCCGCCCTCACCCTCCCCCTGCACCCCACCGCGAGCGCGGCCCCCGCCCCGGCCCCCTGCGAAACCGCCCGCGCCCCCGCCCGCTTCCCGATCACCACCCGCATCGACGCCGGCCCCGACACCTACCGCCCCGGCGCCGACCCCCGCACCTGGTCGATCACCCTCACCAACCACACCCCCACCCGCTGCACCGCCCTGCACCCCGTCCTCGTCCTCGTGGACGACAGCCGGAAGCTGCGCCCCACCGGCATCCGGCTCGAGTTCCGCGACGGCACCCGCTGGCACCCCGTCACCTTCGAACACACCGACCAGGACGAGAACGTGGGCGTCATCGGCGCCGACACCGGCGGCTTCTCCGTGGAACCCGGCGAGACGGTCACCGTGCCCGTACGGCTCGCGTTCAGCGAGGACACCCGCCCCGACCACGTCGTCGCCGACGCCGCCCTCGTCCAGCGCAGGGCCGACGACGGCGACTGGGTCGGGGAGTCCGGCCACTACCCCTTCGACATCGTCACGGCAGAGGACGAAGCGCAGGACGAAGGGGAGGAGTCAGGGGAGGCCCAGGCCGGCACGGGCGCCCGGGACGGGGACGGCGCCGCCACCCCCGACCGCCCCGGCGGAACCGCCCTCGCCGGCGAACTCGCCCGCACCGGCCCCCCCGCCCCCCTCGCCACCCTCGCCGCCGCGGCCGGCCTCTGCCTCCTCGGCGGCGCCGCCGCCCTCCTCCTGTTCCGGCGCCGCACGGCCGCCCGCCACCGCTGACCGGTACCCCGCGCCGGCGGTTCACCCACGTCTGCGACGATCCCCGCGTGGACTACCCGAACGACCTGGACCCCGGCGCCCCCGTGCGCGGCGGCGTGCCCGAGCACGGACGCATCCCCAAGTACTACGCGGTCAAGGCTCAACTGACCGCGCTGGTCAACGACTTGGCCGAAGGCGAGACTCTGCCGACCGAGCGCGATCTCGCTGTCCGGTACGCCGTCTCCCGCGAGACCGTGCGCCAGGCCCTGCGCGAACTGCTCCTCGAAGGGCGCCTGCGCCGCAAGGGCCGCGGCACCGTCGCCGCCGGCCCCAAACTGGCCCAGCCGCTCTCCCTCGCCTCCTACACCGAGGGCGTCCGCCGCCAGGGCCGCCGCCCCGGCCGTACGCTCATCGGCCTCGACCGTTTCCCCTGCCCGCCCGCGCTCGCCGACGAGACCGGCCTCGAACGCGGCGAGCCCGTCTGGCACATGGAGCGCGTCCTGCTCGCCGACGACGAACGCGTCGGCCTCGAATCCACGTACGTCGCCGTGGCCCGCATGCCCCGCCTCGACACCGAGTTCGACCCCGACTCCTCCTTCTACTCCTACGTCCACGAGCAACTCGGCATCGACTTCGGCTCGGCCGACGAACGCATCGAGACCGTCCTCGCCACCCCCCGCGAGGCCCTCCTCATCGGCACCCCGCCCGCCCTCCCCATGCTCCTCATCCACCGCGTCTCCTACGACCCCGCGGGCCGCGCCACCGAACGCGTCCGCACCCTCTACCGCGGCGACCGCTTCTCCTTCACGACCCGCCTCGGCGCCGAGAACCAGTAGCGACCGCAGGGAGATCGGGCGCCCTCGCCCCCAACTCCGCATGTAACGCGGAGATAACGGGTCTGGTCCAAGCTTGGGGGGTCGTTCACCGGCCCGTTCCCGGCCGGACCCGTCCGGGACACCCGATCCCGCGAACGTAGCCGCCGTGAGAGTCATCGAGCCGACTGCGAACGAGCGGGACTGATGGAAAAGCTGACCGACCCTCCGGGCGCCCGCAGCGGCATCCGGTTCGACCGGGTGTCCGTCGCGTACGGCGGGAACACCGTCCTCGACTCCCTCGACCTGACCGTCGAGCCGGGCGAGGTCATGGCCCTCCTCGGGCCCTCCGGCTCCGGCAAGACCACCGCGCTGCGCGCCGTCGCCGGCTTCGTACGGCCCGCCGCCGGACGCGTGTTCATCGGCGGCCGTGACGTCACCGACCTGCCGCCGCACCGGCGCGGCATCGGCATGGTCGTGCAGCAGTACGCGCTGTTCCCGCACATGAAGGTGAAGGACAACGTCGCCTTCGGCATGCGCGCGCAGAAGGTGCCCAAGGCCGAGATACCCGGCCGGGTCACCGAGGCCCTCGAGATGACCGGCATGGGCGCCTACGCCGAGCGCCACCCGCGCGAGCTCTCCGGTGGCCAGCAGCAGCGCGTCGCCATCGCCCGCGCCCTCGCCATCCGCCCCGACGTGCTGCTCCTCGACGAGCCGCTCTCCGCGCTCGACGCACAGCTCCGCTCCGGGATGCTCGCCGAACTGGCCCGGCTGCACCGCGAGTTGCCCGACGTGTCGATCCTCTACGTCACCCACGACCAGGTCGAGGCGCTCACCCTCGCCGACCGGATCGCCGTCATGGACCGCGCCCGGCTCCAGGACGTCGGCACACCTCAGGACCTGTACCGGCGGCCCCGCACCGAGTTCACCGCGTCGTTCGTCGGGAACGCCAACCTCCTTCCCGTCCAGGTCGGTTCGGGCTCCGCCGTCACCTTCGGCGCCGCCGAACTGAAGGTCGCCGTCCCGGACACCGCGGCCGGCACCTCCGCCACGCTCTGCGTCCGCCCCCACCTCGTCGGACTCGGCGACGGACCCAACGCCCTCACCGGCGAGGTCGCCGAGGTCCAGTGGCGCGGCTCCACCCACCGCCTCCTCGTCGACGTCGACGGCCACCAGGTCAAGGCCGACCTGCGCGAACTGCGCACCCCGCCCGCGCCCGGCGACACCGTCACCGTCCACTTCGCCCCCGAGGACGCCGTGCTGATCGGCGCCGGCGTGGGAGCGGAGGCGGAGGCGGTGGCCCATGGCTAGCGCCGCGATCGGCACGACAGCCGTCCGGGGTTCCGCCAAGTCGCCCCGCACGACCGGCGCTTGGGTGTGGGCGCTGCCGCCCGTCGCCGGGCTCGGTCTGGTCTTCCTCTACCCGCTCTTCCTCGTCGTCCAGCAGTCCTTCCGGCCCGACAGCGGCGGCACGTCCGTCCAGCCGTACCGCGACGTCTTCGCCTCCCACGCGTTCCGCGAGGCGCTCGGCACGACGGTGTGGCTCGCCGCCGGATCGACGGTCGGATGCCTCGTGCTCGGCTTCGCTCTCGCGCTCGTCATCGCGTTCGTCCCGTTCCCCGGCGGGAAGGCCGTCGCCAAGTTCATCGAAGTCTTCCTCTCCTTCCCGTCCTTCCTCATCACCCTCGCCCTGCTCTTCGTGTACGGGCAGGTCGGCATGGCCAACGGGCTGTGGACGGACGTCACCGGCGCCGCCACCGGGCCCTTCCAGTTCCTGGCCACCCCCTGGGGCGTCCTGCTCGCCGAGATCACGTACTTCACGCCGTTCGTGATGCGGCCCCTGCTCGCCGCGTTCTCGCAGGTCGACACGGCCCAGCTGGAAGTGGCGTCGTCGCTGGGCGCCGGGCCCGGGCGCATCGTCCGGCAGATCGTCCTGCCGGAGGCGCTGCCGGCGCTGGCCGCCGGCGGCTCCCTCGTCCTGGTGATGTGCCTGAACGAGTTCGGGATCGTGCTCTTCACCGGCGCCAAGGGCGTCACGACCCTGCCGATGCTCGTCTACGGCAAGGCGATCCTGGAGTCGGACTACCCCGGCGCGTGCGTCGTCGCCGTCGTCAACGTCCTGATCTCCGTCGGTCTCTACGGCATCTACCGGGCGGTGAGTCGTCGTGCTGGTGCATAGCCGGGCCGGGAAGTGGGCCACCTGGGCTCTCTTCTTCGCGCTCTTCCTGCCGCTCTTCGCGGTGCCGCTCCTGGTGATCCTCGCCGCGTCGTTCGCCGGCCACTGGTCCGGGGCCCTGCCCTCCGGCTTCACCACCGGGCACTACGACGCCGCCACCAGCGGTGACTCGCTCACCGCGCTCACCACCAGCCTCGTCACCGCCGTCACCGCCAGCGTGCTCGCGCTCGTCGTCGGAGGCTGGGCCGCGCTCGCCGCCGCCGCGCTGAAGAAGCGGGGCAGGCGTGCGATGGACACCCTGTTCATGCTGCCGGTCGCCGTGCCGTCCGTCGTCGTCGGCCTCGCCGTCCTCGTCGCCTTCAGCAAGCCGCCGATGCTGCTCAACGGCACCCGCTGGATCGTCATCCTCGCGCACACCATTCTTGTCACGGCGTTCGCCTACCAGTCGGTCTCGGCCGCCATCGTGCGTCTCGACCCGGCGTACGAGCAGGCCGCGGCGTCCCTCGGCGCCCGGCCCGCGTACGTCCTGTGGAAGGTGAAGCTGCCCCTCCTGCTGCCGTCGCTCAACGCGGCCGCGGGACTCTGCTTCGCCCTGTCCATGGGCGAGTTGAGCGCCACGATGATGCTCTACCCGCCGGACTGGATGCCGCTGCCGGTGCAGATCTACGCCACCACCGACCGCGGCTCCCTCTTCACCGGCTCCGCGATCGCCGTGGTCCTGATGGGCGCCACCCTGCTCGTGCTGCTCGCCGTCTCCCGCGTCCGCACCAAGGCCTCGTACCGCTGACACCCCCGTACTTCCCAGCTCTCCAGGAGTTCACCTCGCCATGTCCGCGAACCCGCGCAAGAACACCCTCACGGCGATAGCCGCCGTCACCGGCTCCCTCGCCCTCGCCGCCACCCTCACCGGCTGCGGCGGCAGCTCCGCCGCCTCCGACGAGAAGGTCGTCACCGTCTACAGCGCCGACGGCCTCAAGGGCGAGAACGGCGACGGCTGGTACGACAAGGTCTTCAAGGACTTCACCGCCAAGACCGGCATCAAGGTCGAGTACGTCGAGGGCGGCTCCGGCGAGGTCGTGCAGCGCGCCGTCCGCGAGAAGGCCAACACCCAGGCCGACGTCCTCGTCACCCTGCCCCCGTTCATCCAGCAGGCCGGCGGCAAGGGCCTGCTCGCCAAATACGCGCCCGAGGGCGCCGACCAGGTCGACGGCGCCGACAAGGGCGCCGACGGCACCTGGACCTCCGTCGTCAACAACTACTTCGGGTTCATCTACAACAAGAAGGAACTCAAGACGCCGCCGCAGACCTGGCAGGAACTGCTCGACGGCAAGTACAAGAACAAGCTCCAGTACTCCACCCCGGGCGTCGCCGGCGACGGCACCGCCGTCGTCGTCAAGGCCATGCACGACCTCGGCGGCAAGCAGCCCGCCATGGACTACCTGAAGAAGCTCCAGGCCAACAACGTCGGCCCGTCCGCCTCCACCGGCAAACTCGCCCCCAAGGTGGACAAGGGCGAACTCCTCGTCGCCAACGGCGACGTGCAGATGAACTACGCCCAGTCCAAGGACATGCCCAACCTCGGCATCTGGTTCCCGAAGACCGAGGGCGGCAAGCCCACCTCCTTCGCCTTGCCCTACGCCGCCGGCCTCGTGAAGAACGCCCCGCACACCGCCAACGGCAAGAAGCTCCTCGACTTCATGCTCGCCACCAAGCAGCAGCAGGAGGTCAGCGCCATCGGCGGCGGCTTCTCCGCCCGCGGCGACGTCCGCGCCACCGACGAGAACGCCCTCGCCCTCGCCAAGATCATGGACGGCGTCGAGATCTTCGAGCCGGACTGGAACGACATCGACAAGAACCTCCAGACGTACGTCGACGACTGGAAGACCGCCACCGGCAGCTGACAGCCCACCCGGCCCCGGCAGTTCAGTCCATCGGGCGGCGACGAATGTCCATGGCGCTCCCCGCCCGCATCACCAGAAGATAACGGGTCTGGTCCAACACTCCTGGCTGCTCAGGGGTGTTGGGCCGGCCCGTGCCTGCTCGTGCCCACTCGTGCCCCCGCTCCGGAGGACCCCGCATGCCGCGCACCCCGTCCGGCCTCTCCCGCCGCTCGATGCTCCTCGGCTCCGCCACCGCAGCTCTCGCCCTCACCGTCCCCGCGACGAGCGCCGTCGCCCGCGCCGCCCGGACCCCGAAGGTCCTCGTCATCGGCCTCGACGGCGCCCTCCTGAACCGCATCAAGGACGCCGACGCACCCCGCCTCAAGGCCCTGATGGAGGCCGGCCTCACCGCGCCCAGCCCGATCTACGCCAACCCGATGGCGCCCACCATGTCCGGCCCCGGCTGGTCCACCCTCATCACCGGCGTCTGGCCCGACAAGCACAACGTGAAGGACAACAACTTCACCGGCCACAAGTTCGCCCAGTACCCCGACTTCCTCACCCGGATCGAGACCGCGAAGCCGTCGCTGTCGACGTACGCCGTCTCCTCCTGGGCACCGATCACCGACATCGTCTTCTCGGCGAAGGTCGACACCCGCGTCTCCACCCCGAGCGCCGAGTACGACACCGGCACCACCGCCCGCGCCGTCGAGCGGCTCAAGGGCGCGAACCCGGACGCCGTCTTCGTCCAGCTCGACAA
This sequence comes from Streptomyces sp. NPDC025806, assembly GCF_055558275.1. NCBI lineage: Bacteria > Bacillati > Actinomycetota > Actinomycetes > Kitasatosporales > Streptomycetaceae > Streptomyces > Streptomyces sp. NPDC025806. Next base: position 41,839 of record NZ_JBVHMU010000012.1, on the reverse strand, counting down.
CGTCGACCACGCGGGCCACTCCTACGGCGCCGCGAGCCAGGAGTACCTCGACGCGATCCACGGCGTCGACGGCCAGGTCGGCGCGATGGTCGACGCCGTCACCTCCCGTTCCACGTACGGGAACGAGGACTGGCTGATCCTCGTCACCGCCGACCACGGGCACACCGACGCGGGCGGCCACGGCGGCTCCACCTGGCCCGAACGCCAGACCTTCATGATCGCCGTCGGCGGCACCGCCGCACCCGGCTCCACCCGCCACGACGTCAAGATGCCCGACATCGCGGCCAGCGCCCTCGCCCACCTCGGCATCGCGCTCGACCCCGCCTGGGGCCTGGACGGCCGCCCCATCCAGCAGCCGCTGCCGGACGACTTCGACACCCTGCGCGCGCAGCTCGGCGGACCCGTCGACGAGACCGGCATCGGATCCGGCGTCATCGGCTTCACGCACACCCCGCCCAGCGGCTGGAGCGTCGACAACTCCCGGATGGGCACCGGCGGCGTCACCGAATGGCGCGGCTGGTCCTTCACCACCGACGAGTTCTGGACCAAGGCCGAACGCGACCAGCAGCGCGAGTGCAACGTGCGGGCCCGCGGCGTCTTCGCCGTGGCCGACGGCGACGAATGGTCCGACAAGACCGTCACCGGCACCTTCGACTCGACCCTGACCAGCCCCGCCTTCCCGGTCACCGGCGGCCGCCCGGCCACCCTCACGTACACCACGTTCTACCGTCAGGAGGCCCCGCAGAAGGGCGAGGTCCTCGTCTCCTACGACGGCGCCGCCCCGGTCCCCGTCCGCACCTACACGGCCGACGTCCCCTCCCGCACGGAGACCGTCCCCCTGACCGTCCCCGCGGGCGCGACCAGCGCGAAGGCCCACTTCCGCTACACCGGAGCCAACAACTGGTTCTGGACGATCGACGGGGTCAAGATCAGCCGCACCTGACCCGGGGTCCGGCCCGGCCGCAGGGGCGGCCGGGCCACCTCCGTCACACCAGGTCGACCAGATCCGCGATCGAGTCGACGACCTTGGTCGGCCGGAACGGGAACCGGTCGATGTCCGACGTGGCGGTGAGCCCGGTCAGCACGAGGAACGTCGTCATGCCTGCTTCGAGGCCGGCCAGCACGTCGGTGTCCATCCGGTCGCCGATCATGGCGCTGGACTCGGAGTGGGCGCCGATTGCATTGAGGCCGGTGCGCATCATCAACGGGTTCGGTTTGCCGACGAAGTACGGTTCCTTGCCCGTCGCCTTCGTGATCAGTGCGGCGACAGACCCGGTAGCAGGCAATACACCCTCGGTCGAGGGCCCGGTGTTGTCAGGGTTCGTGGCGATGAACCGGGCGCCGCCGTTGATCAGGCGAATGGCCTTGGTGAGCGCTTCGAACGAGTAGGTTCGAGTCTCACCCAAGATCACGAAGTCGGGGTCCGCATCGCTGAGGATGTAACCGACGTCGTGCAGCGCCGTCGTCAGACCGGCCTCTCCGATGACGTACGCGGTTCCGTTCGGTCGCTGGCTGTCCACGAACCGGGCGGTCGCCAGGGCTGATGTCCAGATGTTCCCCATCGGCACTTCCAGGCCGATGCGGTTGAGGCGTGCGTGCAGATCACGGGCCGTGTACATCGAATTGTTGGTCAGGACCAGGAAAGGCTTGCCGGAGTCACGCAGTTTCTTGATGAACGAGTCCGCGCCAGGGATCGGCACCCCTTCGTGCATGAGGACTCCGTCCATGTCCGTCAGCCACGAGTCGATGGGCTTCGGCTCTGTCATGGGCGCGGGCTCCTGTCTGTCGTTCTGCGGATTGCCATCGTATTCACCCAGAGGACCCCACTGGGATGGCCGCGGCAGGACCGGTTGCTGTCAGGACTTCCAGACGATCTCGATGAGGTCGGGACGGAACATCCCCCTCTGCGCCCCGCCCTTACCCGCAGGTTTGACGATCACGGTCTCGATGGTCCGTTCCAGTTCATGCCGCTTCTGCTCCGTGGTGAAAGAGCTCCACTCGCGCATGACTCGGCTCACGGTCGAGTTCGGACGTTCAGGAATCGAGACCGGTGCAGCGTCGGCCGTTCCGCAGAGGTCTTGTTCGGCGGCTTCCAGCCGCCGGATCTCCCTCGCGAACTCGACGAGTGACAGAAGGCCGTCCGCTCGGAGCTTGCGCGCCTTGGTCTTGTCGGCCCGAACCTGCCGAAGGGCGTCGCTCCACGGGCTCGCGCCGGGTGCTGTATCGCTGCTCTGGCTCTCGGTGACGGCAAGGCGTTGCCGGAGCTGGTCGAGCAGTTGCTCCTCTACGTAGTCCTCAACGGGGGGCCCACTACGGGAGAGCCGACCGCAGCCTCCGTCGGCGGCACGGCAGTAGTAGTGGTAGCCGTGCTTCGCGTAACTGGTGGTGCCCTTCTGGTAGACGCCCGACGAGAGAGTTGCTCCACATCGGGCGCACTGCAGGATGCCAGTCAATAGTCGCCTGGTGACAGGGGTGCCCTTCGAGCGTCCTGCGCCGGTCTGCTTGCGGGAGTTCAGCTCCTCGACCAGTTCACACCACTCCTCGGGCGTGAGGATGGTTTCCCAGGTGCCGATGACGGGTTTGCCGTCTGTGCGTTCCACCAGGTACTCGACCGGGTCGAGACGACCGGACCGTTCGCGGATCTCTTGCGGGATGTACGAGCGGTATCCGCAAAGGCGAGGGTTGCGCAGGACGTAGAGCACGCTGCTGTAGCCGATCGTCCTGCCGGGCGGGGTCTGGGGGCCGCGAATGCCCAACTCGGCCCATTCCCGGTGAACAGCGGACACCTTCTTGCCCTGCATCACATCCTTGTGCGCCTTCCGGATCAGCTCGCCTTCTCGCTCGTCGACATGCTCTGCGTCGGCCCAGCCGAAGGCGCGTTGCCCCTTGTGGGGCCTGCCGGCTCTGGCCTCGGCCAGCTTCTGCCGGGAGACGCGGCGGGCGGCGTCGGAGGAGAACTTGTTGGCGACGGTCACGTAGATCCGTGCCTGGAAGCGGCCGTCGCTGGTCGTGAGGTCGTGATCTCCTGCCGTGGTCGCGAACACCATGGGGCGCCGCGCTTGTTCGTAGACGTCGATGAGCCGCTGCAGGTCGCGGGGCTGGCGCGCGATCCGATCGATGTTGTAGGCCACGACGCCACTGATCGTTCCGCTCTCCAAGTCCCGGACCATGTCCTCGAACGCGGTGCGTCGGGCGTGACGCTTGAAGGCCGAGGTGTCGTTGTCCTCGTAGATGCGGTGCACGCGGCATCGCCTGACCTTGGCCAGGTCGTACACGTCTTCGCGCTGTCTGATCACGCCTTCCCGGCCGTCGCGATCGTCCCCGAGCTGTCCGATGTCCGACGTCCGGGTGTATCCGCCGACCACGATCATGCTTGCCCCCAGCGCCCGTCGACTCGTGTGGGTGGGGGCGGAGTCAATCTACGAGAAATGCGTCCTGAGATGAGTAAGAACCTAATATTTCGACAGAACAAGTGGCGCCTTACGGCCGGGGGTCTGGGGGTTGCCCCCAGAAGACACAGCATCTGCACGAACCCCGACGAGACCGGCCCCTCCACCGAGGGCCCGCTGCCCGCCACCGGCGCCGTCGCCGCGCTCATCACCAAGGCCACCGGCAAGCAGCCCTACTTCGCGGGCAAGCCCAACCCGCTGATGATGCGCACGGGGCTCAACGCGATCGGGGCGCACTCCGAGACCGCCGCCATGATCGGCGACCGGATGGACACCGACGTGCTGGCCGGGCTCGAGGCCGGGATGCAGACGTTCCTCGTGCGGACCGGGCTCACCAGCGACGCCGACATCGAGAAGTACCCGTTCCGGCCGTCCACCGTCGTCGACTCCATCGCGGACCTCGTCGACCTCGTCTGACCCACCCTGGCCCCTCCTGAACTGGGATTTCTCCTCCCCGAGATGCGAAATGCCGCCGCGCGCGTGAACCTGCCATTACCAGGAGGTTCACGATGCGTACAGGACTGCTCGCTCTCCGTGCCGCAGGGGCGGCCGCCGTACTGGTGACGCTCCCGGCCTGCGCCGCGCACGGTGCGCAGGACGCCGGATCGGTCACCGTCGGCCCGGAGGCCGCGCCACCGGGCACGGACGTCGAGCTCGCCGTCACCGGATGCCCGGGGACGGCCGCACGCGCCGTGTCCGACGCGTTCGTCTCCGACGCCGTCCTCGCCCCCGCCGCGGGCCGCTCCGCACTCACCGCCGAGGCCCGGGTCGCGACCTCCGCGAAGCCCGGTCCGCACCAGATCACGGTCACCTGCGACGGCGCCGGGACCAAGACCAGGGGCACCGTCCAGGTCCTGGAGCGCGGCGCCTCGCCCGCCCCGAGCCCGACCGCGCCCGTGCACGCGGGCGGCGGCGGAGCCGCGGCCCGGCTCGCCGCCACCCAGCAGTCCGCCGAAGGACCCGGCACCCGGCACGCCGTCATCGGCCTGGCGCTCGCCGCGATCGCCGCCGTGGCCGTCGCCTGCCGCAGCGTCCGGCGCCGCCGGAACCCGTCCGAGAACCCCCGGTAGGCCGCCATGAAGGACCGCGACCGACAAGGCCCGGGCGGCGGCCGGATGCTCACCGGCGTGGCCTGGGCGGTACTGCTCCTCGGCCTGTGGATGTGGGGCCGCGGCGTCACCGACCTGAACCTGTCCTCACCGACGACGGGCGATGCGGCCGCCGTCGGACGCCCCCTCGGCGTCTCGCTGCCCGCCGCGCACAGCCCCGTCCGCGCCGCGAAACCCCAGCGCATCGACGTGCCCGCCCTCCATGTGCAGGCGCCCGTCGTCGCGCGCGGCCTCGACGGCAGCGGCGCCGTCGACCCCCCGCCCTACGACCAGGCGGGCGTCGTCGGCTGGTACGGCGCGGGCGCGCAGCCCGGGGAGCGCGGCACGGCCCTGTTCGTCGGGCACGTCGACACCGAGACCCGGCCCGCCGTGTTCTTCCACCTCAGCGAGGCGAAGCCCGGCGACACCGTGAAGGTGGTGCGCGACGACGGCTCCGTCGCCACGTTCACCGTCGACGACGTCCAGGTCCTGTCCCGCGACCGCTTCGACCCGGCCACCGCGTACGGGCCGCGCCGGCCCGGCCGCGCCGAACTGCGCCTCATCACCTGCGGCGGCACCTTCGACAAGACCTCGCGCACCTACACGGCGAACGTCGTCGTCTCCGCCTACCTGTCCGGCCTCACGGACGCGCCGAAGGAGCCGGATCCGGAGCCGGAGAAGGAGAAGGTCCGGGCGGGGTGAGGTCCTCGCCGAGCTCCCGGGCCAGGACGGCCCCGGCGACCCGGTCCAGCGGCATCCGCCTGCTGCGCGCGTACCGGCGCAGGACCGTGAACGCGGTGTCGGGGGAGGCGCCCCAGCGCTCCGCGAGCATCCCCTTCGCCTGCTCGATCCGCACCCGGCTCGCCAGCGCCCGCTCCAACTGCCGGGCCAGCTCCCGCTGTTCGGCATAGGCGCGGTGCCGGTCCAGGCCCGCGCCCGCCGCGTCGGCGAGCGCGCCCGCGAACGCGGCATCGTTGTCGACCGGCGCCGACCGGGTCAGAACACTGAGCGCGCCGACCGGCGTCCCGCCCCGGCGCAGCGGCACCGCGTGCGCGGTCGTGACGCCGTGCCGCCGGGCCAGCGCGGTGAACGCGGGCCAGCGCGCCGCCGCCACCGTGCCCGTCAGCCGCACTCCGGCCACCGCCCGTCCGGTCGACAGCGCCTCCCGCGCGGGCCCGGCGAGCGCGTCGGCGCCCAGCAACTCCCGTACCGCGTCCTCCTGTTCGGGGGCGCAGGCGGGCAACGGCTGGGGGAGGGTGTCCGGTTCGGCGAGGGTGACGCCCGCCGCGTGCGCGCCGAGGAGGTCCGCGCAGCGGGCGGCGAGGCGGGCCAGGTGCGCGGCGGGGTCGAAGTCGGCGTCCAACGGGTCCGACAGCTCCAGCACCGCCTCGGCGAGACGCAGCGCGCGGGCCGGGTCCGTCATGTCCCGCTCACCCCTTCCACGCCGCCGCCCGTACGAGTCCTGGTCGCGGCCTACCCCGCCCCGGACCGGCTGTAACAGGTCGTGGACAAGGGCCGCACGGCCTCGAAGCGCGACCGGGGCGTATGTCACGATTGAGGACCAGACAGTGCACCCAAGGGGGAGTGGATGTACCGGAAGATGAGGGCTGGAGCGGTCGTCGTGGGGGCGGCGCTGCTCGTGTCCGCGTGTTCCTCCGGAGGCGACGGTGAGGGTGATGCCCGGTCTCCCGTGAAGCAGCAGCCCAAGAGCGCCGACCCGTTCTGGGTCAACCCCGACAGCAAGGCCGCGCAGGCCGTCGCGGGGCTGGAGGAGGACGGCAAGGACGAGGAAGCGAAGACCGTCCGCAAGATCGCCGAGCAGCCCAGCGGCGAGTGGATCACCCCGGAGAACGCGACGGACCAGGCCCGTGGTTACACGGAGGCCGCGCAGAAGGCCGACCGGGACGCGCTGCTCGTCCTCTACAACATCCCGCACCGCGACTGCGGGAACTACTCGAAGGGCGGCGCCGCGGACGGCAACGCGTACCGCGCGTGGATCGACCAGGTCGCGGCCGGTATCGGGGACCGCCCGGCGACGGTCATCCTCGAACCGGACGCGGTCCAGCACATGGTGGACAACTGCACCCCGGAGCAGTTCCACGAGGAGCGCTACGACCTCCTCAAGGGCGCCATCGGCAAGCTCAAGTCGCTGAAGCACACGACGGTCTACCTGGACGCGGGCAACGCGGGCTGGGGCAAGCCGGACCAGATCTTCGAACCGCTGAAGTGGTCCGGCGTCGACCAGGCCGACGGCTTCTCGGTGAACGTGTCGAACTTCTACTCCACCGAGGAGTCGGTGAAGTACGGCAAGGAACTCTCCGCGAAGGTCGGCGGCAAGCCCTTCGTCGTCGACACGAGCCGGAACGGGAACGGGCCGTACACCGGCGGCAATCCGGACGAACGCTGGTGCAACCCGCCCGGCCGCGCCCTCGGCGAGACCCCGACCACCAAGACGGGCGACCCGCTCGTGAAGGCCTACCTGTGGGTCAAGCGCCCCGGCGAGTCCGACGGCACCTGCAAGGGCGGTCCGCGCGCGGGCGAATGGTGGAGCGAGTACGCCCTGAAGCTGGCCGCTTCCTCGTAAAGGTCAGGAGGGGTACGGGACCGAGTCCCGTACCCCTCCTTCCTGTGCGCTGTGCCCTACGGGACGTGCACCCACTGCGCCTTGCTCGGGGTGCCGTGCTCGTCGGTGACGAACAGCATGTACCAGCCCGACTCGACCAGCGACCGGTTCTCGGGGACGGTCACCGTCACCGAGTCCGCCGACTTCTTCAGGTCGAGCGCGATGGACGTCTGGTCCACGTCCGTCACGTGCGTGGACGCGCTGGGCCGGATCAGCCGGGCCGTTTTGATCGACGACGCGTGGTTGGTCTGGTACGTCGCCGAGGCACCCCGCGCGATCGTCTTCTGACCGCCCTCCAGGGTGGGCCGCGAGTCCCGGTACAGGTACGGCGGCGTGTAGATCTCGATGCGCTGCTCGAACACGCCGGGCTTCGTGTTGGCCTTGTCCGCGTACAGCGAGTCCGAGCCGAAGAACAGCACCCGGCCGTCGGGCAGCAGGATCGAGCCCGAATGGTAGTTGCGGCCGACCAGCGGGTCGGCGACGCTGCGGAAGGTGTTGGACTTCGTGTCGTAGAGCCGGGCCTGGAGGATGTTGGAGTCACCGCGGCCGCGGTAGTCCTCCGAACCGCCGGAGACGAGGATCGAGTCGTCGGGCAGGATCGAGGACTGCGGGTAGCGGGTGCCCTTCTCCAGCGTCGGGCCGTCCGTGAACTTCGGGTTCGCGTCCTTGAGGTCGACGATCCGCGTCTTGTTGCTGGACAGCTTGGACTCGCCGACGCCACCGCCGCCGACCACCATGTACCGCTGGTCCTGCGCGGGCGGCAGCTCGACCGTGCCGGCCGTCTCCATCATGTTCGCGTCGGACAGGCCGGGGATCTTCTGGAACCTGTTGGTCTCCAGGTCCCAGATGCCGGGCTTGCGGCCCACGTTGTCCGGGCCGTAGCCCGCGTTGGCGCCCGAGTAGAAGATCTTGCCGTTCTCCATCTGGAACAGCGCCGGGTACGTCGGGAACTGGCGCTGCTTCTTCAGATAGGTCCACTTCTTGGTCTTCGGGTCGTAGACCTCGTTCTTGCCGGGCACCAGCTGCCCGATCTCGTCGAGGCCGGACACGGAGAGGACCTTGCCGTCCGAGAGCGTGGTCAGCGTGGGGTACCAGCGCGCCTCGTTCATCGGGTCGACCTTGATGTACTTCTCGGCGACCGGGTCGAACTCGTAGGAGTCGCGGATCCCCTGGAAGTCCTTCTTGTCCAGGGCGAGCTTCTGCGCGATGCCGTACACGTTGCGCGCGTCGGCGCCGGCCAGGCCCTGCACCCGGTAGTTGTCCTGGGTGCCGGTCTCGTACTTGGCGCCGGAGCGCTGGGCCTCGACGTAGACGCGGCCGAGGCCCGGGTCGTTGCGCACGAACCTGCCGGTGACCGGGTCGAAGACCTTCTTCGCGCGCTCGACCGTGATGTTGTCCTTGGCGACGAAGGTCTTGCCGTTCTCCTTGCCGGTGAACCGGGTGCCCGCCTTGATGGTCTTCGGCGCGTCCGGGTCCTCGTTGTGCACGATCATCAGGCCGCCGGCCTTGTTGACGTCACCCTTGAGCTTCTCGTAGCGCTTGGTGCCGCCCGCGATCAGCAGATTGCCGTTGGCCAGCTGGGTGTGGCCCGTGCAGAACAGGTCGCTCGGCGTCGGGATCTTCTTGATCGAGCCCTTCACCGGGTCGTAGAGCCGGGTGTCGAACTTCTTCGCGTCGAAGTTCTTCTGGTTGTTGCCCGAGCCGGCCACCAAAAGGATCTTGCCGGTGTGGAGCAGCGCTGCGTGGATCGTGTTGAGGCGCATGTCCTGCGGGAACTGGATGATGTCCCACTTGCCGTTGGCGGCCTTGTACTCCGGCTTGTTGATCTTGTACTCGTGGTACTTGGCCGACCCGAAGCGATACAGCCAGGGCCCGTTCATACCGGCCAGCGCCAGGACCACCACCGAGCCGATGGCTATGCGTCGGGCCCGGCGGCGGCTCGCACCGTCTTTCACTTGTTACGTCCCCCCAGGGAGATCTGCATGGTCTCGTCGTTGCCCCCGCCGGCGGCCCAGGTGGGCTTCTGCTGCGGGGCCCCGTGCGGGCCCGCGGCGTGCCGGGGGCCGGTCGCCTGCGGCGGCACGGACTGCGCCTGAGGCGGCGCCGCGTCCGGCGCGGGCGGCTTCGGCTTCTTCCGGTCCTGGCGCAGCATGTACCGCCAGGCGAACATCGGCGTGGCCGTGATCAGCAGGGCGAAGCAGGCCCAGGTGATCATCGCCGGGTGGGCGTGACCGAGGACGAATCCGGCGGTCATCGAACCGGCGAAGATCAGGATGAAGTACCAGTGGTACCGGAAGGTGCCGAACCAGCGGTCGGGGCTGGCGGAGTCGCCCTTGGGCGTGACCACGAACTTGCTCTTGCGGCGCAGCAGCGAGTCGAACAGCGCCTTCGCGTACAGCGGGGCCGACAGGGCGGACATCACCATGCCGGCCACGCCGCCGGAGCCCTCGGGCTCGTGCGGCGACACGTTGTGCCGGCGGTTCCAGATGTAGAGGCCGATCTGCAGCGCCGACGCGTTGCCGTACAGCATCAGCCAGATCGTCGGGTCGATGTTCACGCCCGAGGCGCCGAGGCCCAGGAACAGGGCGCAGCTGAGTGCCGCGAGGATCCAGTTCATGGCCGACATCGGGTAGAAGATGATCATCATCGTGTAGTTGAAGAGCTTGCTCGGCGGGAGCGAGTACCAGCCCTTCCAGTACTGCTTGAGGATCGTCTCGTACGTGCCGCGCGACCAGCGCATCTGCTGCGTGAAGAAGTCCGTCCAGGCGCTCGGGCCCTCGCCGACGGCGAGCACGTCCGGGGTGTAGACGGAGCGCCACTTCTTGCCCGTCGCCGGGTTCTTGGCGCGGTGGATCTCGAAGCCCGTCGCCATGTCCTCGGTGATCGAGTCGTACAGGCCGCCGATCTGCTTCAGTGCCGAGATCCGCACCGCGTTCGACGTGCCGACGAACATGGGGGCGCCGTAGCGGTTGCCCGCGCGCTGGATCAGCGCGTGGAAGAGGAACTGCTGGGACTCGGCGGCCTTGGTGACGAAGTTGTCGTAGTTGCCGTAGACCTGGGGGCCGATCACGAAGCCCACGTTCGGGTCGCGGAAGAAGCCGAGCATGCGCTCCAGGTAGTTCGGCATCGGCACGTGGTCGGTGTCGACCGAGGCGAAGTAGTCGTAGGCGTCGCCGTGCGCGTCCAGCCAGGCGTTGTAGTTGCCGTGCTTGGTCTTGGCGCGGTGCGGGCCCTTCGCCTGGTTCCACTTCGCGACGCCCTTGCGGGAGAAGTGGTGCACGCCGAGGCGGGCGCAGACCTCCTTGACCTCCGGGTCGTCGCCCTCGTCGAGCAGCCAGACGTGCAGCAGGCCCCGGTGGCGCAGCTTGACCGCCGCCTCCAGGGTCTTCGTCACCATCTCGATCGGCTCCTTGCCAGGCACGAACGAGGTCAGGAAGGCGACTCTGGTGCCGGTCTCGGGGACCACCGGGATGGGGTCGCGGGCGACCAGGGTCGCGTGCGCGTTCGACAGCACGTTCATGCAGCGGAAGAACTCGATCAGGCCGATCGAGACGAGCATGACGATGTCGAGGGTCGGCAGGAAGTCGTACTGCACGTAGTCGCGCTCGGTCCAGTGCTCGGGCTGGAGCAGCCAGAAGAGCAGGACGAGCGAGAGCAGCGGGGCCGCGCCCAGCATGAGGGCGGCGCGGATGCGGTGCGGCTCCTGGCTGAGCAGAGAGCGGTACTGCACCGTGTACGGCTTGTTCGGATCGGGCTGGGTGAGGGGCCCGGCGAGCCGGCTGTAGTGCTCGTAGTCGTAGCGTGGCAGCGATTTCTTGATGCGCCGGAAGCCGCCGGTGCGGTGCGGTGGCACCCGCAGCTGGGTCGTCTCGGACGGGTCGAAGCCCTCGCGGGCACCCGTCGGCGTCGACGTCATGATGAGTCATCCCCCCGCACGCGAGTCACCGCGTGGTTGTCGGTCCTCACCCGGATCCGGTCCCCCTTGACCGCCCCCGGGTGTATCAGTGGCAGGCCACCGTCCCACCCCTACTAAGACTGGAGCGACGACCTTCCGGTTGCATGATGCCCCCCTCGACATCGCTTCATGAACGGGACCCCCGCCCCCGCCCCCGCAACTGCCCCACCCCGCAAGCCTCCTGCGAGCCGACAGCTCCAGGACAGGGTGCTGGGCCCGACACCATGATCGCAAGGGTGGATGACGCCAGCTCGCTTGTGCGGTATGGGCTGGCCCCGCACACGACGAAAGCCCCCCGTTTTCACGGAGGGCTTTCGGTGTCGGTGCGCCGCCAGGGACTCGAACCCCGGACCCGCTGATTAAGAGTCAGCTGCTCTAACCAACTGAGCTAGCGGCGCCTGCTGACCTGCGTAACTCTACCCGATGCCCGGGGGTGGGCGTGACCATCGGGGGTGGGCGACGCGCCGATGGGTGGGCGAATTGTGGTGATTTCCATCTTTTGCACCGTCAACATGCGATATGTGCAGACAGTTGAGACGCTTCCTGCGTGCGAACACGAGGCACATCAGTGAGGGGAATCGCATGGACGGCATTCAGGACACGGAGCGCATGGCGACCCCGGCGTTCGAGGACGTGGCCCCGGCGGGCGACTGCGACTGCGCCGGCTGCGTCCAGGGCCGCCTCGCGGCCTCGCCCCCGGCGCACACCGGCATCGGCGCCCGCCACGCACTGGTCGTCGCCGCCACCGCCGGCACCGTCATCGGCGGGCTGCAGGCCGCCCCGGCCAGCGCCCAGCGTGCCGACCACCACGAGGTGAGACCGGGCGACCCGGCCCCGCCCGGCGAGGGCACCGTGTCGACCCCGCAGGGCGGCACCAGCCCGCTGCACGGAGCCCCCGGTTCCGCCGCGTCCGGCGTGGAGCTCACCCCGGGCGCCGTTCGCGCCACGACCCGGGCCGCGATCATCAACCGCGCCAAGACCTGGGTCGCGGCCGGGGTCCCGTACGACATGAACCGGTACTGGAAGGACGGGTACCGGCAGGACTGCTCGGGCTTCGTCTCCATGGCCTGGGACCTGCCCGGCAACGAGTGGACGGGCAGCCTCGCCCGCTACGGCACGAAGATCTCCAAGGCGGACCTGCAGCCCGGCGACATCCTGCTCTTCCACAACCCGGACGACCCGGAGAAGGGCTCGCACGTCGTCATCTTCGGCGGCTGGACGGACTACACGCGCAGCTACTACATGGCGTACGAGCAGACCCGCCCCGCCACCCGCCGGCAGGCGACCCCGTACAAGTACTGGTCCTACTCCAGCCGCTACGTCGCCTACCGCTACAAGGGCGTCAAGGCGGGCAGCACCTCGGGATCCTCCTCGACGACGAAGTTCCCGGGCGCCGAGGCCTTCGGCCCGGGGGCGAACAACGCGTACGTCACCCAGCTCGGGCGGCTGCTCGTGGAGCGCGGCGGCAAGCGGTTCTACACCGAGGGGCCGGGCCCGCGCTGGGGCGAGGCCGACCGCAGGGCGACGCAGGCGTTCCAGAAGGCGCAGGGCTGGACCGGCGCCGACGCGGACGGCATCCCGGGCCCGACGACCTGGTCGTACCTGGTCACCGGCAAGGGCAAGGACATCCCGGCGAGCGGCGCGGGCGGCCCCGAGGCGGACAAGGTGCCGGCGTACCCGGGGGCCTCCGCGTTCCGGCCCGGCGCGAGCAGCGACGCGGTGACACGGATGGGCCGACAGCTCGTGAAGAAAGGATTCGGCAAGTCCTACGCGCAGGGTCCGGGCCCGCGCTGGGGCGAGGCCGACCGGCGGGCCGTCGAGGCGTTCCAGCGGGCCCAGGGCTGGAGCGGCAGGGAGGCGGACGGCTACCCGGGTCCCGAGACCTGGCGGCGGATCTTCTCGTGAGCGGCCCGGCGCGGACAAGACGGCGCGGACGGGCGGCGGCAACTCAGTGCGGAGGCGAGTCAGTGCGGAGGCGAGGATGAGTACGACCGCGGAACAGCCGGAAAGGGCGCTGGGCCACCCGGCGCCGATCGCGGACGACGGCCCCGGCGCGCAGTCGCTGCGCGGGGCGACGGGGGAGTCGGGCAGGGGTTCCCGAGGGGGCGCCGGGGAGGCCCGGGGGACCCGGGTGATCCACAACGAGGCGACCACCGAGATTCCCGTTCATCTGTTGTTCCGGGACGACCCCGACCCGGAGGCGGCGCCCGTGGCGGTGCGCACCGCCGTGGTCGGGAGCGGGACCGGGGGCGGGCGGCCCTCGCCGGTGCGGCCGCATCTGCGCACGCCCGTGCGGCCGGTGCCGGCCGTCGACCCGGAGCTCGCCGAGCGGACGGGCCGGACGCTGCCCGGCGCGCTCGGGGTGTTCGGCGGGGCGCTGGGCGCGGCCGGGACCGCGGTGTCGCTCGGCTGGGCCGGGGCGCTGCCGCGGATCATGACGGAGGTCGCCGGGCTGCCCGGGTACGAGGGCGTCGGGCTCGGCCCGGTGCAGTGGGCGGCGGTGGCCGGGTCCGGGGCACTCGCCCTGTTCGGGTTCGGCGGGCTCGCACGCGGGCGGGCCGGGCGCGCCTGGGTGCTCAGCCTGTGCGGCCGGTACCGGGGCAGCGTGCGCCGGACCGGTCTGATGTGGGTCAACCCGCTGCTGCTGCGGCGCCGGATCGACGTACGGCTGCGGCACTGGCGCAGCGAGCCGATGCCGGTGGTCGACGCGAACGGCACCGCGCTGCGCGTCGTCTGCCTCGTCGTCTGGCGGATCAGGGACACGGCGAAGGCGGCCCTCGGCGTCGAGGACCACGAGGAGTACCTGCGCGAGTGCGTGGAAGCGGGTCTGGCCCGCGTCCTGTCACAGCTGCCCGCCGACGCCTTCCACGAGGACGCCCCGACGCTGCGCAACGCCGAGGCCGTCGGCGACCTGCTCACGCGCCGGCTGGCGACGGACGCCGGGCCGGTCGGCATCGAGGTCTTCTCGGCGCAGCCGACCCGGATCGAGTACGCCCCCGAGGTGGCCGCGGCGATGCGCCGCCGCCGGGTCGCGGCGCTGGACGCCAAGCACCGGGACTCGGTGCTGTCCTCGGTCGTGGACTCGGTGGAGGACACGGTGACGCGGCTGACCACACGCGGTCTGGTCGAGCTGGACGACTACGAGCGCAAGGCGCTGGTGAAGGACCTGACCGTCGCGTTCTACACGGGACGGGGGGATTGACCTGCTCCTCGGGCTGAAGCCCGAGGATTTCTGGCCTTCCCGGCCGAAGTTTGTGCCGCTACGTGGCACGGGCTTCGGCCGGGAATCCGTGGCTTCCTGTTTCTTCGCGCTGTGCCGGGATTGCTCCCGGTCTTACCGGCGCTTCGCAGGCCGATGCCGCCAGTCCGGCGGCCGTTTTGATGTTGAGTGCGGCGTTGATGTCCCGGTCGTGGACGGTGCCGCAGGCGGTGCAGGACCAGTCCCGCACGTGCAGGGGTTTGGGTCCGTCCTTGACGCCGCACGTGGAGCAGGTCTGACTCGTCGGCTCGAACCGGCCGATCTTGACGAAGGTCCGTCCGTACCGCTCAGCTTTGTACTTCAGCATGGCGACGAACTGCGCCCATCCGGCGTCATGGACGGACTTGGCGAGCCGCGTACGTGCCAGTCCCGCTACCGACAGGTCCTCCATACCGATCCCTTGGTTCTCGGAGATCAGCCTCGTGGAGAGCTGGTGGTGGAACTCGCGGCGCGCATCGCGAACCTTCGCGTGGTCACGGGCGACCTTCAGGCGGGCCTTCTCGCGGTTCTTCGATCCCTTCTGCTTGCGGGACAGCTCCCGCTGGGCCTTCTTCAGCTTCTTCTCCGCACGGCGCAGGAAACGCGGGGAGTCGATCTTCTCGCCGGTGGACAGGACTGCGAAGTGGGTCAGCCCCAGGTCGATGCCGATGGCCTGGTCGCTTGCAGGCATCCGTGCCGCGTCGGCAGCCGGATCGGTGTCGATGACGAACGAGGCGAAGTACCGGCCGGCCGCGTCCTTGATCACGGTGACCGAGGTGGGGGTGGTGGGCAGGGTGCGGGACCATTTCACCTTCACCGCACCGACCTTCGGCAGCCTCAGCCGGTCGGCATCCGTGATGCTCCAGCAGGCATTGGTGGTGAAGCGGACCGACTGCCGCACGTCCTTACGAGACCTGAACCGTGGCCGCCCCACCTTCGGGCCCTTACGCGTGCCCTTGAGGGAGGCGAAGAAGTTGCGGTAGGCGGCCTCGGCGTCGCGCAGGGCCTGCTGGAGCACCACCGCGGACACCTCACCGAGTCACGACCGGTCAACCGTCCGCTTCGCCTCG
The DNA here is from genome assembly GCF_055558275.1 of Streptomyces sp. NPDC025806. Classification (NCBI taxonomy): domain Bacteria; kingdom Bacillati; phylum Actinomycetota; class Actinomycetes; order Kitasatosporales; family Streptomycetaceae; genus Streptomyces; species Streptomyces sp. NPDC025806. Next base: position 26,416 of record NZ_JBVHMU010000012.1, on the reverse strand, counting down.
GCGATCAGAGTCCGGGACAGCTCGGCAGCCGTCGGGTACGGCCGCCCGGTCTTACGTGCGTCCTCACGGGCACGGACGGCGTCGTTGAACACGACCCGCGCGCACCCGAACGCCTTTGCCAACGAAGCCTGTTGACCGGCGTCCGGGTACAACCGGAAGGCGTACCTGAGCTGCATGTGAAGATCGTAGAAACCAGCCACACCGACCGTCACCGGGAACGCTCGTTCCCTTACCCACCCATGCGGGTGGTGGCACTGTCCGGCCCGCCCCTGGAGGCGGGGGTTCCGGCAGTCATGGGTGGCTCTTCGATTGGTATGGACATGTTCAACTACCGCCCCTACATTGGGCGTTGGTCTAGACCTGAACGATCCAAGCATCGGACGACCGCTGTGCACGGCTACCGGAACTCCCCACACCCCCCAGGAGCGGCAGCATGCGAAAGAAGATCTACGCGGCCCTGCTCGGCCTGACCACCGCCGGGGCCTTCGCGCTCTCGGCCGGCGGCGCCAGCGGCCACGGCTACACGGACCTCCCCATCAGCCGGCAGAAGCTCTGCGCCAACGGCACCGTCACCGGCTGCGGCAACATCCAGTGGGAACCGCAGAGCGTCGAGGGCCCCAAGGGCTTCCCGGCCGCGGGCCCCGCCGACGGCCAGATCTGCTCGGCGAACCACGGCGAGTTCGCCGCGCTCAACGGCGCGAAGCAGCCCAACGGCCAGGCCTGGCCCACCACCAAGGTGACGGGCGGGCAGAGCTACACGTTCCGCTGGCAGTTCACCGCGCGGCACTCCACCACGGACTTCCGCTACTACATCACCAAGGACGGCTGGAACGACAGTCAGCCGCTCACCCGGGCGGCCCTGAACACCACCCCGTTCCTCACCGTCCCCTACAGCGGCCAGCCCCCGGCCACCCTCTCCCACTCGGGCGTCCTGCCGTCCGGCAAGTCGGGCCACCACGTGATCCTCGCGGTGTGGACCATCGCCGACACGTCCAACGCGTTCTACGCCTGCTCGGACGTCACGTTCTGACGGCGGGTTCTGAACGGAGGGTTCTGAGCTTTCCCTGAGGCGCCCCGCGCTCCGGCGCGGGTAGGTTCCTGTGCACGGCGCCGTGCACAGGAACTGTGCGGGGCAAGGGAGTTCGGGGGAGCTCATGCACGTGATGTTCTACGCGGTGCCGGCGTTCATCGCCTGCGTCGCCCTGTTCGCCGCGGCCACCGAGGTGCGCAGCACGTTCCGGATCGGCGCCGCCTGGCGGGGCGGACGCACGGCCGAGGCGCGCTGCCTGAGCACGTACGCGACGGTGGACCCGCACAGGGACGGGGACACCCGCACGACCACCACCCGGCACCACCTCTACGAGTTCAGGACCCGGGACGGACGCACCCTGCGCTTCGAGGAGAAGGGTGGCCCGGCGACGACCGTCGTGGGCGACGTGGTGATCGTCCACTACCGGGACAGTCATCCCGAGCAGGCGACCGCGCGCCCGCGCCGCCCCGTGCGGCTGGCCGCGCAGACGCTGGGGACGCTGCTGTTCATGGCCGTGGTGATCGGCTTCTGCGTATTCTTCGTGGCCGATCTGCCCACTGACGACTTCTGACACTTCCGAACCGGGGGCCCGCGGTCATGGACGGCTTTGTGTTCCACGTACTCTTCCCGCTGCTCATCGCCCTGGCGGTCTGGGCCGGCTGGGCCCTCGTACGGCGGGCGCGGGAGCGGCGGGCCGCCTGGCGGAGCGGGCTCACCGCGCAGGCACGGGTGGTCGACGCGTACCAGCGGGTGCAGATGGTCAACGGCGTGGCCCGGCGCATCCAGTGGCACGAGTACGAGTTCACCGACCAGGCCGGGCGGCCCGTGCAGTTCAAGGAGACGGGCGGTCCCGCGAGCCGGGGCGCGGGCGGCAGCACGCTGATCTACTACGCGGCCGAGGAGCCGGAGCGGGCCACCGCGTCAGAGCCGAGCCCCGGCAAGGACATGGCCGGCCTGGTCTTCGGGCTCGGGGTGTTCGGCGCCGGGGCCGTGATCCTGCTCAATGTGACCATCGAGTACTGGTGAGAAACGGTCGGCGCCCCTCCGGTCCGGGGCGTCGGACCTCTCCACATCTGACGTAGCGTCAATTACCGTTCGCCCGCATGGGATCCCTGAGGAACACCTTCGCGGAACTCGTCCAGGAGCGGTGGGAGGACCACCGGCCCGGCCTCGCCTACGAGGACCAGGTGCTCAGCCATCACCAGGTGGCCGCGGGCGCCGCGGCCCGCGCCGCGCTCCTGGGCGACCTGCTGCCCCGGGGCGCCGAGCCGCACGTCGGCGTGCTGCTCGACAACACCCCCGAGTTCCCGCAGTGGCTCGGCGCGGCGGCCCTCGCCGGAGCGGCCGTCGCCGGCATCAACCCCACCCGGCGCGGCGCCGAACTCGCCCGCGACATCACCCACACCGACTGCCGCGTCCTGGTCACCGACCGCTCCCGGCTGCCCCTGCTCGACGGCCTGAAACTGCCCGGCGTCCGCGTCCTGGTCACCGACACCGGCGCCTACGAGGAGATGCTCGCCCCGTACCGGGGCGCCGAGCCCGTCGCCGCCCGCCGGGTCGGGCCGGACGCGCGCATGCTGCTCTACTTCACCTCCGGCTCGACCGGCGCCCCCAAGGCCGCCATCTGCTCCCAGGGCCGGCTCGCCGCCGCGGGCCGCTCCCTCGTCGGCCACTTCGGCGTGCGCCGCGACGACGTGCACTACATCTGCATGCCCCTCTTCCACGGCAACGCGGTCATCGCCGACTGGGCCCCCGCCATGGCCGCGGGCGCGGGCGTCGCGCTGACCCGCCGCTTCTCGGCCTCCGGCTTCCTGGACGACGTACGCCGTTTCGGTGCCACCTACTTCACCTACGTCGGCCGGGCCGTGCAGTACCTCCTGGCCACCGAGGAACGCCCCGACGACCGGGACAACCCGCTCCGCGTCGGCTTCGGCACGGAGGCCGGGGCGGTGGACGCCGCCCGCTTCGAGGAACGCTTCGGGGTGCGGCTCGTCGAGGGCTACGGCTCCTCCGAGGGCGGCGCCTCCGTGTCCCGTACGCCCGACACCCCGCCCGGCGCCATCGGCCGGGCGTCCCCCGGGGACGACCTCGTGGTGCTCGACCCGGCGACGAAGCGGGAGTGCCCTCCGGCCGAGTTCGACGCGGGCGGGCGGCTCGTCAACGGCACGCAGGCGATCGGCGAGCTGGTCAACCGCGGGCGCTCGCCGTTCGAGGGCTACTGGCGCAACGACCGGGCGAACGCCGAGCGGGTGCGCGAGAACGGCTGGTACTGGACCGGCGACCTCTTCTACCGGGACGCCGACGGCTTCCTCTACTTCGCCGGACGCGACGACGACAAGATCCGCGTCGACAGCGAGAACCTCGCCCCCGCCATGATCGAGAACATCCTGGCCCGCTGGTCCGACGCCGCGGCCGTCGCCGTCTACGGCGTCCCGGACCCGGTCACCGGCGACCAGGTGATGGCCACCGTGGCCCCCCGCGACGGCGTCGCCTTCGACCCCCTGGCCTTCGGCGAGTTCCTGCTCACCCAGGGCGACCTCGGCACGAAGATGGCCCCCCGCTTCGTCCGCGTCGTGGAGCGGATGCCGGTGACCGCCACCAACAAGGTGCGCCGGGGCGAGCTGCGCCGCGAGGGCTTCTGGAGCAGTGGCGGAATCTGGTGGCGGCCGCCCGGCGAGGCCACGTACCGGCCGCTCACCGAGCAGAACCGCGACGAGCTGCTCGACGCCTACGAGCGCGGGGGCCGGAAGGGGCTTCTGGGGGCCTGAGGCCGGGGCCGCGCCTCAGTGCCGCAGCAGCCAGGCGACCCGGTCGAGGGACGCCGCGTGGTAGGCGACCAGGACCGCGGCGAGCACCAGGGCGGGCACCTGGGCGCCGGCCGCGTACAGGGCGGCGGCGCCGCCGAAGAACACGGCGAGCTCAAGGAGGAGCCGCAGTCCTCCTCGGGTGGCGACGACCGCGTCGCCGCTGCGGGACGCGTCCCCCGGCGTCGCGAAGACGCCCCAGGCGACCGCCACCAGGAGAGGCGCCGCGACCACCGCGACGTACCGCAGCGGACCGGGGGTGAGGTGCCAGGCCCCGTACCCGAAGCAGGCCAGCGCCGTCAGCTCCAGCACGAATCTGAGCCCGAGCATCGCCGGGCGGTAACCGAGCCCCGTCGCCATCCGCATCCTGCTCTCTTTTGAGGGTGCGCGGTCAAACGCGTCTACGGCGATCATGCTCGCTCGGGGCTGGTCACGACCACCCCTTTCAGCCATGTAGTATTTACCTCGTCAACCGGCGCCATTAGCTCAGTTGGTTAGAGCAGCGGACTCTTAATCCGCGTGTCCGGGGTTCGAGTCCCTGATGGCGCACCGACAGCAAGGCCCCTCGCGAGCAGCGGGGGGTCTTCGCTTTTGTGTCTGGGGTCGTCCGGCGCGGCACTCCGGCCGGGGGTCCGGGGGTTGCCCCCGGGGGATGCGGCATCCGCGTGTCCGGGGTTCGAGTCCCTGATGGCGCACCGACAGCAAGGCCCCTCGCAGCAGCGGGGGGCCTTCGCTTTTGTGTCTGTACCCGGGGCGGGTGGGTCAGATTGCGAGGGAGAGGAGGACCGGGGCCGCGCCCTTGTTGAGCTGGTCCGCCGCGCGGTGCAGGCGGTGTGCGTGCTCGACCGGGAGGGAGAGGGCCAGGCAGCCGACGGCCGAGCCCGCCGTGATCGGCACCGCGGCGCAGACCGTGCCGACCGCGTACTCCTGGAGGTCCAGGACCGGGACGGTCGGGGGCTGGGCGGCGAGGCGGGAGAGCAGCACCTTCTCGTTGGTGATCGTGCGGGAGGTGAGGCGGGCCATCTTGTGCCGGGAGAGGTGGTCGCGCCGGCCGTTGAGGTCGAGCTGCCCGAGCAGGCTCTTGCCGACCGCGCTGGCGTGCGCGGAGACCCGGAAGTCCACCCACTCGTTGACCGCGGGGGTCTCGGGGCCGGCCGCGTACTGGGTGACGCGGACCTCGCCGTCGATGTACCGGCTGAGATAGACGGCCGCGCCGACACAGTCCCGCAGCTCGTCGAGCGTGTGCTGGAGCTTGGCGGTCAGGGCGTCCTCGCGGCCCTCGGCGACGGTCAGCCGGTCCAGGGTGGCGCCCGGGACGTACGCTCCGTCGGCGGTCTGCTGGACGTACCCCTCGCGGCGCAGCATCCGCAGCAGCGTGGTCAGCTGGTCCGCGGGCAGCCCCGTGACGCGGCCCAGCTCGGTGTCGGTGATGCCGACCCCGCGCCGGGAGACCGTCTCCAGGATGCGCAGCGCACGCTGCACCGACCGGTGCGGCTGGTACGACGACGCGTCCTGCTCGTGCTTCAGCGCCACGGCATCCCCCTGTATGGAACCGTTCCGGACAGCTGGGCTCCGTCCACGATAGCCGTCAAACACCCCGAACGGGGCGGCTGTTGGGGAGATAGATGGCAGAAGGGTGGTGCGTTCCGTGCCTCTCAGCAGGAACGCACCACCCTGGCATATGCCCATGTCATGCCACGAGGGCTGCGCGGCTGGTCACAGCACCGCGCTCAAGAACTCCCGGGTGCGCTCGTGCTCGGGCTCGCTGAAGATCTTCTCCGGCGAACCGGATTCGATGACCCGTCCCGCGTCGAACATCAGTACCTGGTCCGAGATGTCCCGGGCGAAACTCATCTCGTGGGTCACGCACAGCATCGTGATGTCGGTGGTGTGCGCGATGTCCCTGAGCACGTCGAGGACGCCCGCGACCAGCTCCGGGTCGAGCGCCGACGTCACCTCGTCGAGCAGCAGCACCTGGGGCCGCATGGCCAGCGCCCGCGCGATCGCGACGCGCTGCTGCTGACCGCCCGACAGCTGCGTCGGGTACGCGTCGCAGCGGTCGCCGAGCCCCACCATGTCGAGCAGCTCGCGGGCCCGCTCCTCCGCCTCGTCCTTGGACAGGCCGAGCACGGTGACCGGCGCCTCCGTGATGTTCCTGAGCACCTTCATGTTCGGGAACAGGTTGAACTGCTGGAAGACCATGCCGATCTTCTTGCGGACCTCACGGACGTGCTTCTCGCCCGCCGGCACGAGCTTGCCGTTCTTCTGCTCGTGCGTGAGGTACTCGCCGCCCACCTTGATCGTGCCCTCGTCGGGCTTGATCAGGGTCATCAGCAACCGCAGGATCGTCGTCTTGCCGGAGCCGGACGGGCCGATCAGCGTCACGTGCTTGCCGGACGCCACCGAGAAGTCCAGCTCGTCGAGGACGGTGTTGCCGCCGAACCGCTTCACGACCTTGTCGAAGCGGATCAGCTCGCTGCCGTCCACCTTGGGATTGGGCTGGTCCTTGGGGAGGTTCGGGTCAGCGGACAAGACGGCGCTCCAGAGCTCGGAGAAGAAGGGAGGACGGGTAGGCGATGAGGATGAAGGCGACACCGACGACGGTCAGGGCCTCCGTGTACTGGAACGTCTGCGCGGCTTCGAGCCGCGCGCGCTGCAGCATCTCCAGGACACCGATCGCCGCGAGCAGCGGAGTGTCCTTGAGCATCGCGATCACGTAGTTGCCGAGCGCGGGCACCACCCGGCGGATGGCCTGCGGCAGGATCACCGCGGTCCACGTCCTGCGGTACGGCAGGCTCAGCGCCCGGGCGGCCTCCCACTGGCCCACCGGGACGGCCTCGATACCGGCCCGGTACACCTGCGCGGTGTACGTCGAGTAGTGCAGACCGAGCGCGAGGACACCCGTCGTCAGCGCCGACGCCTGCACCCCCCACTCCGGCAGCACGAAAAAGAAGAAGAACAGCTGGACCAGGAGCGGGGTGTTGCGGATGAACTCCGTGAAGGCCCCGACCGGCCAGCGTACGAAACGCGTCGGCGCGCGCAGGGCGAGCGCCCAGACCAGACCCAGGCTGAACGAGATCAGCGAGCCGAGCACGAGGGCCTGCAGCGTGACGAGAACGCCGTCCCAGAAGGTCGGCATGAAGTCGGCGACGGCCGACCAGTCCCAGGAGGACGCGGCGGTGACGATCATGCGCCGCCACCTCCCGCGCTGGTCGGGACCTGCGAGACCTGAGTCGTCTGGCGGAGGTTGAGCTTGCTCATGATTCCGTTCCCGGCCGCCGGACGCTGGCCGATGCCGGCCTTGGCCTTGCGCTCCACGGCGCGCATCACCCGCGTGAGCAGGAACGCGATGACGAAGTAGATGACGAGCGTCAGCAGGTAGATCTCCGCGCTCTCCGTCGTCGCGAGCCGCACCAGGTTCGCGGCGAACGACACATCGCCGATACCGAGCAGGGACACCAGGGCGGTGCCCTTCATCAGCTCGACCAGCAGGTTGGAGAACGGCGGGATCATCTCCGGCACCGCCTGCGGCAGCAGGATCAGCCGCATCCGTTGCCACGGCGTGAAGCTCAGCGCCACGCCCGCCTCACGCTGCGCGGGCGCCACCGCGTTCAGGGCGCCGCGCACGATCTCCGAGCCGTACGCCCCGTAGGACAGGGACAGTGCCAGCACGGCCGCCCACATCGGGACCAGCGACCAGCCCGCGAGCTGCGGCAGCACGAAGAAGATCCAGAACATGAGGATCAGGGCGGACGTGCCCCGGAAGACCTCGGTGTAGAACCCGGCGACGAACCGTACGATCCACAGTCGGTGCGTGCGCGCCATGCCGACGCCGAACGCGACGACCGCCGCGAGCAGAGCGCTGTACACGGTCAGCTGGATCGTGATCCAGATCCCGGGGAGTACCCAGTGTTCCCACAGTCCGCTGGTCATCGGCACAGCTCCTCGGCGGTCAGGTTCGTCATCTCCGCCTTCGTGAAGCCGAACGGCTGGAGAATCCTGAACAGTTCGCCGCTCTTCTTCATCTTGTGGATCTCGACGTTGAAGGCGTCCCGCAGCTTCGTGTCGGTCGGCCGGAACGTGAAGCCGCCGCCGTCGACGTGCTTCTTCCCGTCCACCAGCGGCGCGAACGGCTCGGTGTGCTCGGCCTTGCGGCTCTTCTTGGTGACCTCGCGGGTGGTCAGGGCGGTCCCGGCGAACACGTCGATGCGGCCCGCCTCCACGGCGTTCAGACCGGCCACCTGATCCTGGAGGATCACGATGTCGGACTCCTTGTAGCCCGCGTCGACCGCGTACTGGATCTCCGCGTACCCGGTGCCCGTACCGAACTTGGCCTTGGCCTTCACGACGTCGGCGTAGTCGTGCAGGTTCATCGGGTTGCCCTTGCGGACGATGAACGAGTCCAGCATCTGGTACTCGGGGTCCGCGAAGATGACCTGCTGACAGCGCTCCTTGTTGATGTACATCCCGGCCGACACGACGTCGAACTGCTGGGTGTTCAGACCGGGGATCAGCGAGGCGAAGTCCGTCGCCACCGGCTGGACGCTGTCCACGCCGAGCCGTTTGAAGATGACCTTGGCCAGCTCCACCGCCTCGCCCGTGAACTCGCCCGCGTCGTTGATGTACCCGTAGGGCACCTCACCGGCGATGCCCAGGCGGACGGTGCCCGCCCCCTGGAGCCGTGCGAGCGTGTCGCCGTTCGGCACCCGGCTGCAGCCGGCGGCGCCGATCGCGCCGAGCGCGCCGAGCGCTCCCGCGCCGGCGAGCAGTGATCGTCTGCGGATGATCCGTTTCCCGTGCGTTCGTTTCTCTGTAGGTGGAGCCATGGGCGCGCGGCTACCCGACTCGACTCAACCTATGCCGATCAATTCCCGCCTTCCCCCGCCGGGGCGACACGCGGTTGGGCCGGGGGGAGGCGTACTTGACCCACGGGGGTGAACGGGGCCGACCATGGGACGTATGGCTACGACGCAGGACGCAAAGGACAGCACCGCCGCCGCCCGGTACCTGGAGGTCTCGCTGGTCAAGCGGGGCGTCACCTGCCGGGCGAAGCTCCTCGACGACCGGGCGCCGCTCACGTGTGCGGCGGTGTGGGACGCGCTGCCGCTCGTCTCCGACGTCTACCACGCCAAATACGCCCGCAACGAGATCTACGCCCTGTTCCCCGCCTTCGCCGAGCAGGAGCCGCCGCTCGAGAACCCGACCGTCACGCCCATCCCCGGCGACCTCTGCTACTTCTCCTTCAACGGGACGCAGTTGGGGTCGCAGTCCTACGGGTACGGGTCCGGGGCCTCGCTCCAGGCCGGCACCCCCGTGATCGACCTGGCCCTCTTCTACGAGCGCAACAACCTGCTCCTGAACGGGGACGTCGGCTGGGTCCCCGGCATCGTCTGGGGGCAGATCGTGGACGGCCTCGACGCCATGGCCGAGGCCTGCCAGGACCTCTGGCGCAACGGAGCCTCCGGCGAATCCCTGTCCTTCCGCCGCGCCTGATCGATTCCCCGGGCCGGGGGTGTGCGGTGGGGGCGGCCGGGTGCCGTGCCGCCAGGTTGCTCCTGCGGTTCCCGGCGCCATCGCGCCGATTCCGTAACCCGCGACGGTGGCACCCCCAGGGGCTCCGCCCCCGCCCCCGCTCCTCAATCGCCGGAGGGGCTTGATCTTCGGCTCTCCCGCCGCGGGGGCTGGTCGCGCAGTTCCCCGCGCCCCTGGAGATGCGCACTTCGTGCGCGATCTCCGTCGGGCGGTCACCCGTCGGGGAAATGCGACCCGAAGGGTCTGCATTTCAGGGGCGCGGGGCTGTGTCCATCAGCGGCTTCGCCGCGGGGCGCGACCAGCCCCCACCGGACCCGCACCCGGCAACGAACCGCACCCGGCAGACGGGCACCCGCCCCGGCGAAGCCGACCCGGACCTAAGGTCCGCTGACCCCCGCCGCCCCCGAGGCATACAGCGCGTGGGCCGCGCGCAGGACCAGGGGGTCGGCGTGGCGGGCCGCGACGAGTTGGAGGCCGATGGGGAGGCCCTCGGAGTCGAGGCCCACGGGGACGGTCGCCGCCGGCTGTTGCGTGAGGTTGAAGGGGTACGTGAAGGGCGTCCAGCCCGTCCAGCGCCGGAGCCCCGAACCTCGGGGGACCTCGACCCCCGCCTCGAACGCGGTCAGCGGCATCGTCGGCGTCACCAACAGGTCGTACGTGGAGTGGAACACCCCCATGCGTCGCCCGAGCGCCATCCGTGCGTCGACGGCCGCCAGGTACTCCAGCGCGCTGTACCGCGCCCCGCGCGCACACACCTCCTTGAGGCCGGGGTCCAGCAACTCACGCTGCGCAGGGGACAGTTGCTGCACCACGCGCGCCGCCCCGCTGAACCACAGCACATGGAACGCCTCGACCGGATCCGTGAAGTCCGGGTCGACCTCCTCCACGTACGCCCCGAGTTCGGCCAGCCGCGTCACAGCGCCGCGCACCGCCGCCGCCACCTCCGCCCGCACCGCGACCTGCCCGCCCAGGGACGGCGAGAACGCGACCCGCAGCCCGCGCACGCCCTCGTCGAGCCCGTCGCGGAAGCTGCCCGCGACCGGCCCGAGCCCGGACCAGTCCCGCGGATCGGGCCCCGAGATCACGTCCATCATCAGCGCCGCGTCCGCCGCGTCCCGTGTCATCGGCCCGACGTGCGACAGCGTCCCGAACGCCGATGCCGGGTACAGCGGCACCCGCCCGTACGTCGGCTTCAGCCCGAAGATCCCGCAGAACGACGCCGGGATCCGTACCGACCCCCCGCCGTCCGTGCCCAGCGACAGCGGCCCCGCGCCGACCGCGACCGCCGCCGCGCTGCCGCCGCTGGACCCGCCGGCGGTGCGCGAGGTGTCGTACGGATTGCGTGTGACGCCCGTCAGCGGCGAGTCCGTGACGCCCTTCCAGCCGAACTCGGGGGTCGTCGTCCGCCCCACGAAGACGGCCCCGTGCTCCCGCAGCCGGGCCACCGACGGCGCGTCCTCGTCCCAGCGCCCCTCGGCCCGCACCGTCCGCGACCCACGCAGCGTCGGCACCCCGCGCTGCAACAGGATGTCCTTGACGGTGACCGGCACCCCGTCCACCAGGCCCTGCGGCTCCCCGCGCCGCCACCGCTCCGCGCTCGCCTCCGCCGCCGCGAGGGCGCCCTCGGCGTCGACCCGCGTGAACGCGTTCAGCGCGGGCTGGGTCTCCTCGATCCGGGCGAGCACCGCCCGGGTGGCATCGACCGGGCCGAACTCGCCCTTGCGATAGCCGTCGACGAGTTCCTGCGCGGTCAGTCCGGTGAGCTCGGTCGTCATCCGCCCTCCAGCAGCAACACAGTCAGCGATCAGTTCCCGGGGACATACCCACGTTTCTTGTCGACTACATTCGTCAGCGGCCGGCCGGCGGCCCAGGCCTCGTACAACTCGACGAACTGGGCACCCAGTTCGTCCCGCCAGCCCACCGTGTCCCCGCTCATGTGCGGCGACACGATCAGTCCCGGGGTCGTCCACAGGGGGCTGTCCGGCGGCAGCGGCTCGTGCTCGAAGACATCGAGGGCGGCGCCCGTGATCCACCGCTTGTTCAGCGCGTCCAGCAGATCGTCCTCGACGACGAGCTGTCCGCGCCCCACGTTGATGAACCGCGCCGACGGCTGCATCACGCCGAACCGCCGGGCGTCGAACATGCCGCGCGTCGCGTCCGTCAGCGGCGCCGCGCACACCACCCAGTCGGCCCGCGCGAGCAGCCGGTCCAGCTCGTCCTGCCCGTGGACCCCGGCCCGCGCCTCCCGCCCCACCAGCGCCGTGATCATCCCGATCGCCTTCAGCTGCTTCACGATCGCCCGCCCGATCGGCCCCGAGCCGACGACACAGGCCCGCGTCCGCGCGACCCGCTGCGACTCCCGGTGCCGCCAGGTCCGCTCCGCCTGGAGCGCGAGGGTGCGCGGCAGGTCCTTGGCCATCGCCAGGACCAGCGCGGCGACGTACTCGGCGATCGGCCGGTCGAAGACGCCCCGGGCGTTGGTCAGCACGGTGTCCGAATCGACCAGCTCGGGGAACATCAGCCGGTCCACGCCCGCGCTCGCCGTGTGCACCCAGCCCGGCCGGGCCCCGGGCGCGGCGGCCGGCCAGGCCTCCCGTACGGCGTCCGAGAGGAAGTCCCAGACGAGCAGCACATCGGCGTCGGGCAGCCGCTCGCGCAGCTCGTCGGCGTCCTGGGCGTGCTCCACCCGGGCCCGCCCGGTGAGGCTGCCGAGGCGGGGCGCCGGGGCCGGTGACGGGGCGTCCAGGACCAGCACGGTCGGGGTCCGGAGATCGTTGCGCAACGAGGTTCCGCTTCCTGGGGGACGGTTCCCCGGGTCCCCCGGGAAACAGATTCTGCGGGCTTCGGGCATCCGCCTGACTTGGGCGGATTGACCACGCTGGCACCTGAATCTAACGTCGTCAACAGGGGTACTCCGTAAGCGGATACCCACCCTCTCCGCTGTTCCGACGTCCCGGCGGTCCGCCGGCCTCAGCACCACCCGGGAACACCCCGGCACATTCCGGCACCCGGCATCCATCACGCATCACGACAGCTGAATGTGGGGCCAGCTCATGGACGTCTCATTCCTGGGGGGACCGCAGCCGCAGCGCGGCGTGGGCGTCGTCGCACCCTTCGACTTCGCCCTCGACCGCGAGCTGTGGCGCTGGGTGCCCGACGAGGTCTCCCTCCACCTCACCCGTACGCCGTTCGTGCCGGTCGAGGTCAGTCTCGACCTGGCCCGCCTGGTCAGCGAGCACGAGACGCTCGACGAGGCGGTACGGGCCCTGGCCATGGCCGAGCCGGAGGTCGTGGCGTACGCCTGCACCTCGGGCAGTTTCGTCGGCGGCATCGCCGGTGAGCGGGCGATGTGCGAGGCCATGCGCCGGGCCGGCGAACTGCCCTCGGTGACCACCTCGGGCGCGCTGCTCGAAGCCCTCGCCGAGCTCCGCGCCCGGCGCGTCGCCCTGGTCACCCCGTACACGGCGTCGGTGACCGAGTCCCTGGAGTCGTATCTCGCCGAGGCCGGGACGACGGTCACCGGGCGGGCCTATCTCGGACTGACCCGGCACATCTGGAAGGTCCCGTACCGGGACGTCGCGGCGATGGCGCGGGAGGCGGTGGGCCCGGGGGCCGACGCGCTGTTCATCAGCTGCACGAACCTGCCCACGTACGACGTCATCCCGCAGCTGGAGGCCGAACTGCGGATCCCGGTGATCTCCGCCAACCAGGTCACGATGTGGTCCGCCCTGAAACGGCTCGGCACCCGCGCGGTAGGCCCCTACCAGGCGCTGCTCGACCCGGCCGCGCGCCGCCAGTGGCCCCTGCCCGAACAGGACCCGCAACTCCCCGAAGGCCAGCAGGAAGGCGGCTTCGCATGACGGCGCTCGGATTCCTCTACCCCGGACACTCCGCCGAGGACGACTACCCGCGCATCGAGATGCTGATCGACAGCGACGTACGGCTGCCCGTCGTGCACACCGACATCGGCGAGGACGCGCACCGGGTCGACGCGCTGCTGCGGATGGGGGCGCCCGAGCGGCTCGCGGCCGGGGTCGAGGAGCTGCGGCTCACCGGGGCGGAGGCGGTGGTCTGGGCGTGCACGTCCGCGAGCTTCGTCTTCGGCTGGGAGGGGGCGCACGAGCAGGTGCGGGCGCTGGCGCGGGTCGCGGGGCTGCCCGCGTCCAGCACGTCCTTCGCCTTCGCGTACGCGCTGCGGGAGCTCGGGGTGCGGCGGGTCGCGGTCGCGGCGACGTACCCGGAGGACGTCGCCGCGTACTTCGCGGAGTTCCTCACGGCGGCGGGGGCGGAGGTGCTCTCCGTGCGGGGGAGCGGGATCATCACCGCGGCGGAGGTCGGCACGTGGGGCTGGGACGAGGTCCTGGCCATGGCCCGCGCCGGCGACCACCCCGAGGCGGAGGCGATCCTCCTCCCCGACACGGCCCTTCACACGGCGTCCTACATCGCCGCCCTGGAACGGGAACTGGGCAAGCCGGTCCTCACCGCCAACCAGGTCACCGTCTGGGAGGCCCTGCGCCTCGCCGACCGCCGCGTCAACGCTCCGCTCCTGGGTGCGCTCTTCACGAAGGCACCGCTGATCCAGGCGTAGACCTTCGCCCGCGGGTCGGTGGGGGCTGATCGCGCAGTTCCCCGCGCCCCTGAAATGCAGACCCTTCGGGTCGCATTTCCCCGATCAAGGCGCGGGGCGCCTGCCATCGGGGGAAGGCGCGGCGAAGCCGCAGCCTTCCAGGGGTGCGGGGCTGTGTCCATCAGCGACTCCGCCGCGGGGCGCGAGAAGCCCCACCGGGCCGCAGCCGGAGAACAGGGGAATAAACCGGAGACCGCCTCCGTTAAAGCGGGCGTTGAGTACAGGCACCCGTAGCAGGAGGATCCGTGCCGCCCACCCCAGACGACATCCGCGGCGCAGCCACCGGCACCGCCCCCACCCCCCTCTCGGTCCTGGACCTGGTGACGGTGGGCGCCGGCCGCACCGCCACCGACGCCCTCCGCACGAGCGTCGACATCGCCCGCCTCGCGGAGCGCCGCGGCTTCCACCGCTACTGGGTCGCCGAGCACCACTCCATGCCCGGCGTCGCCTCCAGCAGCCCCGCCGTGATCCTGGCCCACCTGGCCGCCCACACGGACCGCATCCGCCTCGGCTCCGGCGGCGTCATGCTCCCCAACCACGCCCCGCTGGTCATCGCGGAGCAGTTCGGCACGCTGGAGGCGATGGCCCCGGGCCGCGTCGACCTCGGCCTCGGCCGAGCCCCGGGCACCGACGGCGCCACCGCCGCCGCCCTGCGCCGCAGCGAGCGCCTGAACGAGGGCGCCGACGACTTCCCGCAGCAGCTCGCCGAGCTGCTCCGCTTCCTCGACGACGACTTCCCCGACGGACACCCGTACGCCAAGATCCACGCCGTCCCGGGCCCGGTCCAGGCCACGTCCCCCGGTGGCGTCCAGGACCCGCACCGCCCGCCGGTCTGGCTCCTCGGCTCCTCCGGCTTCAGCGCCCGCCTGGCCGGCAGCCTCGGCCTGCCGTTCGCCTTCGCGCACCACTTCTCCGCGCAGAACACGATCCCGGCCCTGGACCTCTACCGCGCCTCGTTCCGGCCCTCCGCCGTCCTCGACGAGCCGTACGCCCTCATCGGCGTCTCCGCGCTCGCCACCGACGACGACGGCACCGAGGCCCGCCGCCAGGTGATGGCCGCGGCCCTGAACATGGTGCGGCTGCGCACCGGCCGCCCCGGCCTGGTCCCGACCCCGGAGGAGGCGGAGGCGTACGCGTTCAACGAGATGGAGCGCGACTTCATCCGCACCTGGAACTCCAATGTCATCCACGGCACCCCCGACGAGGTCCGCTCCGGACTCGACGACCTTCACAAGCGCACCGGCGCCGACGAGCTCATGCTGACGGCCAACGCCCACAGCGGAGACGTCCGCCTGCGCTCGTACGAGCTGATCGCCGACGCCTACGGACTCCCGGGCGCCGGCGCCTGACGCCCGCCCCCGCCGGCCGGGAGCCTGCCTAGGCGGCGCTCCCGGCCAGCAGCGCGGAGATCCCCTCCGCGGCGACCGCCCGCGAGTACAGCCAGCCCTGACCCGTGTCGCACCCGATCCGGCGCAGCCGCTCCGCCTGCTCCGACGTCTCGACGCACTCCGCGATCACGGAGAGCCCGAGCCGGTGGGCCAGCTGCACCAGCGCCTCGACGATCATCGCGTCGGCCGGGTCGGACGCCGCCGCGCCGCCCTGGCCGCCGCCGTCCTGGAAGCCCCGCACGAACGATCCGTCGAGCTTCAGCACCGACACCGGCAGCCGGCTCAGATAGGCGAGGTTCGAGTACCCGGTGCCGAAGTCGTCGATGGCGATGGCGACCCCCATGTCACTGAGCGCCTGGAGCGCCTGCAACGGCCGCCCCGCCGACCCCATCACGGCCGACTCGGTCAGCTCCAACTGCAGAAGACGCGGCGGGAGTTGTGTCTCCTCCAGGATCTGCGCCACGTCGGCCACGAGATCCGAGTCCCAGACCTGACGCACCGCCACGTTCACGCTGACGACGACCGGTTCTGCCTCCGGGTGCGCCACCTGCCAGGCCCGCGCCTGCCGGCAGGCGGTCCGCAGCACCCACCGCCCCAGCTGCACGATCGACCCGTCCTCCTCGGCCAGACCGATGAACCGATTCGGCGTGAGCAGGCCGAACCGCGGGTGCCGCCAGCGCACCAGCGCCTCCACCCCGGACAGCCCGCCGTCGGCCATCCGCACCAGCGGCTGGTACTCGAGCACGAACTCCCCGCGCTCCACCGCCGGCCGCAGCCCCGAGGAGAGCGCCTGCCGTGTCATCCGGTGCGCGTTGCGCTCCGGGTCGAACAGGGTCCAGCGCGCCTTGCCGTCCGCCTTCGCCCAGTACAGCGTCGTGTCCGCGGCCTGCATCAGACCCGTCGTCGTGGTCCCCGCGACATGCCGCTCCACGACCCCGATCGAGGCCGACATCGACAGCCGCTGCCCCGACAGGTCGAACGGCTCCTGGAGCGCGGAGAGCACCGACTCCGCCAGATCCGCGAGCTGCTCGGTACCGGTCGAGTCCTCCACCAGCAGCGCGAACTCGTCACCGCCGAGCCGGGCCACCAGCGGCGTCCCCGTCGCCGTGGCGGCCCGCTCCGCGCAGCGGCTGAGCCGGTCGGCGACCGCGGTCAGCAGCCGGTCGCCGACGTGGTGGCCGAGCGTGTCGTTGACCGCCTTGAACCCGTCGAGGTCGAGATGGCACACGCCCACCCGCCCGGTCGCGCCCGTCCCCTCGTACGCGCCCGCCTCCAGCGCGGCCGTGACCCGCTCGAAGAACAGCGCCCGGTTGGGCAGCCGGGTCACCGGGTCGTGCATCTCCAAGTGCCGCAGCCGCGCCGCGAGTTCACGGCGGGCGCTGATGTCGGTGAGCGAGATCAGCGTGGTCTCGGTGCCCGGTACGGGGCCGACCGTGATCTGCGCCCACACCGAGTGCCCCGAGGCGTGCTTGAGCCGGCGGGTGCGGGTCAGCCGGGCCTGCCGGCCGCGCAGCACCTCGCGGTACGCGTTCCAGGTGCGCGGGTCCGAACCGAGGTCGAGCAGCTCCGCGGCGTCCCGGCCGGTCAGCGCGTCGCGGCCGGCGCCGTCGAGCAGGACGCGGGCCGCCGTGTTGGCCGCCTCGATCCGGCCCGCCGGGTCGACGACGACCATCGCCAGCGGCGAGGCGAGGAACGCGGACCGCAGCGGGTTCCTCGCCTGCGCCTCCTGGGCCCGCTCGGCACTCTCCGTGAGGGTGTGGCCGGGGCGCGGGCCGGGCGGGCAGGTTTCCGTCGCGGTCGTGGGCCCTTCTGGCTGTGCGCTCACCGCTCGCTCCCGCTGTGCGTCGTCTGGATGCGTGATCTGGTGCGGCCGGGTCCCGGCAGAAAGTGTGCCGATCATAGAGGCAGGCCGGACGGCCCATCCAGCCTGCGCAGGCCCACCGGCCGCACCGCGCCTGCCGGGTGACCCCGTGCCAGATCGTTTCTGCTCAAGGTGCGTCGCGGTCGTGCCGAGGTCCGTGCACAGCCCGACCGGCTGTGACGTTCTGTGACCGCCCGGCGTGTCACCCCGTCACTCGTCCGGGCCAGATAAAGAGGGCGCAGTCCTACAAACACCCACAGTCTGGGTGGGGTGTCCCGCTTTCCCCACCCGGAGGTCGACTTGCCGCGTCCGCAGCCACCCGGGGGAGTGGAGAAGCCCCGGCCGCGCGCTGTCGCGGCGGCGCTCACCGCTCTCACCGCCCTGGCCGCCACGGGTCTGGTCGCGGGCCCCGCGTCCGCCGCCCCCTACGGCGGTCCCTGCGCCCTGGAGCGCACCGCCGCCCACCACTCCGAGGGCCTCGACACCTGGAACGAGGCGTATCCGCGACCCGGCAAGCGGCTCGACGCCGTGATGGTCTTCCTCTCCTTCCCCGACGCGCCGCCGCAGACCAGCCCGCAGGAACTGGCCGCCGACCACTTCCCGGCCACCACCCAGTTCTTCGAGCGGGCCTCCTACGGGCGCTTCGAACTTGTGCCGCATCCGCAGACCCGCTGGATCCAGATGCCGCACGCCTCGACCTCGTACGCCATAAAGCGGGACTGGAGCGCGGCGCACCGCAGCGACTACCTGCGCGACGCGCTCGCCGCCGCCGACCCGGTGACCGACTTCAGCAAGTACGACGTCGTCTACCTCGTCGCCGACCCGGACGCGCCCGGAGTCGACTCCGACGCCACGAAGGTCGTCAACTTCGACCGGCCGATGCGCGCCGACGGCACGGACATCCAGCGCGTCGTCACGGTCTTCGAACGTCACCCGCCCGACCGCAACGTCCTCGCCCACGAGACCGGGCACGTCTTCGACCTCCCCGACCTCTATCACCGGCCCTCCGACGGCAAGGGGGACTGGGACACGTACGTGGGGGACTGGGACGTCATGGGCAGCCAGTTCGGGCTCGCGCCGGACCTGTTCGGCTGGCACAAGTGGAAGCTGGGGTGGCTGGACCCGGGGCAGGTCCGCTGCGTCAGCGCGACCGGGCCCACGCGGCTCACCCTGGAGCCGTTGAGCACGGGGCCGGACGCGCGGGGCGCGGCGTTCGGCACGGGGGACGGGACGAAGCTCGCCGTCGTCCGTACGGGGCCGTCCAGTGCGATCGCCGTCGAGGCGCGCGGAGGCACCGGCAACGACACCGGCACCTGCACGCGGGGCATCCTCGTCTACCGGGTCCGCAGCGACTCCACTTCCGGCGAGGGTCCCGTCCAGGTCCTCGACACGCACCCGGGCACGGGAGCCTGCTACGGCGAATCCGTCTACCCGCCCCTGGCCGACGCGCCCCTGGAGGTGGGCGAGAGCTTCACCGTCCCCGGCGAACACCTCCGCATCGAAGCGGAGGACCGCACCCGCTCGGGTTCCTGGAACGTGAAGATCACGACGGGCTGAGCACGCGCCTGGGCCCCCGCCGGGCCCCTCCGGTTCCGGGCGCGTATCCGGTCGGGTCGACCCAGCCTTGGGCAGTCTGCCGCCTGGGGCGGCACGGGTGGGCAAGGCGGCACCCAGGTGCCGGGTGCGCGAATCGGTCGGCCTCGGCCAAGGCGTAGCCGCCGTAGGGGCTGAGCATCGTCGCTGAGTGCTGCGCCGTCGTGGCTGGTCGCGCAGTTCCCCGCGCCCCTGGAGGGCGCACTCCGCGACGGAGTCGCAAAAGCGAAGGCCCCCCGCTGCTTGCGAGGGGCCTTGCTGTCGGTGCGCCATCAGGGACTCGAACCCCGGACACGCGGATTAAGAGTCCGCTGCTCTAACCAACTGAGCTAATGGCGCCGGCTGACGTCGTAGACATTAGCATCGCGATCGGCGGACCGAGAAATCGATATGCGCACCGTCGCCCGGGCCGCCCGGACGCAGGCCCAGAGCAGCACCTCGGGCCCCGGCAGCCAGGGCCGGCGCGTGTCCGGAGCCACCACCCAGCGGGACCGCGCGTGCGGCGGCGCGGGTGACAACGGCGCGGGCACGGTCACCGCGTCGCCGGGGCCGTGACACAGCAGCGGCGGCACCGCGGGGCCCCATTCCTCCCACTCCAGCAGCGACGGCAGCCGCTGAGCCGTACCGGGCGCCGTGAAGAGGAGCATGCGCCCCCGGTGCGCGGCGACCGGACCCGAGCCGGGCCCCTGGTCCCACAACCGGTCCAGCATCCGCCGGCCGAAGATCGCCGGCACGTTCACCACGTCGAAGACGGAGCCGCAGGGCAGCACCACGGGGGCGTCGGGGCGGGACTCCCAGTCGGCCAGCGTCGAACGCGGATACGCTCCGGCCGAGGCGAGCCACGCGGCGCCCTCGGGGGTGAGCCCCGAGGCGTCGAGGTGGTCCTGGAACGCGGTGGCCGGCGGCATGAGGTGCGGGTGTGCGGTGCTCATGTCCCCTACATCTACGGGCTGTGAGAGCCCGCTTCCCGAGAGTTGCGGGAATTCGGGACAGGAGGGGGCGGGGCGGAGTATCTTGCCCCCTCGGCATATGCCACCAGGTCATTACGGACGGTCAGTCGGTGTCGTCCCGGGCGCCGCGCAGCAGGTCACGGCCGAACTCGACCATCTTCTTCGCATAGTCCTCGGTCCACTCCGCGCGCTCCGCGATGTCCGCCGTGGTCAGCCGGTCGAACCGGCGCGGATCGGCGAGCTGTGCGGCCGCGATCGCCTGGAACTCCATGGACCGGTCCGCCGCCGCGCGGAAGGCATGGGTCAGCTCGGTCGCCCGGCCGAGCAGCTCGCGGGGGTCCGCGATGGACTCCAGGTCGAAGAAGTGCTCCGGGTCCGCGGTGGCCTCCGCGGGCTCGAAGATCAGCGGGGCGGGCCGCAACCGTGGCTGCGGGCTACGGGGCCGCTCGGGCTCCGCCATGGTGGTCCTCCTTGGTTCCGGCTACGTCTTCATTGTCCGGCACTCCGCAAGACCACCCTCTGGCCTCAGGGTCTCCACGCCGCTCGATGGCCTCGCGCCTCAGGGTCTCCAGGTCACCCGATGCCGCGACAGCCGTTCCAGCACCGCGTGATTCGCCTCCCAGCCGTCCGGGCTGTCTTCTTCGGCCGCCTCCGGCGGCGTGCCGGACTCCGTCCGGTGGCCTGGCCTCAGGGTCTCCAGGTCACCCGATGGCCTCGCACCTCAGGGTCTCCAAGCCACCCGATGCCGCGACAGCCGTTCCAGCACCGCGTGATTCGCCTCCCAGCCGTCCGGGAACTTCACCGCGACCCCCAGTTGGACCGGGTCCGTCGACGGGTGGGCGTCGAGGAGGTCGGGGATGCCGGCGCGGCTGATGACGATGCAGGCGTGGCGGTGGCGGGACGCCAGGACGCACAGGCGGCCCGTCTCCAGGTGGAAGGCCGTCGCGTCGGGGCGGCCCGACAACGGGTGCAGGACCACCGTCACGTCGAACTCCATGCCCTGCAGCCGGTTCGCCGTGTCGACCGTCACCCCCGTGACGTCCAGCTCCGCGAGTGCGGCCCGTACGGCGGCCGCCTGGTCGCGGTGCGCGGTGCCGACACAGATCCGGTCCGCGGTCAGCGCTCCCTCCCGCGGCTCCCGCTCGGAGTACGTCACCCCTTCCCGGTCGAGCAGGCGCCGTACGACGAGAGCCACCGCCCGCACCGCCTCCGGGTCCGTGCGTGGGGTGTGCGCCGCGGGCAGTTCGAGCAGGCCCCAGCCGGAGCGGGCCGCCTCGTCGATCACCCGGTCCGGGCCCGAACCGTCCGACGGGACGCGGAAGTCCAGCGCCCGGTCCCCCTCCTCCGTGCCGCTGCGGAACTCCGTGAAGGGGTAGAAGGCCTTCGACACCAGCGGCGCCGCCGTCGCGGGGAGCCGCCACGACACCGGGAGGCGGTGCTGCGGCAGTTCGGGGTTGTGCGCGAGCAGCGTCGACACCGCGGAGGCCGACGGGTCGTAGGACAGGCCCGCCCACTGCTCGGAGCCCACGATCGAGAACGGGTCCAACTGCCCCGGGTCGCCCACGAACAGTGCCCGCTCGAACAGCCCCGCCACGGCGAGCAGCGCGTCCGACCGCATCTGGTACGCCTCGTCGACGATCGCGTGCCGCCACGGCGCGTCGACCTTCACGTGCGCCCACTTCGCGGCCGTCGAGATGACGACCGGGAGCGGCGCGAGATCGCCGGCCTTCGCCGAGGTGCGGACGTTCGGCAGGTCGTCCAGGGCCTTGTCGTACGCGTCGGCGTCGCTGCTGTGCAGGCGGCCCACGGGCAGCTCGGGGCTCTTGTCGTGGAGCCGTACGACGAGGTCGTCCACCTGCGCGTTCGTCTGCGCGACGATCATCAACGGGCGTCCCGCGTCCGCGAGTTCGAGCGCGGCCCGCACCACGAGGGTCGACTTCCCGGCGCCGGGCGGGGAGTCGACGACGACACCGCGCGCGTCCCCGTGCAGCGTGTCGCGCAGGATGCCCTCGGTGGCCCGGGACGCCTCGGCGCCCGGGTCGAACGTGTCCGGCGTGCTCACCGTGCTCACAGGATGTCCTCCGCCGTCGTCGCGTCCGGTGCCTCCGCGCCCGCCCCGGGCGGCCCGCCGTGCGTCCACGGCGTCGCCTCCGGATCCGGCAGCTTCGGCCCGCCGCGCTGCTCGTGCTCGAACAGCGTCCAGCACACCCGGTCGCCCTTCCGCGGCACGGAACCCTCCTCCGGCTCCTTGCCGCGCCCCATCTTGTCCAGGATCCGCAGCACCACCGCGTCCTCGCCCTCGTACGCCACGAACTCGGCGCTCTGCGGCTTGCCTTCGAGCGAGCGGTACACCTTCACGCGCTCCGCGAGGTGCGGCCGGTCGTCCGTGTGGACCGTGACGAGCGGACGCGGGCGCTTCTTGTCGTTGTACGCCGCCACGACCTCCGTCACCTCGCCCGCGAACGCCTCCCCGGCCAGCCGCCGCCCGGCCATCACCAGCGGGTCGTCGAGCGCCTCCTGCGCGTCGAGCCGGGCCTGTTCGCGCTCCCGCGTCGCCAGCTTGTTCGCCGCCGTCACCGCGTCGTCGCGGCGCGGCTGCGGGGGCTCGCCCGCCGCCACCCGGTCGCGGTGCATCGTGAACGACCAGCGGTCCCGCGTCCAGCGGTCCGCCGCGTGCCCGCCCTCGGGCAGCGTGCACAGCACGTCGAGGCCGCGCCACACCGCGTCCCAGGTGGGCCGGGTGCGGGACTCGACCAGGGCGTGGATCTCCCGCTCGGCCGCCGTCAGTTCGGCGAGCCGGCCGTCCGCCTCGATCGCGTCCTCGGCCGCCGCCATGCGCGTGCGCGCCCGGTCGTAGCGCTCGATCGCCGGCGCGAGCAGCTTGTTGTCGAACGCCGGGTCCGTGGCCGGGCCGGCCGGCGGGCACAGCAGTTGGCCCCGCTCGTCCCGGCCCCGCTCCGCACGCTCGGCCGCCGCCGCGCCCGATGTGCCCTGCGGGGCGTCGATCCAGGCGAGCAGCGCGCCCAGGTGCTGGTCCTCCAGGCTGGACTGGCCCGTCGCCCAGTGCCGCGACAGCAGGTCCGTCATCGCCAGGAGCAGCGCGGAGCCCGGCACGCGCGCCCGCTCCCCGAAGTGCGTCAGCCAGCGCCCCAGCAGCGGCACGTGCGGCGGCGCCGGATACGGAGCCTCCGGATCCTGCTCGGCGGTGCGCCGGAACCGCATCGACCGGCCGAGCAGCCGGACGAACTCGACGCCCGCCCGGCTCGGCACGATCAGCTGCGGCGCGTCCGCGCACAGCTCCACCTCGACCTTGACCTTCTTGCCGGTCTCCGCGTCCGTCTCGTTGCGCTCCGTCAGTTCGACGTCCGCCGCGAACCCGTCCAGATACGGCAGCACCTCGTCCGCGAGCCGGGTGAGGAACGCGAAGCGCAGGTCGCGGTCGCGCGGCTGCGGCACCACGAGCAGGCGCGGCGACGTCCGCTCCGTGCCGACGAGCGCGCCGAGCGGGGCGCCCGTCTCGCCCGCGGTCGTCAGCGGCACGAGGACCAGCGGGCGCTGGGACAGATGCCGGTGCCGCACCGTGGCGGTCGGCTGCGCGCGTCCCGTGCTCGTGGCCTCCAGCCGGGCCAGATGGTTGATCAGACTCACCGCTGCCACTCCTTGCCGCTCAGTGCCTCGGCCCGCAGCGCGGCGGCCCGGCGCAGCGCCGCCACCGTCGGGTCCGCCGGATCGCCGCCCTCGCCGTGCGCCGCCGCGAGCACCGCGTCCACCGTCGTCAGGCCGCCCAGCTCGGCGCGGAGCGGCCGGCCGAGCGCCGTCACCGCACCCGCGGCCCGGGACCGCTCCCGGCAGTGGAACGCCAGCTCGCACGCGGCCAGGCACTCCGGCGCGTACGTCGCCGGCACCGCCTCCACCGACGCCGCCAGCTCGGCCGCGGGCAGCTCGGGGTCGAAGGCCGTGCCCGGCGGGAGCGCCGCCGCGATGTCCTCGATCCGGGTCAGCCGGGCCAGCTGCCTGCGCGTCACCGCGAGCTGCTTGCGCACGTCGACCGCGGACGCCGCCGGCAGGTTCGAGAAGTCCTTCGGGCACACCAGCACGATCCGGTCCCGGACCCTGACCTCGGCCGCGGGGCCGGGCAGCCGCTGTGCGACCTGCTCCAGGGCCAGTACGTACACGGCCGCCTGGCGGGCCGCCGCCCCGACCTTCGCCGCGTCCGCCGCCCCGTCGATCATCGGGAACGACTTGATCTCGACGACCGTCCAGCTCCCGTCCGGATGCACCACGACGGCGTCCGGCTCCAGGAAGGCCGGGCTGCCCGCCACGTCGAGCGCCAGCATCGGATGGGCGAGGAACGTCCACGTGCCCGGCGATTGCGCGGCCTCGCGCAGCGCCAGCGCGGTCCGTGCCGTACGGCCCTGCGGACCGGCCGCCGACAGATCGGGCGCCGAGACCAGCTCACCCACCGGCTCCGGCGCGCTCGCCGGACCGACCCGCTCGTGCACCAGCCGCAGCAGCTGCGTGCCGCCGTCCGCCTTCACCCGCGCCTCGAACACGTTCCCCCGCGCCAGCGCGAACTGGGACTGGCCGAACGCCGAGGGCGCCCCCAGCGCGTCCGCGAGCCACGCCTTGTCGACGCCCGCCCCGTCCAGGAGCGCGCGCCGGTCGCACCCCGGGTTCGCCGCGAGGGCGGCCAGGGCGCGGGCGTCCAGCGGGCGCGGGGGACGGTCCGGGCCGCGCAGCTCAGCGAGCTGGTGCCGCAGCCCCGTCACCGGTGTCGTGGGTCGGGGCACCCTTGCGCTGTCGGGGAATTCGCTCACCCGGCGAAGTCTGGCACTCTCCACTGACAATCGAGGAACGTGTGGCGGAAGGGGCGGCCCACGAGCCGTTCGCCAGCACCGCGGCGACCCTGTCCCGGACCCGCCCGGCGGCCCGCTGGACCGGCTTCGTGAGCAGCAGACCCACGCCCATCACGGCGGCGCCCGCGACCGCGTCGAAGAAGTAGTGGTTGGCCGTGCCCATGACGACGATCGTGGTGATCAGCGGATAGCCGACGGCCGCCGTCCGCGCGAGCGGGCCGCGTCCGTGCCGCCACAGCATCACCCCGCACCACAGCGCCCATCCGACGTGCAGGCTGGGCATCGCCGCGTACTGGTTCGTCATCCCGCCCATGCCCTTGGGCGCGCTCGCCGCGCCGCCCCACCAGCCGTACGCGCTGTACTGGGCCATCGTGTCGACGAACCCGTAGCCGGCCGTGAGGAGGCGGGGCGGGCAGGTCGGGAGCAGGGTGAAGCCGATCAGGCCGATCAGCGTCGAGGTCATCAGCCAGGTGCGGGCCGCGCGGTACACATGGGCGCGGCGGCGGAACAGCCAGACGAGGATCGCCGGCGTGACCAGGTAGTGCAGCGAGGCGTACCAGAAGTCGGCGGGGACGCCGATCCAGGCCTCGCGGGTGAACAGCCGGTTCAGCGGATGTTCGAGATTGAGGTGGACCGCCTTCTCGGCCCGGAGTATCGCGAGGCCGTGGTCGACGGCCGTGCTCACGTCGCCGCGGGCGAGCAGCCGGCCGGCGGTGTACACGCCGTACACGAGGAAGATCAGCGGGAGCTCGGTCCACCAGCGCAGCCTCGCTCCGGGTATGTCCCCGGCGTGCGCTGCGTCGTCGTCGGTCTGCGACATGCGGGCCGCTCCCCCTCTTCCCTCGTCGGCGGCCTCCGGCCACTTCGTCACCCTACGGCGTGAATGAGGTCCTTGGTGGGTGACCTCTGACCCTCGTAGACGCCGAGATCGACGGCCGGGTTGCCCGGCGGGCGGTCCCCGGCGAGGTTGCGCGATGATGAACGGGTCCCTCCCGAACCGTTGAACTGCGAAAGGCCCCCCATGGCACCGCGCATCCTGCTGGCCCGGCACGGACAGACGGAATGGTCCCTGTCCGGACGGCACACCGGCAGGACGGACATCCCGCTCCTGGAGGAGGGCCGGCGCGGCGCGAAGCTGCTCGGCGAGCGGCTGCACCGCGCGCCGTACGACGGGCTGCCCGGCGTCGAGGTGCGGACCTCGCCGCTGGTGCGGGCGAGCGAGACGTGCGCGCTGGCCGGGTTCGGGGAGCGGGCCACCACGTGGGACGCGCTCATGGAGTGGGACTACGGGGCGTACGAGGGTCTGACTCCCGCGCAGATCCAGGAGCTGCGGCCCGGCTGGTTCATCTGGCGCGACGGGGTGCCCGAGGGGGAGTCACTGGCGGAGGTCTCGGCGCGGGCGGACGAGGTCGTCTCCTGGGCCCGTTCCGCGGACCGGGACGTGCTGGTGTTCGCCCACGGGCACATCCTGCGGTCGATCGGGGCGCGGTGGCTCGGGCTGCCGCTCGACTTCGCGGCGCGCATCCGGTTGAACCCGACGTCCCTGTCCGTACTGGGGTGGGCGTACGGGGAGCCGGCGATCGAGTCCTGGAACGAAACGGGGCACCTGGCGGTGGGCTGAGCGGACGGCGCCTCTTCGTCTGCGGGGTGCTCGTCGCGGTCGGGCGCGGGTCTCGTCGTGGCTGGTCGCGCAGTTCCCCGCGCCCCTGAAATGCAGACCCTTCGGGTCGCATTTCCCCGATGAGGCGCAGCCTCATCAGGGGCGCGGGGAACTG